>CAZEZJ010000249.1:5433-7359 GCA_964516695.1 uncultured Blastocatellaceae bacterium
GAACTGCGCGAAGCCGTGGCGGTCGTGACCGCCGCCTTAAAGAGCACTTCGCTTGGGCCAATGGGCGCGCAATCGCAAGCGAGCATCGCGCCTCAGCCGCCCCTGCGTTCTTCGGGGCCGCTTTTGCAGTCGCGCGAGATGACGCTCTTGCGCGTGCAGACGAACCCGCCGCACGCGCGCGTTTTCGTCAACAACGTCTCCGTCGGCGCGTCAGACCAAGCGGGCCTGCTCGTCGTGCCGGACATGATGCCGGGCCAGCATTCCGTGCGTATCCTGCATGACGGTTATGCCGAGTGGGAGCAGCAGATAGAATGCAGCGGCGGCGAGTGCCGCGTTGAGGCGCGCCTCCAAAGCTTGATGCCGTCGGGCCAACTGCCGTCAATAGGCGACCCGCTCGCGGGCACTATCAGTTCCGGCACGCGCAACGAAGCCCCACACCAGCCGAGCGTTATCTCCTTTGAGGCTCAACTAAGCGAACTGGAACTCGAAGAGCAGGAACATCGCGAACGCGAGCAGCGCGACCGCATCGCGCGCGAGGAGTTAGAACGCGAAGAGCAGGCGCGCTTGCAGGCACAGGCCGCTGCCCGCCAGCGCGAAGAAGAAGAACGCCGGCGACTGGCGGAAGAACGCCGGCTGGCCGAAGAGGAAGCCCGCCGCAAGGCCGAGGAAGAAGCTAGACTAAAGGCCGAAGAAGAGGCGCGGCTCAAGGCCGAAGAGGAAGCGCGTGCCAAAGCCGCGGAGGAAGCCAGACAAAAGGCTGAAGCTGAGGCCAAGCGAAAGGCTGAGGCCGAGGCTGCGCGCCAGCGTGCGGAAGCGGAAGAACGAGAGCGCGCTGAAGAAGAAGCAAGACGGCTGGCCGCGGAGCAGGAGCGGCAACGCGCCGAAGAGGAGGCGCGGCGTCAAGCGGCTGCGCTCGAAGCTAAGCGCCAAGCCGCCGCAGAGGCCGAGCGCCGTGAGCGGGAGCGACGAGAGCGAGAGGAAGCCGAGCGCAAGGAGGCTGCCGAGCGTGCGGCGCGCGAGCAGCAGGAGCTGGAAGAGCAGGAGGAGCGAACAGTCGCCGCCAGATACGAGACCC
Source organism: uncultured Blastocatellaceae bacterium (assembly GCA_964516695.1). Classification (GTDB taxonomy): domain Bacteria; phylum Acidobacteriota; class Blastocatellia; order Pyrinomonadales; family Pyrinomonadaceae; genus DASVTR01. The sequence goes on from CAZEZJ010000249.1 coordinate 6,509, forward strand.
GACCGCTGACGGCTTCCGATATTGAAACCACGCAGCAACAGCGGCAGGGCGTGATGACAGGCAAGATGGACGCGGGCAGCATCCCCGTCGCGAGCCAGCAAACGAACTGGCAGCCAAGCCCGCAGCCTGCCTTGCACAGCCACCAGCAGCAGTTTCAAAGTTCCATGCCGGGCACGAGCACCATCGCTCCTGCTCCGGCGAAAAAGCTGGCGCTGCCAGTCGTTCTAGTCGTGTTGGCCGTCCTTCTTATCGGAAGTGGAATCGGCGTATATTTCCTGTTTCTGAAGCAGCCCGCGACCGCAAACGTCAACCAGAATTCGGGCGGGCAGGGCGGCGGCGGCCAGCAACAGCAAAAGGCTGTCATCAAGCCCGACCTGGTTGAGATGCCGGGCGGCAGTTTTATGATGGGGCGCAGCGGAGCCTCAATCCTCGAAGCCCCTGCGCACTCGGTCAAGGTTAATGCCTTTGCGATGGACCGGACGGAAGTGACAAACGCCGAGTATGAACTGTTTGTCAGCGAGACCAAGTATAAAGCGCCGAGCCACTGGTCCAACGACAAGCCGCTCTCGGGGCAGGAACAATGGCCCGTGACGAACATTTCATATGAAGACGCGGTGGCGTTTGCGGCCTGGCGCTCGAAGCGTGATAAGGTCACATATCGTTTGCCGACCGAAGAGGAATGGGAGTTTGCGGCCCGCAACGGCGAGCAGAATGACCTCTATCCGTGGGGCAATAGTTGGGAACAGGGACGGGCGATTATCGACGAGGCTTCGCCCAAACCCGTCGGCGCTCTGCCCAACGGTAAAAACCGCTGGGGCGTCGTTGACCTCATCGGCACCGTCTGGGAGTGG
>CAZEZJ010000249.1:7369-7745 GCA_964516695.1 uncultured Blastocatellaceae bacterium
GCGGCCTTCGTCCCGCTGTGGTCGCCGGCGGCGACGCCGGAGGAGGCCGCCGAGGCCGCCGAGGCGGCGATCGCCGCGCTGCTGCCCGCCGACGTGGTGCTGCTGGGCCTGGGCGAGGACGGCCACATCGCCTCGCTGTACCCGGGCAGCAGCCGGAAAGCTGTGCCGCCCGAAGAGCAGGAGATGATGGTTTATCGCGGCGGCTCCTACGCCACTAAGATGCGCGAGACGCCAGCCACCGGCACGGTGCGCAACTGGCAAAAGCCATCAACGACACATCCCACTCTGGGCTTTCGCCTCGTGCGCCCAAGCTCTTGAAGGCGCGAGCGCGCCTCGCGCAACCTCTAGCACTACCCGTTTTAAGATAATGATTTTT
>CAZEZJ010000250.1:0-1633 GCA_964516695.1 uncultured Blastocatellaceae bacterium
TGCTGCCTGAGATGCTGGCGCGCAGGGCTGGACAGTTGGTCGCAATTTCGAGTCTTTCGGCTTATCGCGGCCTGCCGAAGTCCGCCGTCTATTGCGCGAGTAAGGCCGCTGTGTCGGCCTACTTCGAGAGCGTCAGGGTGGATTTACGCGGGACGGGCGTTGACGTGACGATTATTCACCCGGGTTTTATCAAGACGCCTTTGACGGCTGGCCGCAAAGTGAAGATGCCCTACCTAATGGAACTCGACGCTGCGACGAAAAAGATTGTTCGCGCCATCGCAGCGCGCCGCAAGTCTTGCGCGTTTCCGTGGCAACTGGCGAGCATCGTGCGCGCCGCCATGCTCTTTCCCATCCCGCTCTATGACCGGATTGTTTCTAAACGCTCGTATCGAGAATAAAAGGAATTTGCGATTTTTGATTTTAGATTTGCGATTGGATACGGATGAAGACTCTTTGATTAATTTCTAATCCCTGCCCAATCAAAAATCGCAAATCAAAAATCTAAAATCGAACTATGTCTTTTCTTCAAGCTATCATCCTCGGTATCGTTCAGGGTCTCACGGAATTCATCCCGATTAGCTCGACGGCCCATCTGATTTTCGCGAGCCGCGCGACGGGCCTGCACGCCAGCGCAGGCGACCAGCAGACGACGGCCATCATCGCCGTCATACAGTTGGGAACGCTCGTCGCCGTCCTCGTCTATTTCGCGCGCGATGTCTGGAATATCGCGCTGGCTTTCATTCGCGACCATTTGGCGCTGCTTCGTGGACGCCGCAGCGAGGCCGCTTTGGAAATGACGATGACGGGCACAAGCGCGCCCCGTCTCTCGCAGGAAGCTTGGCTCGGATGGCTCGTGATTATCGGCTCGATTCCGATTGCGACCGTGGGCCTGCTGCTCAAGAAGGTCATCGAAGGGCCGCTGACGAAGAACTTGTGGCTGATTGCGACGATGATGATAGTGGTCGCCCTGTTGCTCTTGTTGGCGGAGAAGATAGGCAAGCAGCGGCGTGGAATGAACGAGTTGGGCGTCAAAGACGCGCTGGCGGTCGGCGGCGCGCAGGTTTTGTCGTTGATGCCGGGCGCGAGCCGCTCTGGGACGACCATCATGGCCGGGCTGTTCGCGGGCGAAAAACGTGAGACGGCGGCACGCTTCTCGTTTCTGCTCTCGATTCCGGCGATTGCCGCCAGCGGCCTGCTCGAATTGAAGGAGGCCGTACATTTGTTGCCGGAGGGAAACTTTGGCCCCCTCTTGGTGGCGGTGATTGTTTCAGGCATCGTCGGCTATGCTTCAATCTGGTTTCTGTTGCGTTTCCTGCGCACGCATTCGACGGGCATCTTCATCGGTTATCGCCTGCTCGTGGGCTTTGTGATTATCGGTCTGCTGCTGGGCGGCGTGCTGCAAGCGCAGGGCGGGTCGCCGGAGCCTGCCGCCGCCGAGCAACAGCAGGCTGCGCCCGCCGCTCAGCCCCAAAGCACCCGAGGCACTAACAATAATTCGAAAGATTCGGTAAACTTATCTCGCCCCTCTTCACAAACAGGGAAGAAGTCTGATTCTAATCGGAAGAGGCGGTGAAAGTTTTGATGCCTGAAGATACGAAACGCGTTGAAGAAGCTCGCCTGCAACGCCCGCGCA
>CAZEZJ010000250.1:1643-7702 GCA_964516695.1 uncultured Blastocatellaceae bacterium
GTTGATTTCTCCGTCGAGTTGTCGGGCCAAACCACCGGCGGGGAAGTGTTCCAAGTGCAAGCCGAAGCCATCAAGGTCAGTCGCGGCGGCGCAACCCTGGTGACGGACGTGAACGTTGGCGTCGGTGACGTAGTCCGGCTAACGCCCCCGTTCGGTCGCGCGCTGGACGCCGAAGTCAACGGCGTCTGGACAGACGAGACCGACGGCAAGCAGCGCATCGGCGTCAAATTGCTGGACGCTCACGGCTGGTTTGCCGAATAACGGGTGAAGCTTATGAAAACGAAACGTTGGATTGTGCGTGAGCAAGACTCACACCGCGCGGCCACGCTCGCACGCGCACTCAACGTTTCACCCATTGTCGCTGGCTTGCTCATCGCACGCGGCTACGTGGAAGAACAATCAGCCCGCCGCTTCCTACGCCCTGCACATGAACAGCTACACGACCCGTCGCTGATGCTCGGCATGACGGAAGCGGTCGCGCGTATCTTGCGCGCGATTGAGAAGGGCGAAAAGATTTTGGTCTATGGCGATTATGACGTTGACGGCACGACCGGAACGGTCGTCCTTCGTCGCGCCCTCAAGCTGCTCGGCGCTGAGACGGGCTTTCACGTCCCGCATCGCTTCACGGAAGGCTACGGCATTCAGCAAGAGGCGCTGGAAAAAGCCGCGGCTGATGGCTACACGGTCGTCATCAGCGTTGATTGCGGCATCCGCGCACACGAGCCGCTCGTGTGGGCGCGCGATAACGGCCTCGACGTTATCGTCACTGACCATCACCTGCCCGATGAAGACGAGGGAGCGCCTCCGGCCTACGCTGTGCTCAACCCGAACCAGCGCGGCTGTTCATATCCCGACAAGAATCTGGCGGGTGTGGGCGTCGCCTTCAAATTGGCCCACGCGCTCTTTCGCGAGCGCGGGCTGGAGAGTAAAGTCGGCGGCTTTTTGAAGATGGTCGCCATCGGCACGGTCGCAGACGTTGCGCCGCTCGTCGGAGAAAATCGCGCCATCGTCGCGCTCGGGCTTTCCGACCTCGCGCAGGCGACCAACCCGGGCTTGCGTGCGCTGATGGAAGTGGCGGGCTGCGGCGATGGTCGTGGCATGACGGCCTACGATTTAGGCTTTCGTCTTGGTCCAAGAATCAACGCCGCCGGGCGTATGGACGCCGCCCGCGCCGTCGTCGAGTTGTTCGAGGCAACGGAATATGATGAAGCGACGCGCCTGGCCCGTCATCTGGATTCGCGCAACCGCGAGCGGCAGGTGGTTCAAAGTGAACTCGTCAAACTCGCTCTCGCTGAATGGGCGACGATTGACAGCACAAACACGCATGTCGCCGTCATTGCCGGAGACAACTGGCATAGGGGCGTCATCGGTATCGCGGCCTCGAAGATAGCGGAAAAGCTCAATCGTCCCTGCGTCGTCATCTCGCTGGAAAACGGAATAGGCCACGGCTCTGCGCGCAGTATAGAGGCTTATCATCTATTGAACGGCTTGACGGCCTGCGCCGACCTCTTCGAAAAATTCGGCGGCCATTCACACGCCGCCGGACTCTCCATCAAACGCGAACACATTGATGAATTGCGCCGCCGCTTAAACGAGCACGCCGCCGCCCTGCTCAAGGATGAGGATTTGCAGCCCACCGTCTTAATAGACGCGGAGCTGCCAGCGGAAGCGCTGGCCCTCGCTTTGGCCGAAGAGCTGCGCTCGCTTGAACCATACGGCGCGGGCAATCAGCGTCCGGTCTTTATGACCAGAGGCTTACGCCTTCTCGCAGAGCCGCGCGTGATGAAGGACAAGCACCTCAAGCTGCGCCTTGCCGGGCAGGACGGTCGCCCCCTCGAAGCCGTCTGGTGGAGCGGCGTCGAAGAACTCGAAGGGCAAACGCTCGCACCCGGCGCGCGCATCGAACTGGCTTACACCGTCGAGCCGAATACCTGGCAGGGTGTCACGCGCTTGCAGTTGTGCGTCAAAGATTTGAAAAGCAGTGATAGGTCATAGGTGATAGGTGATAAGAGAAAACCTCTTTCTTTTTCCTATCACCTATCACTCATCACTTATCACTTAAATTGATATGCAAGAGATTAGACGAAGAAGAGCGGTGGCTGTTGGGTTGCGGGCGCGTTTGCCGTTGGTGGCGCGCGGCGTGGCGTTGTTTATTCTCATCGCTGGCATCGTCTTTGTCGTTGTCTCTTATTATAAGCGGCGTAATAACGAGCCGTTTCGAATGCGCGGCGAGACGCCGGAGCTATCGAAGGCCGAGGTGAGCCGCGTCGAAGGCTATGAGCGACGCGTGACGGAGGGCGACCGCTTGCGTTTGTATGTGAAGGCGGCGGCGGACGTGACTTATGCTGACGGCCATCACGAGTTGGAAGAAGTTTATCTGGAAATCTATCCGGCCATCGGTGATAAGCCCGATAAGATAGCGGCCCATCGCGCCATCTACCTGCCGGAGAATACCGAGCAGAACAAGCCGCAGACCGCCGCCAACGTCAACCCGTCTTCTCCCGCTTCGACCACCGCTAAGATTATCTTCAGCGGCGACGTGAATCTTGAAACGCGCGACGCCCTCAAAGTTAAAACAGAGAAGATTACTTACGACCAGAAAACCGAGATTGGCGAGACAAACGACCCCGTCACTTTCGAGCGCCAGAATGTTTCGGGACGCGCCACGGGCGTCGTGTTGGACGCTAAAAATAAGAAGCTTGAGCTACGCAACGCCGTCGAAATCACAGTTGCGCCGGAAGCCACAACTGATAAGGCGGCTGCGGCCAAAAAGGGCGCACGCGCGCAACCCGTGCTGATTCGTTCGGCGCGCGCCGCCTTCGACCATTCATCAATGCACCTGCTCTTTACGGGCGGGGCGACCGCCGAGCAAGGCCAAGACGTGATGAGCGGCGAGACGCTCGCGGCCACGCTCAACCAGCAGAAGAAGCTACAGAAGATGGATGCGCGCGGCGCTTCCTATTTGCGTTCGATGACCGAGGGGCGCTCAGTCGAAGTGCGCTCCGCCGACATGGACTTCTTCTTCAACCCGGAGCAGCAGCTTGAGCGCGCTCTCGCCTCGCGCGACGTGAAGGCCAATAGCCTCAACGCCGATTCCCAAATGGAATTAACTGGCCCCAACGCGCTCGAAGTTAACTTTCAGAAACAAGGCGAGCGCAGCCTGCTCAAGGAGATGCGCGCCGACGGGCGCTCCGTTCTCAAACTCTCCGCTCCCAAGTCGCGCGAGGCAGACCCGCGCGCCGCGAATAAACAACTGACCGCAGATGCCGTCAAGCTCTTCTGGCGCACGACCGGACGCGATTTGGAAAAGGCGGAGGCCGTCGGCAACGCCGAGCTAATCGTTGACCCTGTCCAGAAAACGGTTGCGAGCGACCGTAAAACTCTAACCGCCCCGCGCTTTGATTGCGACTTCTACGAGACGAACAATCTCGCCCGAAACTTTACGGCCACGGGCGGCGAAAGCCGCGTGCTGATAGAGCCGCACCAGCCGGCAGCCGACCGCGGCGTGCGCACGATGACCGCGCAGAAAATCAGCACCCTCTTCATCCGCGAGACGCAGGACGTTGACCGTTTGGACGCGCAGGGAGATGCCAAATTCAACGAGCAAGACCGCAACGGTCGCGCAGCCAATGCTTCCTACACCGCCGCCGACGAAATCATCCGCCTGCGTGGCGGCGAACCCGTCGTCTGGGATTCACGCGCCCGCACCAAGGCCGTCGAGATTGATACCGACACGCGCAACGATGTTTCTTTCACGCGCGGCAAGACCGCGACCACCTACTACAGTCAGGAACAGACCGGCGGCGCAACACCGTTTACGAAAGTGAAGAGTCCTGTCTTCATCGTCTCCGACCGCGCGGAGTTTCGTCATTTGACGGGCACGGCCATCTACACCGGCGGCGCTCGCGCCTGGCAGGACGACAATTTCGTGAAGGCCGACCGCATCACCATCTACCGCGAGAATAAGCGCATGGAAGGCGACGGCCATGTCCAGAGCGTGCTCTATCAAGCTCGCTCGAAAAACGCGGAGGTCGTTCCGGCGCTGGCGACCGCCGAGCGTATGTCCTACTCCGACACCGACCGCATTCTTCATTACGAAGGCACGGTTGACATCAAGCAGGGCACCGAGCGCATTCAAAGCGCCGTCGCGGATGTTTATCTCTTGAAAGAGCTGAACGAGGTCGAAAAGACCATCGCTGAGCGCAACGTGGTGGTGACGCAACCGGGCCGTCAGGGCAACGGCGACTGGGCGCAATTCACCGCCGCGGATGAAACGGTCGTGCTCAAAGGCAATCCGGCGCGCGTCGTTGATACCGAACAGGGAACGACCGAAGGGGGTCGTTTGACTGTCTATCTACGCCAGAGTAGAGTTGTCGCCGACGATGCCCGTGGCCCACAATCACCGGGCCGCGTGCGTTCGATTCATAAAATCAGGAAGCAGTGAGAAAGCAGGTGATGAGTGATAGGTGATAGGTGATAAGAGAAATCCGCTTTCTGTTACTCATCACCTATCACCCATCACTTATCACTTGTTTTAACCTATGAGTAGTACGCAAACAGAGGATGCGGTCTCGGAGTTGAAGGAAGCGCGCGCGGCAACGGCGCGTGACAGGAAGGCTGTCGAGAAGCGCTCCTCTCATGGCACGCCGTCGCTGACGGCGCTCTCCGCCTCCGGTCTGTACAAGCATTACGGCAAGCGGCTCGTAGTTGATGATGTCAGCCTCTACGTCGAACAGGGCGAAGTGGTCGGGCTGCTGGGCGCAAACGGCGCGGGCAAGACCACGACCTTTTACATGATTACGGGGTTGGAAAGGCCCGACCGTGGAACGATTCGATTGGCCGAGCGCGACGTGACGAAGCTGCCGATGTACTTGAGAGCGCGCCTCGGATTGGGCTACCTGCCGCAGGAGCCTTCCATCTTTCGCCGGATGACGGCGGCGCAGAACATCCTGGCGGTGCTGGAAACAATGCGCCTCCGGCGGCGCGAAAGATTCAAGCGGCTCGAAGAACTGCTGGAAGAATTTGGCATCGCGCACGTGCGCAACACGCGCGGCGATGCGCTCTCGGGCGGAGAACGTCGCCGGACGGAAATCGCGCGCGCCATCGCCACCGAGCCGCAGTATATTTTGCTGGACGAACCCTTCGCGGGCATTGACCCGAAGGCCATTGATGATATTCAAAACGTGATACTCTACCTGCGCGACCGTGGCATCGGAATTCTGATTACCGACCACAACGTCCGCGAAACGCTCGGCGTCACAGACCGCGCCTACATCATGGCCGAAGGCAGCATCTTTCGCTCCGGCGACCCGCAGAGCCTGGTCAACGATACTGAAGTGCGCCGCCTCTATCTGGGCGAGCGGTTTAGTCTGTGAAGAGTGTTTTCCAGGTCTTAGTTTTCGGGGAATTTTTTGCGCGGCGATGGATTGCTAATCTGACACGGGTTTCTCTATCATGTGGCTAACTGAAAACTGACTGCTGACGACTCGCGACCTTTTCGGTTATAATCTCCTCGCGCCGAAAAAGCGCTCACGATAAAATTCATTCGTTAAGATTCGAGAAAGCAGTCCGTAATAGACGATTAAGGTATGTCCGCTAAACTCACGCTTGGTTTGAGCCAACGTCTCGTGCTGACGCCGCAGTTGCGCCAGCGCATCGAGATGTTGCAGATGACGACCATCGAACTCAGCGACCTTATCCAGCAGCAGTTGTTGGAAAACCCTGTTTTGGAAGAGGTTGCCTCCGAAGACGAGACGCGCGAATTGTCCGAAAACATTCTGGACCAACTCGCCAGCTCGGATGCGGCCGGCAGTTTTGATATTCCGGCGGGCGAGGCCGAGAGCAGCTTAAACGGCGCTGCCTCAAACGGCGCGGGCGACGCCGACGCAGCCGCCATGTATGCCGAGACGGAAATCAACGTCGCGGGCGACGCGGGAGCGGAGGCGAGCGAGACGGGCGAGGAGATGGGCGGCGACGAAGCGTCGCGCGATTCGTTTGAAGAGATAGATTTCGGTCGTGAGTTTCAAGACTATCTAGACCCGGGCTACAAGACGCAGGAA
>CAZEZJ010000251.1:0-7701 GCA_964516695.1 uncultured Blastocatellaceae bacterium
TGAACTGAAAGCCTCGCAAAAAGAGACGCACAAGGAGCTAAAACCCTACAAGGAACACTATCTGCCTTATCTCAATGCCCTGCCCTTCATCATTGATTTGGGGACTCATCTGGTGGTGCACGCGGGCCTGCGTCCCAACGTGGCGCTGCATTCGCAGACCACGGACGACCTGACTCAACTGCGCACGCTCGGGCCAGACCCTTCGAGCGACGAAGGCACACCGTGGTACTACGTTTACAACGGCGAAAAAACCGTCCTCTTCGGACACTGGGTGGCGGACGAACCGCGCCGCGGCCCCAAAGCCATCGGGCTTGATACGGGCTGCGTCTACGGCCATCGCCTGACCGCTTACATTATCGAAACAAGGGAATTCAAGAGCGTTCCGGCGCGCCGCGTCTACGATTCGTCCTGACCGCTGAAAGCGCGCGCTCTGCCTCCTGAGACGCGCAATAAAATCGATTGCTTTACGTCAGCTTATACTATTATCCTTCTCGCTCAAGCGCGAAGAGTAGTATGGTTAGAAAATTAAAGGGAGCAAATTTTCCTCTGGCCGGCCTACTTTGAGCTTTGCGCCGCAACATCTGTTCTCTCAAGGCGATGTGCGCCGAAGTTCGAGAGTTTGTTGTAGAATCCCGGTCGAAAGTCTTGCCTAAGCGCCTTACTTTACTGAAGAGATAACCGGATGACGACCCCCAAGAATCAAACCTTACTTAACAACGAGCGCGGCGATGCCGACAACACAACTCAAGCCGGGAAGCTGCCGCCGACGGAATATCTGCTGGCGTGGTGCGTCTTCAATCGCGACCTGAGCCATCTGGAATTCTTGCGCCGCGTGCTCGAAGAGGCGCTCGACGAATCCGTGCCGCTGCTCGAACGGCTCAAGCTCCTGACAATCTTTTCCAGCAACCTGGATGAGTTCTTCATGGTGCGCGTCTCCGGCCTGAAGGAGATGCTTGACAGCGAAGAATTGGGGCTGCTGCCCGGCGAAGCGATGCCCTCCGAGCAACTGCGAATCATTAGAGAACGGCTGCTGCCGATGATTGACCAGCAGATGCGTTCCCTGCGCGAAGACGTGCTGCCACGGCTCAAAGCCAAAGGCATCGTCATCGCGCCTTACGAATCGCTCTCCGACGCGGAAAAGCGCGTGCTCGACGACTATTTTATGAAGAGCGTGTTTCCGGTGCTGACGCCGCTGGCGGTCGATCCGGCGCACCCGTTTCCATATATCTCCAGCCTCTCGCTCAACATCGGTTTAATGGTCGAGCCAGACCCGGAGCATGAGTCTGTCAGCGCGTTGAGGGACGAGGGCGAGACTCGTTTCGTGCGTATCAAAGTTCCGCCGGTCGTTCCGCGCCTGGTTCCCGTCGGTGAGGGCGAAACAAAGTTTACGCTGCTCGAAGAGTTGATTGAGGCCAACATTCATTCCGTGTTTCCGCGCATGTCGTCCAGCAAGGGCCACCTCTTCCGCGTCACGCGCGACGCCGACGTGGAAATCAGGGAAGACCAGGCGGCTGACCTCTTAGGACTCATTAAGCAATCGCTGCGCGAGCGGCGCTTCGGCCTGCCCGTCCGCTTGGAAGTCTCCGCGACGATGCCGCGCGAGATGATTGATTATCTGACCGACGCGCTGAAGCTTGAGCCGGATGACGTTTATGTCGTGGACTGGCCGCTCGCCGTGTCGGATTTGATGAGCCTCCATGAGTTGGACGCGCCGGAGCTAAAGGACAAACCTCTGCAAGTGGTCGTGCCTGCGCCGCTCGCCACGAAAAAATCGGTCTTCAGCGTTATCAAAAAGCGCGACATCCTGCTTCATCATCCGTACACGTCTTACACGACCGTCACAGACTTTATTGATGCGGCAGCGAAAGACCCTGACGTGCTCGCCATCAAAATCTGCCTCTACCGCACGGGCCGGCATTCTCCCATCCCGCAAGCGCTCATTGAGGCGAGCGAAGACGGCAAGCAGGTGACGGCGGTAGTGGAAATCAAGGCGCGCTTTGATGAAGAGAGAAACATAGAGTGGGCCAAGAGGCTGGAAGAATCCGGCGTGCACGTCGTCTATGGTTTGATGGGACTAAAGACCCACTGCAAGGTGGCGCTCATCGTGCGTCGCGAGAAGCACGGCCTGCAAACTTACGTGCACATAGCGACCGGCAACTATAATCCAGTGACCTCGAAGGTCTACACGGATTTAGGCTTGCTGACCGCCGACGCCAAAATCGGCGACGACGCCACCGACCTCTTCAACTTCCTGACGGGCTTTTCCCGGCAGAAGGAATATAACCGCCTGTTGGTCGCGCCCGTTAATTTGCGCGAGCGAATGCTGGCGCTCATCGAGCGCGAGACCGCTCATGCGCGTGCTGGGCGTCCGGCGCGCATCATCGGGAAGACCAACCGCCTGACGGACTTTGACATCATCGAAGCGCTTTACAAGGCATCGCAGGCGGGCGTCAAAATTGATTTAATCGTGCGCGGAGCCTGTATGCTGCGTCCTGACATCCCGGGCCTCTCCGAGACCATCCACGTCCGCAGCGTCGTCGGGCGCTTTCTTGAACACAGCCGCATCTACTATTTCGCCAACGGCGGCGACGACGACGTTTACATCGGTTCGGCTGATTGGATGTCGCGCAACCTAGACCGCCGCGTTGAAGTCGTCACGCCGGTGCTCGATGCGCAGTTGAAGAGGCATTTGAGAGACGTGGTGCTGGCCGCCTACCTGCGCGATAACGTGAAGGCGCGAGTCTTGCGAACCGATGGCAAGTATGAGCGCGTCAAGCGAGCGCCCGGTGAGGAAGACTTCGACAGCCAGCTACATTTTGAAGGCAGCGTCAGTCTAAACTTTTAACGCTTTTCCCCTAACGGGAGCATCATTGCTGATTGCGGAGAGAAGAATGAGAAAATTAGTTACCTTAACAATCTTGCTTCTGCTGCTGAGTGTTTCGCCGCCCGGTCTGGTGGCGCAAAAGAAATCAAAAACAAAGAAACCGCCGCCAACGGGCACGCCCGTCCTGTGGCAAGAGCCAACTGACCTTGAATCGCGCGACCTCTTCGAAGGCCCCGGCCAAGGGATGAGGCCCGACCTTTCGCGCGTCACCTTCATCAGAGACCAAATGGGCGGCGGCTATTCGACCAACTACCGCGTGCGCGACGGTGCAGGAAAAATCTGGGTCGCCAAACTCGGCAAAGAGGCGCAGTCTGAAGCGGCGTCCGTGCGGCTGGTCTGGGCCGCGGGCTACATGACCGAAATCAATTACCTGGTCCCTTGCGTGCAGATTCAAGGCGCGCCCGAAACGGGCAAGAAATTCGACCGCTGCGAGGGCAAAGGCTTCGCCAACGTCAAGTTTGAGGCGCGGCCCGAAGGCGTCAAGCGCCTTGATAATTGGAGTTGGGCCAACAACCCCTTCTCGGGGACGAAGGAATTTCAGGGCATGATTGTCCTGATGTCTCTGCTCAACAACTGGGATTTGAAGGACGACAATAACCGCATACTGCATGTGCCCGGCACAGATGGCAGAGGCGATGAGTTGCGCTACATCATCAGCGACCTCGGCGCGACCGTCGGCAAAACGGGAGGCTTTCTCTCGCGCAATCGTAATTCACCGGAGTCCTACGCCAAGACCAAGTTTGTCGAGGGAGTTGAAGGCAACAGGGTGAAGTTTTCATACAGCGGCAAAAACTCCGGCCTCTTTAGTAACATCACAGTCGAGCAAGCCAAATGGATTGGCGGTTTGCTTTCGCGCCTCAGCGATAAGCAGATTAGCGACGCCTTCCGCGCGGCCAACTACAGCGACGAAGACGTTCAACTGTTGACCGGGGCGGTGCGGGCCAAGATTAACCAACTGGTCAACCTGCCGGGCTAGAAAAGAGGAGCGACCGCTTTCGTTCTCCTATTTTTCTGCGGCTTCCGTAGAGCCTGTGCGGCCCGCGCGCTATTCAAAATTAGTGATGGGTGGTGAGGCATGAATAAGCTGAGTGTGGTTCTCGTGGCGACTTTCGTCGCCTTCCTGCTCGGGAGCGGAGCGGTCGCTTATCTGCTCCACGACCGTTCGGTGCCCGCACCGGCGAGCGCTCCCGCGCCAACGGCTGCGCCGGCGGCTCCTGTGGGTGCTGACCCTGATGCGCAGCCTGCGCCTGCTGTGCAGAACAACGCAGCACCCCAGCGCTCTTTCCTGACCGAACTCTTCGCGCCGGAAGAAACGCTCGCGACGCACACGACGCGCGCGAATTGGGTCGCGATTACCGCCAGAATCTCTCTTAAGTTTTCGCTGGCTGCGCTTCTGGCGGTGCTCTTGGCCTTTCGCCCGCGGCGCGGCGTGCCGGTCATCAAGCGCAACCCTTACGTGGCCCAGACGCAGATATTGCTCGCCGTCGTGGCGGCAGCGATGATGATGATTGTGGGCGACAGCACGGCGCGCGCCTTCGGCATCTTCGCCGCCGCCTCGCTCATCAACTTCCGCACCAACATCCGCGACCCCAAAGAGATTACCATTCTCCTCATCTGTCTCGGCGTCGGGCTGGCGTCGGGCGTCGGGCGTTGGGAGTTGGCGGTCTTGCTGAGCCTCTTCGTGCTCCTCACGCTCTGGATTCTGGAATACTTCGAGCCGGCGCAGGTCTTCCGCACGATGGATATTGAAGTGGAAACGCGAAACGTAGACTCTACGCACGAAGTGCTCAAGCTGGTCTTCGCGCGCCACGGTCTCAGCACGGAACTACGCGAACTGAACCGCGAAGATTCAGACGAGCCGATGGGCAAGATTGTCTACTGCGTCAGCATGAGCGGCAACGCCAATACGGATAAACTGAGCGAGGAGATAATGGCGAAAGATGCGGACAATATAGACAGCATCGAGTGGGAACAAAGAAAGAGCACGACTTACTTCTACCAGTAAGGCCAGCGCCGTCGAGCCGGAGGAAAACGAAAGGGCCGCTCTCGTTCAAAGAGCGGCCCTTTTCCTCATCAAGTAGGAAAAAGCTTTAACGCTGGTCGTTAGCCTGAACCGAGTCGCTAACGAGAATGGAATCTTTCGTGGTCATGGTGGTCGGTATTGTGGTCGTCGCGGTTGGAGCTTTGTTGGTCTGCGCGGGCGCTTTCGCTGCCTGTGTCTTGCCGGCCTGCACGCGCTGGTAATAGTCTTCCACAAAATCCTTGAAGGCTCCGTGGCCCCAACTCGTGTAGAAGTCAAACTTCTTCATCTCGGCGTAGGCTTGGTCAAAACTCCAATCGTAGAACTTGAAGCGGTAAACGGCACCCATCGCGCCGGTGCGGTGACGGCCTCCCGCACAATGAACGTAAAACTTACCCGTTGCGGGGTCGTTGACAAGTTTCAGAAAAGCCTCAGTGGCTTCTTCGGTCGGATATTTCTTGGAAATCATGGGAATATTGACGTACTTCATTCCCAGCGATTCAGCTATCGGTTTTTCGTATGGCTTCGGGTCATGGCGTAGGTCAATGATGGTCTTGATGCCCATCGCCGCCAGCACTTTGAAATCCTCTTCCTTGGGCTGCGCGCCCCTGTAGAAACGCTCATCCATCTGCCCGAAATTCTTGATTTTGGTTTTCTCTGACGCCAACTGGTCGCCAGCACCTTGCGCCAACGCCACGCTTGCCAGCATCAAGGCGGCGACCAATGCGCCCAAAGCGTTGCGGAAAGTTTTTTGATTTAACTGCATATGCAGACATTCTCCTCAGTCAAGACGCCCAACCCTCAGCCCGCCCGGGCGAGATTAGGCATGGATAGGCTCAACGACAACTCGGAAAGTTAAATTGGAGATTGAACCCCTCACCCCTTGAATCTTAGGTTAACAATTTCTTTTTGACAAGAAATTCGTTAACCTCTGTTCAGATTACCGGATGCCCAGTTAAGGTTGCCATTCTTCATCCTGCGCGAAAATGGCTTGCCTGAGGCACGCGGCGCAAAAAAGCTACAACACGTCGTCTTCCCAGACTGCCCCTGTGTATTAATTCGTTTGAAAGTTTTTGCGGATGATGATATTTTCCCCGAAATCTCGCGTTAATAGATGAAGCCTGCCACCAGGCGGCGTTCATCTCTCGCTCTTTACTCAACAGTTTTTTCGACAGGAGGCCCCCAATTATGTTTGCTGAAACAGGAAGACGTAAGGCGTTTGCTTTTTTGCTCATTCTGGCGGCAAGTTTTTCTTCCTCAACTTTTGCGCAAAAAAAGCAGAAGAAACCACCGCTGCCGACGGGGACGCCCGTTTTATGGCGTGACCCCGGCGATATTTCCACGCGCGACCTGCGCTTTGGCTCCGGCTCCGCCGAGATGGCTCCAACAGCTCCTTTCACCTTCGTCGCGGAAGATAAAATCGGCGCATCTCCGAAGTTTAAGGTCAAAGATGCGAATGGTTTGACGTGGGTAGTGAAACTCGGTGAGGAATCGCAGGCCGAAATCGTCGCCACGCGCCTGGTCTGGGCGATGGGCTATTTCGCTGAAGAAGGCTACTACCTTGACCGGGCTGAAATCAAGAATTTGCCGCGCCTTTCCCGTGGGCAGGAATTCGTCGAGGGCGGCACGACGGTGCGCCGCGTGCGCTTTGAACCACGGCGGGCGGGCGTTCGTCGCGGTGCGATTTGGGACTGGCTGCAAAATCCGTTCGTCGGCTCGCGCGAACTCGACGGCCTGAAGGTGCTGATGGTTTTGCTCGCCAACTATGACACGCGGCTTGACAATAATCGTGTGCTTTTTGACAAAAACCCGCAGAGCGGTCAAATGGAAGCACAGTATTATGTGACCGACATCGGGGCGACGCTCGGCCACGTCGGCGGGCTTGGCGGCAAGCGCTCGAAGAACAATCTGGCCGATTATCGTTCGGCTAAGTTTGTGCTGGGAGTTCAGGGTGGCCTGGTGGAGTTTGATTACAATACAACGCCGAAAGGCGGCGGCAAATTCGCTTCCTTCTTCAACCCTGGCTACGCCAAGCGGCAGGCCAACAAGGAGAAGGCGATGCGCCGCATCCCGGTTGAGAACGCACGCTGGATGGGCGAGCAATTATCGCGCTTGTCTGATGACCAACTGCGCGACGCGTTTCGCTCGGCGGGCTACGACACGACGACTATGGAAGGCTACGTCGCAGTGTTGCGTGACCGCATTAATCAACTCACGCGGTTGTCGTCAACGTCGCCATCGGCGTCTGTCATTAACAAGAAGTGAAGTTTCACGGAGACAAAGGTGCAGCGCATGATACAGAAGAATAGTCCGGCAACGAATTTCCGTCTCGCGGCGCTCGGCGCGTTGATGTTCCTGCTTGCTCTGTCAAGCGTGAGCGTTCCGGCCTCGCGGACGGAGATTGCCGGAATCAGCATCAAAAACTTCGGTAAGGTCAACGCCAACTACTATCGCGGCGCGCAGCCAACGCAAGAGGAGGTCGCGCAACTGAAGAAGCTTGGCGTCAAGACCGTCATTGACTTGCGTAAGGATTACGTGCCCGAGGAGCAGGAGTGGGTCAAGAGCGCGGGAATGCAGTATTTCAACATCCCGCTCAAAGCCAGCCGCGCGGCGACCGAAGAACAGACCGCACACTTCCTGAGCCTCGTCAATAATCCGGCCAACTGGCCCGTCTACGTCCACTGCAAAGGCGGGCGACATCGCACAGGCGCGTTGACGGGCGTGTATCGCATCACACACGACAACTGGACGGCAGACCAAGCTTTTCAGGAGATGAAGGAATACGATTTTAATAGCG
>CAZEZJ010000252.1:0-1544 GCA_964516695.1 uncultured Blastocatellaceae bacterium
CCGGGGTCATTCTGTAAGTATGCCAGGAAGCGCTGGTAACTCGGCTCTTGCGGTTTTAATCCTTCCGGCATCCAGAGCAGCCTGCGGAATTCAGCATCTTGGTCGCTGCGATTCATTGCCAGTTCATGCTGCTTGATGATTCGCTTGGCGGCCATTTGATGCTGAAGATTTAACCTGGCCTGCAATTGCTCTTCCGCCGGGGTGACGGTGTGGTCTGAGCCGGTTAGATGAATAGAGAGGATGGATTGTTCCAAATAATGACGAACCTTCTCTTCAAAAGCGGAATCGCCAAGAGGAAGGCTTTCATCTGGTAAGACACGACAACCGTACCGTTGCAAGGACCGTTTAATTTCATTGCGCTCGTCGCTCAGGTCAGGTGTTGTTTCTGCCAAATATATGGTGTGCTTATCGCTGGGGTCAGAAGAGATTAGTTGCTCACTCTTTATGAACTCTTTGATGTCCTGCGCCAGGTCTTCCAACTTCTCTAGAAATTTCTTCATATAATCCGGGCCCAGTTCAGGCCAGAATTCCCGCACCTTGCCAGTCTGCTTGTCGATCTCGTAAAACTCGTATCCCAAAGATTGCTGCAATAACGTTCGTAGTTCGCGCGGGAGATTGCTTCCTTCCAAGGGGTCAATACGATGGTCGTTATCTCCTATTGGAGTCTTCATTACTTTGAAAATTCGCGACTTGTTGTTGACCATGATGCCGCCGCGCTGAGTTGACTGCCGATAAAATTCTTCAAGTTCTTTCAAACACCTTTGGGAATTAATATAAGCCGGAGATAAAATTGTCACTAAAAAGGGGCGCTGTGAGAGTCTAAGAACCAGAGGATTAGTTGAATCTTCATTGTTCGACAATTTCGTATCTTGCCATACCTTCGGCATCTCTCCGATAAGCTGCGTTAGACGCCTCAGCAGGCTTTCATGAAGGGTATCAACCCAGCCTCTGCTAGAAACAAAAGGCGCATTATCTTTGTGTGCATAACTAATAAAGATTCCTTTGTCATATTTGGCTAAACCAGCTTCAGAAGTTATGCCAATCTTAGGCTGCGCCTTTTCCGGCATATCCAGTACAGCATCTTGTTTGTCCCACGGGAAATCCAGTTCGATGAGTCGTTCGAAAAAGTTTTCGTATGCCCTGCTCAGTGAGAGAGCATCGCTGCGCTCCTCAAGCAAAGCTATGCTCTCGCCATAGCCGTAATAGGCCATATGCGGTAATTGAACTTCATCGAAGTAGGCAGACAACTCACACTTTTCTAGCTGATAAATATTGCGGAACGTTTCTTCAAACTCATTCTGATACCGCTCACGCCAATCCTTTTTGAGAGAAAGCTCGGCGTTCTCAATGCGGCTGGGCAGCGGAAACATCGAAAGGGGACGAAAATCACCGGATGCCCTGCGATAGTCCGCAGCTTGCATCGCTAAGTCGAGAACGCCAGAAAGACTTTGCCGGTTGGGCGTAAAGACCATCACCAGTTTTTCCGGCATCAGCATGGTGCAGATGCCGCTAATATCCGTAAAACCCGTGCGTGAATCAATCAG
>CAZEZJ010000252.1:1557-7680 GCA_964516695.1 uncultured Blastocatellaceae bacterium
TACTCACCAGTTCTGTATACGTCGCATCAAACACTCCGGCTTTAATAAAGTCTACTCCGGTCAAGACATTTGGTATCAAGTAATCATCCAGTGGGAGTTCCCGATCTAATGTTTTCCATCCCTCTTCAGATGTCAGTTCGGCGTAAAGCCCTTGGTCCTGTCTTAGTTTGTCTTGCAGTCTAGCGAAATAGTTGATGATTCCCGGACGATTCACGTTTTCAGGATGATCAGCTTGAGGCACAAAAAATCGGTGAAGACCGGGCGCTTCCAAATCCCAATCCATCACCAACACTTTCTGCGAAGAAGTTGAGACTCTTCGGCCTAGCCAACAGGCGGCGTTGGCGACGGCCATAGAGCGGCCCGTGCCGCCCTTGTAGGAATAGAAAGTAATAATTCTTCCCGAAGGAGACTCATCCGCAGTCATTTATAGTTCCTGTAAAATGGAGCAGGCTGTTTTACCGGTTGCCAGTTAATAAATGCAGATGTGCTGGGAAACTGAAATTGTTTACAGTCCGCCCTAGCTTGGTTGTCTGCGATGGCTACGGCTACCTTCTTAATATGGTTAACGACCTCCATAATGCGCAAACGAAATTCCTTTGTATTGTAATAGCGTCGTCCCTGAAGTGTGAGACTTGAAATATCTACCCATTGGGTTTTTAAAACAACATCGGGGATTGAGGATTCTATCCTGACAATGAGAGGAATGATTGTCCGCAAGTCGGATCCGGGGAGGCGCCTTTCACATAAATTATCCATCGCCGCCCATTCTAAACCGCACCACTTGTGGGCCGGATGATAATAGATGCCAGCACAGAGGGCGACCATTGTTACACTCCGGCAAAGCGCGGTTCTTAATCTTTTCTCCCAATCAGTGCCGCCTGTGATGCTCTCGTCGAGGAAAACATTGGGATCGTTAATCGATAAAGCTAAATCCTTTTTAATGGCATCCTGCACGTGCTGCGCACACTCGACCATGTCGTTATTGTTTATACGCGGATAACTAATAAAGCAATGGTATTCGTATCCGGCATCTTTCAACCATTGTTCGATTTCTGGAGTGATAGCCATGAAAGCATCTTTCTTATCCGTAGAAATCTGACCGAGTGAAGACAAGATATTAGTAATGTGACTTAGAGCTGCCCTAGCCGGTAAACTGGCTTCTTGGGGATAAACCGCCTGGGGCTTTGCACCGATTTGCGCCCCACGCGCGAGTAGATTTATTCACGCTAACCATTGAATGTTAACATTTTGAAGTGGCGTTAGACTAGATTTAAGCTCTGCAATGGGAGGCTGAAGCGTGAAGGTGAAGCTCGGCGTGAGTGAGCAGAACATCACCGTTTGGCTGACCAACTAGCAAACTTAGGGGAATAACTACTTCACCATCACCGAGCAGGGAACGCAGCTTTATTTAACAGGACTCTACTCTATTTCACAGAACGCAACTTTATTTAACCCAGACGTGTGCATTAACCATTAGAACAACTCGAATTTGACGGTCAGATATTTTTTGGGATTCTGCCGGAAGTCGTAGATGAGTTTGACGCCTTCGGCGGAGAGTTGGTTGATGTTGGAGTAGAGTTGGTCGTCTGTGAGAAGCTTGCCGACGGTGCCTTCGCCGCGTTGGGCGCTGGCGACGACGCTGTCGATTCGTTGGGTGGTGGTGTTGAAGCGTGCGATGGCGGTGCGGGCATCGTTGTAGATGGCTTCGTCGGTGAGGAGTTTGCCGAGGGTGCCGCGGCCTGAGCGGACATCGGCGATGACGACGCGGATGTCTGCGACGGCTTGGTCGGCGCGGTCGGCGATTGCGTTGACGCGATTGTAGAGAGCGTCGTCAGTTAAGAGTTTGCCCGCCGTTCCGCGCCCGCGGCGGAGTCCTTCGGCGATGTCGTTGAGACGCAGGGAGAGTTCGTTGACGTTGTTGTAGATGGCCGGGTCGTTGATGAGTTTTCCGGCTGTGCCTTCTCCTGAACGGATTTGGCGGATGACGGACTGCGTTTCCTGAATCGTGGAGTTCAGGTTGTTGTAGAAAGCCTCATCGTTGAGGAAGCGTCCGAGAGAGCCTTCGCCCTCGTTAATCTTGCGCGTGATTTCGTTGACCTGCTTGGTGATGGATTCGAACTGGTCTGCGATTTCAGGTCCGGCGAGATTCGAGAGGGTCGTCGTGTTGAGAGAAGAGGGAAGCAGGAGGTCGTTTTCGGCAACAGGCTCGCTTCCGGCTGAGCCGGGGGTGAGATTAATCAGCTTGTCGTTGGCGAGCAGGTTGGGCGAGCCGAGTTGGGCTGTGGAATCTTTGCGAATACGCTGGTTGGCGGGCTGGCCGTCAATCTTGTTATCAATGGCGAGCCTGGCTTCAACCTTCGGGTCTTTGGGATTGGCGGAGGGCGGCAGGAGTTTGACCTCTTCGACCTTGCCGACACGGACACCGGCGAGGCGCACCTCCGCGCCGGGGCGCAGACCATCGGCATTGGCAAACTGCGCTCTCAAATGCAGCCTGCTCGTGAAGGGATTGATGTCGCCCGTCGCATTCAAGATAAGGAACATCAGAATGGCGATGGAGATGACGACGAGTATCCCAACGCGCAATTCGCTGAGACCGATGGTTTTTTTGGCAGGAGGCATAATTGTCAGGAAGGCAAAAGTAAAAAGGTAAAAGGTAAAAGTGAAATTAGTAAATCTGTTGTCTTCCCTTTTGCCTTTTTACTTTTACCTTTTTCCTTTCGTTAGTGTCCGCGCAGAAACTTCTGTATATAGGGTTCTTCGGCCTTTTGCAGCGCTTCGTCTGTGCCGTGGAAAATAGGACGCCCGTCGCGCAGCATCAGGACTTTCGTGTTAATCAGGCAGAGGCGTTCGCCTTCCTTCTCAAAAACGACATCGCCAGCATCGTTGACAACAGCGTATTCCGAACTGAGATAGTGCAGGTTGTTCATCTCATGCGTGACGAAGATGGACGAGACGTCTTCGAGGTCGCGCAACTTCATCGCCAACTCGCAGATGGTGCGCGCGGTCGGCGGGTCGAGGCCGGCGGTCGGCTCATCGAACATCACGATTTTCGGGTCGCCTACGAGAGCACGCGCGATGCCGACGCGGCGGCGCATACCGCCCGACAATTCTATCGGCATTTTGTCAATCGCATCTTCGAGATTAACGAAGCGCAGCATTCGCCTGACTTCCGGCTCGACCTCATCTTCGGGCACGCCCTGTTCGTGTAGACGAAAAGCAACGTTGTCATAAACCGACAGGGAATCAAAGAGCGCGCCTTCTTGAAAAATCATCCCTATCTTTTTCCTGACGCGCATCATCTCCACTTCCGTGTAGTTCGTTATATCTTCGCCGTCAACGAGAACCTGGCCGGAGTCCGGCTTGAGCAGTCCGAGCACGAGCTTGATGGTCGTTGACTTACCGCAGCCCGAACCGCCGAGGATAATCTTGGTCTCCCCCTTCATCACCTTGAAGGTCAGACCGTTGAGAACCTTGCGGTCGTCGAAAGCCAGATGCACGTTGCGAAACTCGATGGCCGGAATGGCGCGCTCGCTGTCGTCAACTTCCGCGAACGTTGACTCGGCGGCGTCTTCGCTGACCTGATTGTCTATCTCCGGCGGCAGCGGAGTTTGTGGTGGAATTCCGATGTCTGTTGAAGCCATAACCTTGTGCCTTAAAACTCTTACGTCGGCATGTTGAGAATATACTGAAGCGCGCGCGCCAGAAAAAAGTCCGCGATGATGACGACGATGGAAGCCGTCACGACCGAACGCGTCGTCGAGCGCCCGACGCCGACCGTTCCACCCTCCGTGTTCAGTCCCTTGTAGCAGGCAATCGTGCCGATAATCAGCGCGAAGACCATCGGTTTAATAATGCCGCCGATAATATCATCGGTCGTGATGCCGTCGCGCACGGAGTTGAAAAACTCGTCGGAAGTCATCCCGTAAAGGCCCGCCGCCACCGACCAGCCGCCGATGATGCCGACTACGTCTGCGATGACGGTTAAGAGCGGCAGGGTAATCAGCAGCGCGATAATACGCGGCGCGACGAGCTTGCGCACGGGGTCTGTGCCAAGCGCGCGCATCGCATCTATTTGCTGCGAGACGTTCATCGAGCCAAGCTCGGCGGAGATGGCCGAGCCGACGCGGCCCGTCACCATCAAAGCGGAGAGCACAGGCCCCAGCTCGCGTATCAGCGAGAGCGCCACCAGATAACCCGTCGTCTGCTGCGCGCCATAATATTTCAGCGTCGGGTAGGTTTGCAGCGTCAACACTGCGCCCGTAAAAAATCCGGTCAGGATGATGATAGTCAAAGAACCGACGCCGATGGCGTCCATCTGCGCAATAGTTTCGGGAATATAGCGCGGACGTTTGAAGAGTCCGCGAGCGGCGCGCGCCGCCAGTAAAGTCGTTTCCTGCAATTCGAGCAGAACGCGCGTGGCAATGTTCATTCGAGAAGCGGAAAGCGAAAACGCGCTGCGCTTGACGTCCGTGCGCGAGAGCGTGACAGCCTGGCATTAGCATCAATGAACAACTTGAGAGACTAACGCCGGATAGACGACGCGTGCCCCGGCCAGAAAGGCTTTTCGGAAAATCTGGACGTGCTACCGCGCGATCTGTGAACGAGCAAGCTATGATGCTCAAAATATGCGCGATGCGTCAAGCGCTAAATTCAAAGGCCGCACGACTGGCCCACGGGAGCGATTCGCCAAGAGCGCCAGCCTCGGGCGCAGTGTGCATTGCCGCACGCAAAAAAAGCCGTTCAACTCTCCCGCTGACCGGCTTCTCTGTTTGAGGTTGCTACGGCTTGGTTAATTCATGGTGTGCTTTTGCGTAGAGGCTCGGCGCGTTGTTCGCGCGGGCCAGCGGCGGGGCGGCTGCCGTCTCTTTGCTGTAGGGGGGCGTTTTCACGTTGTCTGAAGCGGTCGCGCGGTAAAGCAGGCCCGCCGCTCGTGTTGCCCGCGGGCCGGCGGTCTGGCCTTTGTCGCTGCCGGTTCAGTTGTCGTTCGAAACGACGCTGCTGCCCTTGCCGCAGGCGAAGATTGCGTAGGATGCCGAGTTGTTCGGGCGTGAGGACGCGGCGGATGTTCAATTCCGTCAGAGCGCGCAAACGGATGGTGGCCGACAATGCCTGAGCCACTTCGCGCGAGCGTTCTTCGATGAGAGTTTCGCTCGTGTTGTCGTCAGAATAAATCGCCTCATCCAAAGCTCTTTGTGCTCTGCGCAAACGCTCGCCGGCCAGCCGCCGTTCCTCTTGATGCTGCTGGCGAATCAGACGAATCTTAGCGACCTGCTCGGGCGTCAAGCCTAACACCCTGCCCAGTTCGCCGCCCTGATTGCCCAGATTCCGCTCGGCCTCTCCCGGCGCAGACGCCCCCTGCTCCTGGGCGCGAGCGGGCGATGCGGAAAAGCAGAGCAAAAGCAGCGAGAGCAGAAAGGGCTTGGCTGCCGGCAATCGTCTGTTGATTAATCTATTCATCATTACCTCACGAAGCACGCCTTTAGTTAGACTCGTCAGTGGATTCATCAATCAAGTCTGTCAGGCGCGGCAGGTCTTCATCATCATTCGAGGCGACAAGGCGCAGGTCGCGTGCAAGCTCGCGTGATTCCCGCGGGGAGATTTTCACAGCGGGCGCTGGATTGCGCGCGAGATTAAATTGCCTGGCGGCGTTTGGCTTTACCGCTGGATTCGCATCCCGAACGGATTTTTCTTCGGGCAGCGACGCATTCTGAGTCGCCGGGCCGACCTGTTTGTCTTCGCTTGCGTTGGGAAGAGTCTCACCCTTTTGCTTGAGGCGCGCGGCTATCATGGCGTCCAGTTCAGCATCGGAGGGCTTGACCGCAACGGTTCGCTCAACTGTGACAATCTTCGGCTGCTCTAGCGAGCGAGCGACGGTCAGAGCAACGAGGGCGCAGAAGACGACGCCGAGAGCGGCGGTGGCGGCGCGCAGCCACACTGGCGAAAGCGAAAAGAATTCGCGAATCGCGGCGAGCGCCGAAGGCCGACGCTCAAAAGCCAAGCTTGCAGGCGGAGTGATGACAGGCTCGCTGGTTGGCGTGGCTGTTGACGGCAGCGAGCCGAGCGCTTGCTTGCGCCATTCACCGATGGATGTGCGGACGTGTCCAAACGCGGCCAGTTCCGTCT
>CAZEZJ010000253.1:0-7672 GCA_964516695.1 uncultured Blastocatellaceae bacterium
TGGACGATGCAAGCGGGGAAGCGTTCCAGCAGCGCGGCGGCCAGCAAGCCTTCGCCGCTGCACAGTTCGAGAATGTGAAACGGCCCTGGCTGCGGCGGAATCAAGTCGCAGATAATGCGTATTTGCTGTTCGCGCTCGGGCACAAAGTAGCGCCCGTAATCTATAAAGAGTTTCGAGCTTTGCTCGTCCCACTCGGCCCACATGCTCGATTCCGGCTCCGTCATCCAAACTCTCCTAGAGAAGCGGCGCCAGGCGTCGCCGCCGCGATAATGAAAGGCAGGCTCATTCTACGCCTCGTCGTGCCCGCGACGAAATCCTTTATGACATCTGAAAGGCGTGTAGTCTACGGTCGAACTGCTTGAACCAGCGGGCAGAGATTTTCGTTAACGGAAGTTTGCCGTCGCCGCGTGTTAGCCTGGGCGGTCGTCAATCTTTAGAGCGCCGCCATCCCGCCCCATTCCGCAGGCAGGTCAACGGATGCGCTGAGAGCGACGCGCACCGCGGCCATAATGCCCGACTCAAGCGCCCCTTCCATGTATCCGAACCAAGCGGGCGACGTATGTTCGCCTGCGACGAAGAGGCGCTCATTATACGGCGTCGGGTATGACTGCTGCGCGCCGACGACTTGGCCCGGCGCGGGACAGGAATAGCCCGTGAGGATGGCGGAATTGCCCGGTGAATTAACAAACGTCCCGCCCTGTGTCGAGAAGCCGGGGTACAGTTCGGAGATGAGCGGGGCGAAGTATGCGTCCTTGCCGTCGTTATCAATCGCGTTCTGCGCCGCCGTGCCGCCGGAGAAAACCGTGAGGTCGTAGGCGGCTGTGTCGGCCTGATTGTCTGTTCCCTCCCACGTCATGCCGAGCACATCGGACATCCCGCTCGGCGCGAGCGACTCAGTAATCCAGAAGCGCTGCTCGACGGGAGCGAGATACTTAATCGCAGGCCCGTTATTGATGGTGTCATACGGAAACGGTTTATCGTCAACTGTAATGAAGGGCCAGATGGCTACCGACGTGGCGACGATGACGTAATCATACGGCCCGGCCGTCTCACCTGTTTGAAACGTCAACTTGATGTCGCCGCTTGAGGTCTCTATCGCGGTGACGGTCTGTTTGACGATTGCGAGGTCGCAGAGCAGCCAGTAGGCGAGTTGTTGATTGCCCGCCGTGCAGCGGAAGACTTCCGTGTTTTCAAAGAAGCCTTGTCCGCCGCCAGCCTGAATCTGAGCGAGGTTCGCCAGCCAACTCTGCTCACCGATGGGTGTCGTGTTGTTGAACTCAAACTCCATTCCGATTGCATTGACCACATTCGCGGGCGTGTTCACGGGTATGTTCGCGCCTAGATTCTGCGCATCGAGAGCGGGCGCGTCAGGCGTCTGCCACGGAGCAAGCGGCATGGTGACGATAGCTGATTGGTCAACCCACGAGCTAAAGACGCTCTGCATCCCGTCGTAAAGCTGCGACTGCGCCGCAGGGTCATAGGGGACGCCGCCAATCGTGAGCGGCGAATTCAGAAATGCGCCCGCGTAATCGTCGTCCGGTGTGACGACGCCGAGCGCAAATCCGGCGGTGGCCGCCAGCGTCAGCCATGCCGGATGGTTAAGGCCGATTAGCTCCGCGCCCGTTTCGAGAATACGCCCGGGGACGACCAACGTTGACGACGAGACGCGACCGCCCGGCGTTCCAATGGCATCATAGACTGTCACGTCGAAGCCAAGCTGATGCGCCACATAGGCCGCTGCGCAACCCGCGTAGCCCGCACCGATAATCGCCAATTTTCCCGGCGACGCTCCGGCGCGCGGCTTGGCTTTCACAACGTCAATCGGCATCACGCTGCGCAAGCGGTCGTAATGCTCTTGGGCGCGGCGCGTGCGTTCCGCGCCGGAGAGGCGGGTGCCGAAACGACGATGCAGCATACTGAAAAGTGAGCGTCCTATGACATTTTCCTTTCGTTGAAGAGGAGCCACGGTTGAGACGCCCGCACGATATTCTTCTGTTAGAGAGAAGTCAATAGTAATCCTTGTCGAGCATGTCAGCGGGCGAACAGTCATTGTCGCTTTCCGCTGTTCTGTGATACACAGGACAACACAATAGTCAGATAATTTAAGGCGCGCCGCACGAGTTATCACGCGCCAGCCATCTTTTCGCGGGGAGTTAGAATTAGGTTATGTCGTCTACGACCTCGAATATTGAATCCGTGCTGCACGAAGAGCGTGTCTTTCATCCGCCGGATGATTTCCGCGCCCAAGCGCGCATCAATTCGCTGGCGGAGCTGGAGCGCCTGCGCGAGGAAGCGCGCGCTGAGCCGGAAGCTTTCTGGGCGCGGATGGCCGAAGATGAGCTTCAATGGTTCAAAAAATGGGACACGGTGTTGGAGTGGGAACTGCCGCACGCGCGCTGGTTCGTCGGCGGGAAGATTAACATTTCGTCCAACTGCCTCGACCGTCATCTGCCAACCTGGCGGCGCAACAAGGCCGCGATTATCTGGGAAGGCGAACCCGGCGAACAGCGCACGCTCACCTACGGGCAACTACACTCGGAAGTTTGCCGCTTTGCCAACGTGCTCAAGCGCATGGGCATTGTGGCGGGCGACCGCGTGGCGCTCTACATGCCGCTCGTGCCGGAGTTGGCGATTGCGATGCTGGCCTGCGCCCGCATCGGTGCCACACACTCCGTCATCTTCGGCGGCTTTTCCACCGCCGCGCTGATTGACCGCATCAACGACGCGGGCTGCAAGCTAGTCGTGACGGCTGACGGCGGCTACCGTCGCGGCGCGGAAGTCCGCCTCAAGCCAGCCGTGGACGAAGCATTAAAGCGCACGCCTTCGGTCAAGAGTTGCATTATCGTCCGGCGCACGGGCACGCGCGTCACAATGGAAGCAGGGCGCGACCATTGGTGGCACGAGTTGATGGAAACCGTCACGAGCGATTGTCCCGCCGCAGAATTAGACAGCGAACACCCGCTCTACATTCTCTATACTTCGGGCACGACCGGAAAACCCAAAGGCATCCTGCATACGACCGCGGGTTATCTCTTGCAAACGCATTTGACGACCAAGTGGATTTTCGACATCAAGGACGAAGACACATATTGGTGCACGGCTGACATCGGCTGGGTGACGGGTCATTCCTACGTCGTCTACGGGCCGCTCTCCAACGGCGCGACCGTGCTTATGTATGAGGGCGCGCCGAATCATCCTGAGCCTGACCGCTTTTGGGAAATCGTCGAGCGCCATCGCGTCAATATTCTCTACACGGCGCCGACGGCCATCCGCGCCTTCGTCAAATGGGGCGAGCAGTGGCCTTTGAAACACGACCTCTCAAGCTTGCGCCTCTTAGGAACGGTCGGGGAGCCGATTAATCCTGAAGCGTGGATGTGGTATCACA
The DNA here is from genome assembly GCA_964516695.1 of uncultured Blastocatellaceae bacterium. Classification (GTDB taxonomy): domain Bacteria; phylum Acidobacteriota; class Blastocatellia; order Pyrinomonadales; family Pyrinomonadaceae; genus DASVTR01. The sequence goes on from CAZEZJ010000253.1 coordinate 3,386, forward strand.
AAATCATCGGGCGCGAACGCTGCCCGATTGTTGACACATGGTGGCAGACGGAGACGGGCGCGATTATGATTAGCCCGCTGCCGGGAGCGACGCCCACCAAGCCCGGCTCCGCAACCAGGCCGCTGCCCGGCATCGAAGTTGACGTGATGACGAAAGCGGGCGAAGCGGTCGGAGAAGGCGAAGGCGGCTATCTCGTCATCAAGCGCCCTTGGCCTTCGATGCTGCGCACCATCTGGAACGATGACGAACGCTACCAGCAACAATATTGGTCGGAAATCCCCGGCGTCTACTTCGCTGGCGACGGCGCGCGGCGCGATGCCGATGGATATTTCTGGATAATGGGGCGCGTTGACGATGTGATTAATGTAAGCGGGCATCGTTTGGGGACAGCCGAAGTTGAGAGCGCTCTGGTTTCGCACGAATCGGTGGCGGAAGCAGCCGTTGTGGCGCGGCCCGATGAAATCAAAGGCTCTGGCATCGTCGCCTTCGTCACGCTCGAAGGCACACACAAGGCTTCGGACGCGCTCAAAGAAGAGTTGCGCCGCCACGTCACACGCGAAATCGGCGCGCTCGCACGTCCCGATGAGATACGCTTTACAGACCAGTTGCCCAAAACGCGCTCCGGCAAAATCATGCGTCGCCTCCTGCGCGAAATCGCCACCGGAGGCGCTATCGCCGGCGACACAACCACGCTCGAAGACTTCTCCGTCCTCGAAAAGCTGCGAGCGGAGGAGGAGTAAGGACGTGATGAGTGATGGGTGATAGGTGATAAGAAAAGCCTGCTTTCTTTTACCCATCACCTATCACCCATCACTCATCACTTGATTAAAGAGGGGAGAAGCTTATGGCCCGACATATGACGGTGGAGAATCGGACGGGGCCGCGCTACATGGCATCGCTGCCGGTGCGCGCCGAGTGGGATGATGAAGAGGCCGGACACGTCGTTGCGGAAGGAACGACGGAGAACGTCGGCCCGGAAGGTGTGCTCGTACACTTGCAGCGTTTGCTGCCGGACGTTGGCAGCCGCGTTCAGTTAGAGGTGCAGGCCGAGGAGGGACAAAAGCTGCAAGTCGTCACGGAAGTCCTGCGCCTCGAACGCAACGCCGCTCACCCGCTGGCCGCGCTCCAACTGCTCGACGCCACCGACGAATGGCGCGGGCTAATCTGGGAGCCTGCCGCGCCGCGCCTCGCTCCGCCGAAAGTTAAAGAAGGCGAGGAGGAAGCGGAAGAGGATGAAGACGAAACTGAACACTAAAGGGGACGCGAGCCGGTGAAGAGAAGCGACGCGGCGAAGCAGCAAGGGCATAACTCAAGTTGCGCTCTCTTTTTCTTACGCATCCGAGCATCGTCGCCCGCCCGCTGTCGCATCGCTTCTCTTTTTGGCCTCCCTTTTATCTTCGCGTCGCAATAGCTTGCGTGGGCAACGTCCTCGCAGTGATAATCAGTTTCGACGTTAATCAAGACAGTCCTTGAGGATTGAATGAGCGAGCGAAAAGAAGAGGTAAAGGAAGCCGCGCAAACGGCAGCCGTGGCCGCCACTCAGGCGTCTTGGCCGCAGACGCGCGCCGTCGTGCGCGTCGTCTGGATTGCGCTGGCGGCGCTGATTGCGGTCGCCGTCGTGCTCTGGATGCTGAAGGCGCTGACGGGCGTGTTGCTGCTCGTGGTGCTGTCAATCTTTTTCGCTTACCTGATTGCGCCGCTCGTCGAGTTTGTCCACCGCCCCTTCAACATGCGCGGGCGCGAACACATCATGCCGCGCCCCATTGCCATCGGCATCGTCTACGTGGCGCTCTTCGGCTCACTCGGCATCGGCCTCTGGTTTCTGCTGCCGCGCCTCGGCACGCAAATCACGGATTTCGCCAAAAAAGCTCCCGAATACATCACGTCGGCGCGCGCGCGCTCGCAGGGTTTGAATAGATTTTACGAGAACTACCAGATTCCCGAAGCCGTCCGTAAGAAGGTGAACGAAAACGTCACGAACATGATTGAGACCGCCGGAAGATACACGGGCGAGAGCTTGTGGGCGTTTATTTACGAAGCGCTGAGCATTCTTCCCTTTCTCATCCTGATTCCCATTCTCGCCTTCTTTCTCTTGAAAGATGCGGAGAGCTTTCGCCGCTCCGCGCTGTCAATGCTGCCGCGCGGGCGCTGGCGCTGGCGCGGCGATGAGTTTTTTCAGGACGTGAACAGCACTCTGGCCGCCTACATTCGCGCGCAGTTAATCGCCTGCCTGCTCATCGGGACAATCTGCACCGTCGGTTTCCTGATTCTCGAAGTCCCTTATGCGCTTCTCCTCGGACTCATCGCGGGCGTGCTGGAATTTATCCCGCTCGTCGGGCCGCTGGTGGTGGCAGCGCTGGCGGCCGGCATCAGCAGTTTCTATTCTCTGAAGCAAGCCATCGCTGTACTACTGTTCTTAGGTATCCTGCGCATCGTTCACGACTACGTTGTTTACCCGCGCATCATCGGGCAGGGCGTGCACCTGCATCCGTTGGCGGTGATTCTGGCTATCCTGAGCGGCGCTGAGATAGCTGGCGTGGCCGGCATCTTTCTCGCCATCCCCGTGATTGCCATCGCCACCGTCAGCTATCGCCACTGGCTCGAACACAGAGGCAGCGAGGGCCTCGTCGCGGAAATCCTGAAACCCGTGGACCAACAGCTTGCCACCGCTTCCGCAACCTCCGGCGAGATGGCGGCCAACGCCAACGCAGCGCTGCCCGCGACAACCAAACCAAGCCTTCAGTCGCACCCCACCGCCAACACAACGCCCGAACAGATGGTACGCGCCCGTCCAGACCTGACCACAGGCGAATTGAAACCAAAAGGACACGAGTAGGAAAGTAAAAAGGTAAAAGGTAAAAGTGTCGGAAAGACAGTTTTAATAAAAAATGGTTTCCGCCTGACTTTTACCTTACTTCATTTTCCCTGAAAAACGGGCGGGCGTTTTTCGAGGAAGGCGCGTGTGCCCTCGCGCATGTCTGCGGTGTTGAAGAGGCGGCTGAAGAGTTCGGCTTCTAGCCGTAAGCCTTCTGCGAGTGGTAAATCCTGCCCGCGCGTGACGGCTTCGAGGCACGCGCGGATGGCGAGGGGCGCGAGGCTCGCAATCTCGCGTGCGAGCGCTTCCGTTTCCGCCAGCAACCGCTCTCTTTCGACGACGCGATTGACAAGGCCACAGCTTAAGGCTTCGTCTGCTGTTAGTCTCGCGTTTGCCAGCATCAACTCAAGAGCGTGGCCGCTGCCCGTGATGCGCGCGAGGCGTTGTGTTCCGCCATAGGCGGGGATGACGCCGAGATTCGTTTCGGGCAGGCTGAAAGTGGCGTCGGTCGCGGCCACGCGTAGATGACAACTGAGCGCCAGTTCGCAGCCGCCGCCCGCCGCCACACCGCCAACTCCGGCGATGACCGGAACGCCGCAATTCTCAATTAGGCCGCAGACCTCCTGCCCGCGCCCTGCCGCAGCGAGCGCCCCTTCAGCATCCAACTCGGCCAGTTCTTCGATGTCCGTGCCCGCGCAGAACGCGCTGCCCTCGCCGCTGAGAATCACAGCGCGTAGGTCGCGCCGCGCGGCCACGTCCTTGAAGATTTCAGCGAGGCGATTAAGCATCTCGCGCGATAAAGCGTTGCGCTTCGACGGACGATTGAGACGCACGAGCAGTACGGCGTCGCGCTCTTCGCAGATGATGGAAGCGGTCGTGCTCAAAGTTATCAAACTAACTCGTGCGGCTCGCGGGCACTTCAAAATCGTAGGTCTCGCCGTGGCTTAAATATTTCACGCGGTCTGCGAACCCTGCGGCCTCGACTGCCTTTTTGAAGTCTTCGAGCGGCGACTTGAAAACCTCGTAGTCGTTATAATGAATCGGAATGACCTCGCGCGGGTTGATAATGCGGATGGCTTCCACACCCTGCTCGGCATCCATTGTGAGCAGGATGCCCATAATCTGTGTGCCGCCCAGATGAAAGAGCGCGAGGTCAATGTCCGGGTAACGGCGCGGTATCTCGTGCAGGTTGTCGTGCACGAGCGTGTCGCCCGTGATGTAGAGCCGAAGAGCGGTCTTCTCATTTGCGTTCTGAAATTCGAGCATACTGCCCATGACAGGCGGCAAGAATTTATCAACGATGGCTGGACCATGCTTGCCCGGCATCGAAGTGATGCGCACCTGAGCGTCGTCGCCTCGCCTGATTGTCACGGCGTCCCACGTATCGAGGGCGATGGCCGCGGTGAAGCCTTTGTCCTTGAGTTCGGCGGTGGCGTGCTCGGTGGTGATAATCGGCAGGTCTTTTTGGAGTT
>CAZEZJ010000254.1:0-7639 GCA_964516695.1 uncultured Blastocatellaceae bacterium
CGCCTTTGAAATGGATGTTGTAAAGTAAGTCGAAGGTCTCTTCGCTCGTGTCGGCCACCAACCCGTTACCTTCGACGCCCGCATTGTTAATCAAAAAGTCGAAAGTGTCTCGCCCCCACTTCTCCTGCAAAACTTGCGAAACCCGCTCGATAAACTTATCGAAGGATTTAGTCTCGCCCACATCGAGTTGCAGTGTCTCCGCCCGCCGTCCTTTGCCTTCAATTTCTTTGACTACGGCGATGGCATCTTCCTCTTTACTGTTGTAGGTCAGAATCACGTCGCTGCCTTGTTCGGCAAGACTAAGCGCCATGTTTTTACCCAGCCCTCGACTCCCGCCTGTTACTAATGCGATTTTGTTACTAATCATCTTTCTGCCCCTTCGTTAATCAGCAATTTTCTGACTCCTCAGTAATTCTTTAACCTCGCGTAGCGCCGGCAGCCGTTTGGTTGAACAGGCTCTCGAATCCGCGCCCCGCTTCCGCGACTTTCTTGAGGCGCAATTCCCGCACCCACCCGGCGACGACAGTGATTGCGTCACGCTTCGCCCCGTCCGTAGAATTCCGGGTGTGCGCTCTGCCCCTCTCCTTCCGAGCCGCCTGGCTTTCCTGGCGCTCCGTACGCTTGATGACCCTAATCGGTTTTTCTTTAACCATCATCATTTCTTCCCTCTTTGTTCAGACCGAGTTCATTTATTGGAACGATTGTTCCAGAATGAGTCAAAAAAAATAAGATCGAACTTTCAGTCGAGCACCGAGAGCGTTACCTTGACGACGTCTTCCAGAGTCTTGCGGTCACGCGTGGCCTTCGCCATCAGCACGAGCCCCTGGAAGCTGCTATAGAGGAACCTGGCCACTGCACGAGGCTCGCGAACGCCTTTCAGCTCGCCGTCCTTCTTCCCCCGCAGCAGGGCGCGATAGAAAGCGTTCTCGACCGCCTCCATGTTGCGGCAAGTCTTCTCCGCGGTCGCCTCGCATCGCCCTGCCAACTCGGACATGGCATTGTTCATGAGGCAGCCGCGCCGCCCCTCTTCACAAAGTGATCCTTCAATTACAAAGGAAAACAGTTGCCGCAGCGCCTTCTTGACCGAACCCGGTCTATCCAGCAAATCGAAAAGCTTGCGCGACTCGACCTCGTGATAGCGATCAAGCGCCTGTAGAAAGAGCGCGTGCTTGTCGCCGAAGGTGTCGTAGAGGCTCTGGCGGTTGATGCCCATGTGCTCGACCAAGTCCTGGATGGATGCCGCTTCGTAGCCGCGCGACCAGAAGACCTCCATCGCCTTGTGGAGGGCCTCGTCCCGGTCGAATTCTTTATGTCGCGCCATCTGACTTTATTAACCTCTTGAAGGCTTATACTCTTTCTGGAACGATTAGTCAAGAATACACTCTCCCCCTCAGCGGTTGTGTTGCTGAAATCGCTGGTAAGCTATAATCCACGTCTTAGCACGGTAGGGGCGAAAAACATCTAGCCTGTGAGGTCGACAAACCTTCGCACCCTCTGCCACGAGTTGGCGGGTCTTCGGGTCGAGTACCATTTTGCCCTATACATCGCCCAAAGCGTATTCCAGCGTCGCGTCCGCCGGAAACGGCAAGTCTTTTCGCCATTCGTTCGGGGCAGGTTGTCCGGCGCCTTTTGAAAGTTCGTCGATGACCTGTAAGCCTTTCCGCTTGCGGTCTACTTGTGTCGTGTTGTCGGCCTTTACATCTTGTGCTTTTGTAGAAACGGTGACGTAATGCCGGACGGCTAAGCCCGTCGCGAAACTATTAGTCGCAAACAAGCTGATGTTGCGCGCGCTCGGCCTCTTCGACCCCTTCATGCGCGAACTGGTTGAGATGCCTTATCTCTTGACAGACCCCTTTATCATGGACGACACGGCTTTAAGCGAGCTACTCGGCGGCATCCGTAAAACATCGTACGAGGAAGGGGTTAAAAAGACGCTCGCGGAGCTGCGAGGGCATAAACAACGTGCTGCGTAACAGCCTGGCGACAAACAACCACTAAAGGAGCAACCCAATGGGCGACAAAACAAGCACCTCGACTATTCCTCCAGATGACCCGCAACGCGGTCTGACGCACGTTCGATGGGAAGATCCGAACTTGCCGCACATCGGATTAGTAGGTGACACCTACACGATCCTCCTGTCCGGCAAAGATACGAACGGGCGCTACTGTCTCATCGACATGCACGTCCCGCCCTGCGGCGGCCCCGGCCCCCATCGCCACGACTTCGAGGAGATGTTCACTCTTCTAGAGGGCGAGATAGAAGTCACCTTCCGGGGCGAGAAACAGGTCGTGCGAGCTGGCGAGACCGTCAACATCCCGGCCAACGCCCCTCACTTCTTTACTAACGCTTCCGAACAGACTGTGCGGCTGCTGTGCATGTGCACGCCCGCAGGTCAGGAGGAGTTTTTCATGGAGGTTGGTGTTCCAGTAGCGAGCCGGACGACATCACCGCCCACGCTCGATGAGGCCGGACAGGCGGCATTTCGAGAGAAGGCCGCTGCCCTCGCCGCACACTACCAGACGGAATTGCTGCCGCCCGCGTAGTGAATTACATAACCCAAGCGTTTCAAGGTCCGATGCCGCGTCTCTGGACTCGGCTCCGCCGCCTGTGCATTCTCCCACGGCTGGAGGCCGGTTCCGTAAGGAAACGGTAGCTCCCACGGGCAGTGTTCATCTCCCGGAGCGCCGCTTTCATCACACTCGTTCGTGAAAAATCTGAAGGCTAAAGCTAATTTTTCGAAGCAAAAAAAAGAATTAGTTTTTGAGAAACTGAAAAGCAAATTGGAGCCGATAGACAAGTTTATATCAGGCTGTTTTCAGAAGGTATACGTAGAGTTTTTTTCATTTTAGGTCAATGCATAAAAGATAGAAGCGGTTATAATGCGAAGCGCTGTGGCGGGCTGTTCCGTACGGAGATAACCTGATTAGGTGGAAAATCGGTCCGTCTAATTCTGATTATATGAACATACCTTAGGCCTAACCACAAAGTTAGGCGTCGATAAGAAACTTTTTGGAGGCGCACGTGTCGAAGCCCAAGACCAAACCCACAGAAGCCAGCGCAGAGAGTCACATTGCTGCCATCACGAACGAGGAGCAACGCAATGACGCCCAGATGCTGGTTGCTCTCATGCGAAGAGTTACCAGGCAAGAACCAAGGATGTGGGGTCCAAGCATCGTCGGATTCGGGAGCTACCATTACAAGTACGCCAGTGGTCACGAAGGCGACTCCGCTCTCGCTGCGTTTGCCGTGCGGGGAAGTGAGCTGGTTGTTTACATCGAGGCGGACTTCGAAGGTCGCGACGTCTTGTTGGCCAAGCTAGGAAAGCACAAGGCTGGGAAGGTCTGTGTCTACATCAGGCGCCTGGCCAACGTCGATCTGACGGTCCTGGAGACGTTGGTAGCCCGATCGATAGTAGAGACCAAGCATCGCTATCCGCAACCTAACGAAACGGACGCCTAACCCTGTCTTGCACCGGACTCGCCTTCAGCGAGCCGGTGAAGTCCACGTTCGGCTGCTCATAACAATGGAGAAGTGACATGGTGAAACCAGCTAAGAACACGATTTGCCTGTGGTTCGACAAAGACGCAGAGGACGCGGCGCGATTTTATGCTGAGACCTTTCCCGATTCATCCGTCGGGGCGGTGCACCGCGCCCCGGGAGACTTTCCGTCCGGGAAAGAAGGGGATGTGTTGACGGTCGAGTTTACGGTGCTGGGAATTCCCTGCCTCGGGCTTAATGGCGGACCCGAGTTCAAGCACAACGAAGCATTCTCGTTTCAGGTCGCCACCGCTGACCAGGCCGAAACGGATCGTTACTGGAACGCCATCGTCGGCAATGGCGGCCAGGAGAGCGCCTGCGGCTGGTGCAGGGATAAATGGGGATTGTCCTGGCAGATTACGCCCGTTGCTCTGACGAAAGCGGTTACCGACCCCGATCGCGCTGCGGCCAAGCGGGCGTTCGATGCGATGATGCAGATGAAAAAGATCGACATCGCTGCCATCGAGGCGGCAAGCCGCGGTTGACCCTGGCTTCGACCAAGCGCTCTCGCATCAGGCCGCCGAACCAGCGGACGCACCTGAACCCGCACAGAGCTTAGTTCATCCATCCTTCTCGTAGCCGTCGTGCTGACCGGATGCTGGTCGTTCGGCCAGCCACTTTTACATAATTGCCGGAATCAGACCCGGCTATGTTCGCAATGAAACAAACTCACAGGCAGTGTTTCTCCAAATGCAGCTTGTAGTCTTCAAGCGCGCGTGGGATGTCTGGGTTCTTAAAAATATCGAACACCCCATAATCCGGGAGAATGTCGAAGCCTATGAATTTGTAGTTCGACGTGATGTGGAGGAAGAGGTCGGCCGTCCCCTTGCCGCCGTATAATACGCCGTCGGGGTTATCGAAGGCTTCTCTCGGAGCATTCCAGGTCGCGGAGATCATGAACTTCTTTCCCTGCATTTTGCCGCCCGAACCATACTGCTTACTCGGGTCTTCGCGTGTGCGGCCATCGTCTTCGAGGAGAACCTTGTTGGCCAGCCCGGCGTTGAAGACCTCGTCCACGTATTTTTTGTAAATCCACGGCGCGGAGAACCAGTTCACCGGCGTCTGGAGGTCGCTATCTCCTTAGGCTCATCCGAGCACGCGGCCATCAACAATGGCCCGACGGCCAATCCTGCTCCGAGCAGGGCAGTCTTAGCCAAAAAGTCACGGCGACTGAGGGCTCGGCGATCTTGAGTGTTCGATTCAGTTGCTTGCTTATTCTTTTCCATTAACAGTCCTCCCTGAACAGCCTTATCATAGAGGCTCACAACAAATCGCGTTATGACGATCCTCGCTAATATCCGGACAATCCTGCAAAACCTCTGCCTGAGGCGTGCCTATTGAAAACAAAGTGACTAATATGGATTTTATGAGCCATCGAGAAGAAAAACTTAAGCAGCAAAGGCTGAAAACCAGCAGAGTAGAACTGGTCCGGCGGATGACCCGCGCCGTTCCTCAGGACGGATTATTGGAGGTATTTCCGGGGCTGGTCCTCGGTCGGGGTCTGTAGCGCGTTCCCTGAACCATTCTCTTGGCAGTACAATTATGCTAGGCTATTTACGCGAGACTAAAGCCATGTCTATTAGCATTGAGTTAAAACCAGAAGTTGAAGAGCTGCTGGAACAAGAGGCCGCGGCAAAGGGCGTGTCTGTGGAATCTTACGTCGAGGAGCTTATTGAGCAGCAGGTCTCTCAGCCGCACAAAACTCCCCACATCGGCTCGGAAGAGATTGACCATGTACTGGACTCATTGGCCGAAGGCTCAGACGACCGGCCCGTGCTTCAGCCCGAGGTGTACACACGTGAGAGCATCTATCAAGATCATAACTGATGCGCTGCCTCTTAGATACTAACGTCCTGCTCCGGCTGCTTCAGCGCAACGATCCCAATTACAACTCAATCCGTCAGGCCGTCCGCGCTCTCCTGGCGCGCGGCTACGAACTCTGTTCTACGCCCCAGAACCTAGTCGAGTTCTGGAACGTCAGCACCAGGCCCGCGACGACGAGGGGTGGCTTCGGCCTCACGACGGCCGATACTGACCGCCGCGTCCGGCTGATCGAGCGCGTCTTCACCGTCCTCGATGAGACGCCTGCGATCTACCCGGAATGGCGCCGTCTAGTCGTGACTTATTCGGTCGCCGGCGTCCAAGTCCATGACGCTAGAATCGTCGCCATGATGAAAGCCCACGGCATCACGCATGTTCTTACGCTCAACGGCGCGGACTTCTCCCGTTATGCAGGAATCACGAGCATTTCTCCGAATGAAATCCTGTCTAGTTCTTAAGTCGGCGCTCGCACACCGGATCGGAACAGCCAAAAATAAAGGCGATAATATATTTGATTCATCTAAGGGATGATTGCTGCTGAGAATCCTAAATTAACGAGGTCTCATGAGCTGAATCGGATGCCGGGTGAGTGAAATATATTATTGCCCTTATTAGGAAACCATACCAGTGAAGCAAAACAAAATCGCCCGTGTGTAGCGCAGCTTTGAGTCCTCATCTACCTAATCTTGTTCGGGAGCACTAAAGTATACTAACGACCGTTATGGTGATAAAAACTCCCAGGAAAAGTTGGGGCGGCTATCTCCTTGCCGTGCTCGGCGTTGCTGCTGTTACGGCTCTGCTCGCGCCATTTCAAGACCGGATAAATTCTACGACCGTGGCTCTCGCATTCCTGCTCGTAGTGCTCTTCATCGCGACCTACCGGGGAAGCGGGCCCGCGCTCCTGGCCTCCGTGCTGGCGATGCTCTCATTTAACTTCTTCTTTCTTCCTCCATTTCACACTTTCACAATTGCAGATCCGCAGAACTGGATGGCGCTCGCCGCTTTCTTCGCCACCGCCATCACTGCCGGGCAACTCTCCGCACGAGCCAAGCGTCGAGCCGAGGAAGCGGAGGCGGGGCGGCTCCAGAACAAGCGCCTCTACGGAGAGCTGCACGATGCCTTCGAGCGCGTGAGCCACGCGGAGGCGCTCAGGCAAAGCGAGCAATTAAAATCTGCCCTGCTCGATGCAGTCACGCATGACCTGCGCACGCCCCTGACATCCATTAAAGCTTCGGCCACCCTTTTGCTCGAAGACCCTGATACGAAGGAGCCGGCGGAACCGTTCAGCCCTAAAGAACAGCAAGCGATGCTCCGGGTAATCACTCAGGAGGTTGACCGGCTCGACCATTTTATCGAAGGCATCATTGACCTGGCGCGCATCGAGGCCGGGGGCCTTAAGTTACGCCGTAACTGGGGCGAGGTGGACGAAATTATCGAGGCAGCGCTAACACGAGCTGAGGAACTTACCCGACAGCACGAGATTGAAATAGAAGTCGAGCACGAGTTGCCGGTCGTGCGTGTTGACGCGAGGGCCGTGGCCGAAGTCATCTATACCCTCATTGATAACGCGACCAAGTACGCGCCGCCCGGCAGCCCCGTCCGTATTGCGGCGAAACGAGCTCCCGGTGAGATGATCCTGATAAGCGTTGAGGATCAAGGCCGGGGCATTCCGTTGGAAATACGTGAGCGCGTTTTCGATAAATTCTTTCGTGCTACTGAAGATGAGACGGCGGGTACGAATCGTCCTCGCGGGGCCGGCCTTGGCCTCGCAATCGCGCGCGGTATTGTCGAGGCGCATGGGGGACGTATATATGTCGAGGATGGTGCCGGCGGGCGGGGAAACCGTATGACTTTCACGGTCCCGGTCGGGGATGAAGAGCAGCCGCCCGCCGCAGATCAGACAAAGGAGAGCTCCGCGCCATCTCTAACTAGTATAGTAAGTACAGCAACCTCTGAACACGATGGATGAAAAACCACGCGTACTTGTGGTAGATGACGAGCAGCAGATAACGCTCGTACTGCGTAGCGGGCTCACTAAGCACGGCTATGACGTGCGCGTGGCGGCGGAAGGTGAAGCCGCGCTCGAACTCTTTCATTTGTGGACGCCGAATCTGGTCATCACGGACCTGTCCATGCCCAATGTCGGAGGGCTTGAACTGTGCCGCCGCCTGAGGGCCATCTCCGAGGTCCCCATCATCGTGCTTTCGGTGAAGGGCGAGGAGGCCGTCAAAATTGAAGCTCTGGACGCGGGTGCTGATGATTTTGTGACGAAACCCTTCG
>CAZEZJ010000255.1:0-1378 GCA_964516695.1 uncultured Blastocatellaceae bacterium
CCACGCCGTTACGCTCTTCATAAAGAAAACTTTTCGGATTCAGCATAAAAACAGTGATGAGAAAAACAGTGATGAGGGATGAGTGATGAGTGATGAGTGACTAGCAATTGCTTCCTACTCATCACTCATTACTCATCACTCATCACCTCTTTTTATATAACCGCGATGCCCTCAATCTCGACCTGGGCACCGTCTTCCAGCAGGCTTTTCACTTCAACGAGCACCATCGCCGGATAGTGGTTTCCCATGTGGGCGCGCCAGCGTTCGCCTATCTCTCGCTTACGCGCGCGATACTCTTCCTTGTTCGTGACGTAGATGACCATGCGCGCAATGCCGCCAGGCGCGCCGCCGACTTCGCGCACGACCGCCAGCACGTTTTGCAGCGCGCGGTCAAACTGCTCCACGAAATCATCGCTCACAAGCTGCTGCGATTCATTCCAGCCGATTTGGCCCGCGATGAAAAGAAACCTCACGTCGGGCGTTGTGAGCAGTCCGTTTGAATAACCGCTCGGGCGTCCGAGCGATTCGGGGTTGACACGTTTGAAAGACATGTTTGTCGTTTGCCAGTAGGCGGTCGTCAGTGGTTTATCTCTCTGAACTGTGCTCTCAAGCTTAACTGTTGTCAGCTAATTGCTGAACGACAATGACCGGCAAAGTTAAAAAAGCACGCTGCCGCCGTCAACGTTGATGGCTTGCCCGTTGATGCCGCGACCCTCTTCGCTCGCCAGCAGCAGGGCCAAGGCTGCAACTTCTTCCGGCGTGACGAGCCGATTCTGCGGACTCATACGATTGAGCACGTCGCGCGCTTCCTGTTCAGACTTGCCTGTCTTGCTGGTGATATTGCTAATCGCCTGCTCGGCCATCTCCGTTTCGACGTAGCCCGGGCAGATGGCGTTGACCGTGATGCCCTTCGTCGCCACTTCGAGCGCGACCGAGCGCGTCAGTCCCAAGACGCCGTGCTTTGAGGCGGTGTAAGCTGAGATGTAGGGCGCGCCGGTTTTGCCTGCGATGGAGGCGATGTTAATGACGCGTCCCCAGCCGCGTTGAAGCATCGCGGGCAGAGCGGCACGCGTGCAGAGAAACGTGCCCGTCAAATTAACGCCGAGCAAGCGCTGCCAGAGTTCGTCGCTGGTCTTAACGAGCGGCGCGCTATCGGCTATCCCCGCGTTGTTGACGAGAATATCAACGCCGCGTCCAAAGCTCTCCGCCACGCCGGCGAAGGCGCGACCCACGCTTTCCGCATCCGAGACATCGCAGACTGCCGAGACTACTTCCGTCTCACATGCATTGCGAATCTCGTCTGCGACCTGTTCGAGTTGGCTAGCCGTGCGCGAGACGAGCGCGATGCGTGCGCCCTCGCGTGCAAACGCGTGCGCGA
>CAZEZJ010000255.1:1388-7632 GCA_964516695.1 uncultured Blastocatellaceae bacterium
TGCCGCGACCGCCGCCTGTGATGAGTGCTGTTTTGCCTTCGAGCTTCAAAGTTTGGTTTCAATTCATCTCAAAGGGCCTGTCGTGCGGCGCGGCTCACGTTTCTCTAAAAACGCGCGGACGCGCTCGCGCGCCTCTTCCGATTCGAAACACTGTAGCTGCGCTTCCGTCTCGTATTGCAACATGCGCTCAAGGCTCGATTCGTCGCTCATGTAAACGGCGTGCTTGGCCGCCGCAATTGACCTGTAGGGCGCGTCGCGCAGCCGCTCCGCCATCTTCAACGTCTCTCTAGCGAGTTCTGCGTCCGGCACGACTCGATTGACGAGGCCGAGTTGTAGCGCGCGCTCAGCGCCCACCGCATCGCCCAGAAAGAACATTTCGCAGGCGAGATTCGGCGGCAACATGCGGGGCAGAAAATAGGTCCCGCCCCAATCTGGATGCAACCCGACTTTAACGAACGACTGGCTAAACGAAGCCGACTCTGCTGCCAGGCGCAAATCGCAGCACAGCGCCAGATTGAAGCCCGCGCCGTAGGCCGCACCGTTGACGGAAGCGATGACAGGCTTCGACATCGCTCTAATCGCGTTCACCACGCGACGGCCCGCGCCCAAGAGCCTGACGAACTCATCCGAATCCCGCCGCTCCATCAACTCGGCCATATAAGCCACGTCAGCGCCCGCACAAAACGCGCGCCCCGCGCCTGTGATGATAACGACGCGCACGCTCCTATCGCTCGCGGATTGTTCCAGCGCCTCGGCCAAATCGCGCCTCATGTGGCCCGCAAACGCGTTTAGCTTCTCCGGCCTGTCCAGCGTTATCGTCCTGATGCCCGACTCGTTTGTGACTTTGATGTTGTCGTACATAAAAAGCAGTGAACAGTGATGGGTGATAGGTGATAAGAGAAAGCATCCTTCTTTTTCTTATCACCTATCACCCATCACTGTTTACCTTCCTTTGAACTGCGGTTTGCGTTTTTGGACGTAGGCGTCGATGCCTTCTTTGGCATCTTCGGATTGAAAGAGTTGTTGCTGCAATTCGCGTTCGAGCGCGAGCGCAGACTCGAAGGGAATCTCAGCGCCGGTTTGCACGCTCCGCTTAATTAGCCCGACCGCGTTTGCCGCCTTGTTAGGCAAGGTAAACTTTCCGGCGTATTCCAAAACCTGCTGCATAAATTGGTCAGCGCTCGCGGCTTCATAAATGTGATTGACGAGTCCTAGTTCCAGCCCGCGCTCAAAGGCGAACAATTCGCCCGTTGTCATCAATTCGATAGCGCGCGGCTTGCCGACGATACGCACGAGGCGTTGTGTGCCGCCCGTTCCCGGCAGCACGCCCAGAGAGACTTCCGGCAGCCCCATCTTACCCGCACCCTGGCGCGCGATGCGAACGTCTGCGGCCATCGCCACCTCCAGCCCGCCGCCGACGCAGTGGCCGTTGATGGCCGCGATGACGAGCTTCGGCGTCTGTTCGAGGCGCGACAGAGTTTCGTTGGCATGAAGGCAGAAGAAATATTTGAAGGTCGGCGTCACGTTGGAGAGCATCTGTATGTCAGCACCCGCGCAAAAAAACTTCTCGCCTTGCCCGGTGATAACGATGACCTGCACGCCCTCGTCCATCCGCGCCGCCAAGATAGCGCGGTCAAGCTCCTGCATCATCTCGTAAGAGTACGTGTTGGCCGGAGGGTCGTTGAGCGTCAACACGGCGACGCCCCCTGCCACACGATACTGCACGCGATTGCCGCTCATTTCCGCCTCTTGCTGAGCTTGCGCTTCTGCCATTTGGTTCTGCTCCATGCAACGAAATTCGATTTAGAGATTAGTTTGACTCAAACTCTGACCGCGCAACGCCTGACTGTCTAATGATGGATTGTAAAGTTCCGAGGCGTAGTTCTTGATGCAACGGCACTGGCACCGTGATGGTCGAGCCTGCGATGGATTTTTGCATGACAACGTGGCTTCCTTTTTGGCGTACCTGCACAAATTCATGCTTCATTAAGATGGCGCAGACTTCTCGCCCGGAAAGCCTAAGCAGCTTGCCCAACGTTGACCTCCAACGTAGTGATGTAAATCTCGGAATTGAGCCGTTGGCTAATCTCGGTTGGATGAGCGGTCTCAAGAAACAACTCGACGGCCTCTTTCAAATTGGCCCGCGCTTCTTCAATCGAGTCGCCCTGACTGGCAATATCCATTTCATTACAGAGCGCGACAAAGCCATCATCTTCTCGCCAGATAGTTGCGGTCAGCATACGTGTCATTGCTGCTTGCGCCCTCCTTCGATTTACTGCTGCGGTGCTCGCCACACGCTGAGGCGTTCGGCTTTGGTCGTCTTCGGTGTGAATTGTAACTCGCCGCCCGCTGTTCCGGCGAGGAAGCCGGAGAGAAAGAGGCGCGCGACGTTATCCACCAGGTCGTTGACGGAGAGCTTGCCGCGCGGGTCGTACCAGTTGTAAATCCAGTTCATCATGCCGAAGAGCGCGTAGGTTGCCACCGTCAGGTCGAGCTTCTGTCGTGAGTTGTCTTGCTGGCTTTGAGCCTCTGAGAGAATCCTTCGCACGAGCCTCGTGTATTGCTGCTTCTTGCCGGAGACGCGTTCGTGCATCTCGCCCGCGAGCGATTCGGCCTCATGCGAGAGCACTTTCATCTCGGCCATGTTGGCGGCGAAGAACGAAAGATGATTCTCGATGACGAGGCGGAGCTTTTCTATGGGAGCGCTGGTTTCGCGCAAGCGCTGCTCAAGGCGTTCGAGCACGTGCCCGAAGCAGTTGTCTTGAATGAGGAACAGCAGTTCTTCTTTCGACTTGCAGTAGTAGTAAAGCCCGGAGAGGCTCACCTGCGTCTCGCGCGAGATGTCGCGCATGGAGGTCGAGTGATAACCCTTCTCCGCGAAGATGCGCGCGCTGGTGCGCAGGATAAACTCCAGCTTTTGGTCGTAGCGCGTAAAATCTGTCGAAAGGTTAGCGGCCATTAGCCATGAAGCTCGCTTTGGTGTCTGAAAGTATCTCGGTCAATTGTCGCGACCCAATGACCCGAAGTTGAATCGTAATTAACAACTCCGTCAACTAGCAGGTCGTCGGGTCGCCCGAAATCGTCAGCGTCATCCATGTAAAAAGTGAGAGCAAGACCTTCTTTGAAGGTCAGGCCATGTTTCTGCATGTCTTTTATCGTGCCGTGACAGACCAAGACCAGACGACCTTCATCGTCAGTCTTGTGATAGTCAGCATAGACAAGAGGCTTATCCATTTCACACTCTCTAACACCGTTCGTTAAAGCCTCACATATTCGAACTCGAACGGCTTGCCTTTGATGCCCGCGGCGGGCGGCGCAATCCAGTTCGCTATCTTGCCGGGTTCGGTCACGGGATGCATCAGGCTGCGCACGTATTCGCGGTCAGCAAGCGTCGGCAGCCATTCGTCGCGGCGCCGGTCAAACTCTTCCTGTGTGATGAGTTGGCCGTCGAGGTCGAAATAGTGTCCGGCAAACTCGCCGACGTGGCGATGAAAGCGCGTGCTCGGCAGATGAAGCTTGGCGCTAACACCTTCGTCCGCGAGATACTTGTTCCAGCGCGCGAGCGCTCGCTCGCAGTCTTTGACATACTCGCCGCGCAGCACTTCGTTGAGCGCGTTACGCAAGGGCACCTCGCGCGGAGTCAGTTTCCCGTCTTCGACCACCATGAGCGTGAAGGAATCATTGGCCGCGATGTGGTCTGTGTATTGGTCCTGCTCTTTGTAGCGTCCCTTGAGACCGGCGGCGAAGAAGTTTGCCGAGTTGGAGCTAATCTCGCCGCCGAAGAGGTCGAGCGAATAGCTGAACCAGAAATTGATGTAGCGTTGAATAATGTCGAGCGGGATACCGCCCAGCTCGCGCACGTCGCCGCTCTCGCCAGCCTGTTTCATCAACTGCGCGGTGCGCCGGACGACGCGCCCGACGCCCGTTTCGCCGACGAAAAGATGATGCGCTTCCTCCGTCAGCATAAACTGGCAGGTGCGCGCGAGCGGCTCAAAGCCGGATTCAGCGAGCGCCGCCAACTGGTATTTGCCGTCGCGGTCTGTGAACATCGTGAAGCAGAAGAAGTTTAACCAATCGTCGCAGGGCTGGTTGAAAGCTTCGAGGATGCGTGGCTTGTCTGGATTGCCGCTGCGGCGTTGCAAGAGTTCTTCGGCTTCGTCGCGCCCGTCAAGCCCGAAGTAGCGATGCAGCAGATAGACCATCGCCCAGAGGTGTCGTCCCTCCTCGACGGTGACCTGAAAGAGATTGCGCAGGTCATACAGGGAAGGGCCGGTCTTGCCTCGTTCGCGCTGCTGCTCGACGGAGGCAGGCTCCGTGTCGCCCTGCGTGACGATGATGCGGCGCAACTCATTGCGAAACTCGCCGGGCACTTCCTGATAAGCCGGCATTCCGTAGTTGTCACCGAAGCCGACTTTCGCTTCCGCTTCGGCGGGTTTGAGGAAAATGCCCCAGCGGTAGTCAGGCATCTTGACGTAATCAAAATGCGCCCAGCCTTCCGGCTCGACGGAGATGGCCGTGCGCAGGTACACGTCCTTCTCCTGAAAACCCTCGGGTCCCATTTCGCGCCACCAGTCTAGATAATTGGGCAACCATTTTTCCAAAGCGCGTTGGAGGCGTTTGTCTCCCGAGAGATTAACGTTATTAGGAATGCGTTCGTGAAGCTGCATTATCGTTTAAGTCCTCTTGTAGTCGAATTGCGCCTGAGTGGGCTTTCCGTAGTTGGTTAACTTGCCTTGCGGGCCGACGGCGTTCGGGCGCTGGAAAATCCAGTTTTGCCAGGCGGTCAGGCGGCCATAAATTTTCGTGTCGAGCGTTTCCGGCCCGGCGAATCTGAGCGAGGCTTCCATGCCGGTCAGCGCGTCGGGCGAGAGCGAGGTGCGTTCTTCGATGGCGACGCGAATCTCCGTATCCCAATCGAGTTCGTCGCGCGCAAACGTGACCAGCCCCAACTCTTCCGCTTCTTCGGTGTCGAAATTTCTGTTGAGCGCGAAAACTTCGTCCAGTTTCTTCGGCTCGGCCAGAAAACGCGATTGCAGGCGCGTTAGCCCGTTGCTCATTGGAAGCGCGCCCGCGTTGAGTTCGCTGACAGCTATTTCGACCGCCGCGTCAGGGTTGTCCAGCATGTAAGTGCGGTCGGCGCTCAAGGCGAGTTCGAGCAAGCTTCCGGCGAAACAACTGCCCTGCTTAATCAGCGCGAAGAAACTTTTGGCCGTCAAATCAAGACGGCGCAGCACGCGCGCCATGTGCAGGATAATCTCGCGAACGAGCCAGTGGTCTTTGTTGGCGACCAATGTTCGGTCAACGGCGAGCACGTTATCGATGTTTCCTTTCGTGTGCAGGCAGACGAGGCCGATTTCAAGTTCGTTGAAGCGCAGGTGCAGCAGCGCTGCGTCAAGCTCGCGGAAGGCTTGCAGCGGCCAGTATGAATCGCCGAGCTTTTCTATCTCTTCAATCGTGGTCGGCTCGCTGGCCTGCGGGCCGCGCATCGTCAGGTCTGCATAGCGCTGCTTGTGGTTGAGCTTCAAGCTGATGTACTTGTATTCGCGCCCGTCGTCAGTCTCTTCGACTGGCAGCGAATTGAGTTTAATCCCGCGCGCCGCGTTCTTCTCCGAGTCGGCTGCCACGAGCTTTTGGACGTGTGCGGCGACGCGTTCCTGAAATCTGCTGGTCGGGAAAAAATCGTCAATCAGTCTCCACTCTTTTGCGCGCTTGCCTTTCAGCCCTTCAGCGAGCGTGGAGAAAACGTCTGCGCGGTCGCGGCGCACCTTGCGCTTATCAACGAGGCGTGTTAGGCCGCCCGTGCCGGGCAGCACTCCGAGCAGCGGAACTTCCGGCAGCGAGACAGCCGAGTTGCCGTCGTCCACCAGATAGATTTCATCGCAAGCGATGGCGAGTTCGTAGCCGCCGCCGGAAGCCGTCCCGTTGAGCGCCGCGATATAGCGCTGGCCGGAATTGGCGGATGCATCTTCGATGGCGCAGCGCGTCTCGTTAGTAAATTTGCAGAAATTAACTTTGAAGGCGTGCGAGGATGTGCCGAGCATGTAAATGTTGGCTCCCGCACAGAAGATGCGCGGCTTGATGCTCGTGATAACCACTACTCTGACTTCGGGATGCTCGAAGCGCAATCTCTGGACGACATCGGCCAGTTCGATGTCAACTCCGAGGTCATATGAGTTGAGCTTCAGTTTATACCCTTCAGCCTGCGTCACGTCTTCCTGCACATTCATTGACAGCGTGGCGACAG
>CAZEZJ010000256.1:0-1197 GCA_964516695.1 uncultured Blastocatellaceae bacterium
CCTGTTCGGCACAGGCGCATCCGGCATTCCGTTTGGCCCGCTCACAGGTCTGCCCATTCAAGCCTTCCCGACTTCCCTCGAAGGCGATGCTTTCTTCAGCCTCTTCCCCTTCCCCAACAACCCGGGCGGCATCTATGGCCTTAACACCTTTACGCAAGTGCTGCCCGCCAGCGCACGCGGCAAAGTGTTCTCCGCCAAGTTTGATAACAACTTCCAATTCGGAGGCCGCGAGCAGACCTTCGCCGCACGCTACAACTTGACGGACGACCGCCGCGACATCCCCGTCACGGGCGAAGCGCTCTTCTCCACTCTCAGGCCGCGCGTTCGCACGCAAAACTTCTCGACGTTTTTGAACAGCGAAGTGACCAGCGCGGTCTTCAACCAGTTGCGTCTCTCCTACGGGCGCACGCGACTCATCTTCGACGAAGTGCGCGACCCCTTTCTGCTGCCCAGTGATGAGTCGCCCACTGAGCCGTTTCTCTTAAACGCGCCGCGTCTCGTCAACAATACCTTGCCGCCGTTTCCGGGCGTCTTCAACACCACCGGCCCAGTCTTGTATGACACCTCCGGCACGGTCGAGGAAGCATTGGGGCGCATCGGGCAGGTGAAGATTGCGGGCTTTAGCCCCGTCGGCGTGGATGTCTTCAACTTCCCGCAACGGCGCGTCAACAATACATATCAACTCGCCGATAACCTGACGTGGCGCAAAGGCCGCCATCAATTCGCCTTCGGCACAGACATTCGCCGCACCGAACTCAACAGCGACTTGCCGCGCAACTCGCGCACGCTCGTCACCTTCAACGGCGCGCCCGTCTTTGATTTCAACGCGGGCGAGTTTACGAATACTTTCGTGCGCCCCGTGGATTTCGCCGCCGCTGGCGCGCCGAGCGGCGTCTTCCTCTCCGTGGCGAGAGAAGGCTCCGCCATCAACCTGCGCTACTATCAACTAAACTTCTTCGGTCAAGACGAATGGCGCATTCGTCCCAACTTCTCGCTTTCCTATGGGCTGCGCTACGAGTACAACACGCCGCCGCGCGAAGTGAACAATCGCATCGAGAGCACCTTCAGCGACCCCTTGAGCAATCCGAACGTCGCCGGGTTAGCAGGCTTCATCGGCGGGCGCACGCGCATCTACGAACCCGACCGCAACAACTTCGGCCCGCGCATCGGCTTCGCCTACAGCCCAAGCCTCTTCGG
>CAZEZJ010000256.1:1207-7602 GCA_964516695.1 uncultured Blastocatellaceae bacterium
CAGATTCTCGGCGCGGTCGTCAGCCAATCGCGCAACGTCTTCCCACGCTTCGTCACCGTCAACACGGGCGCTTTCAACACTTCCAACAGCCCCACCGGCAACTTTATCCTGCGCTTCTTCAACCCTGCGACCGGCGGCGTCTGTCGCGGCCAGCGCAACGCCGACGGCACGTGCCCGCCGCAGTTCTTCGTCCCGCTCGTCCAACCGGGCACGCTCAACACCATCAATCCCCTGCTCTCGCTCGACGACGTGCTCAGCATCTTCGGCGGCGGCGATTTCACCACGCCCTTTGCCGCCACCCTGCCTGCGCGCCAACTCGATACGCCGATGGCGCACCACTATTCCATCACCTTTGAGCAACAACTCACACGCAACCTGACGCTCTCTGCCGCCTACGTCGGCACGCAGGGGCGCAACCTGCTGCGCTTTACCACGCCAAACCTCGGCCCGAACAACGTCGTCGTGCCCTTCGATGTCTTCGTCAATGCGGCCAGCCAGCCAGCCTTCCTCGGCTTTAACTTCCCGCCTGAGGCTGGACGGCCGACAGCCGGCGTCGGCGCTGTCAACCGTTTCGAGACGACGGCCACATCGCGCTACGATGCGCTTCAGCTTCAACTGCGCGGGCGGCTCAAGTCGTTTCTGGCGACGACGCAGTTTCAGGTCAGCTACACTTTCTCGAAGGCCACGGACGACGTTTCGGATGTCTTCGATTTGGCTGGCGCTCCGGCCTTGCCGCAAAACAGCCGCACCTTTGAGGGCGAGCGCGGCCCCGCCAACTTCGATGTCCGTCATCGAATTTCTTACGAAGCCATCTCCACGCTGCCCAGCTTCAGCAACCGCGGAGCACTGCTCCGCAAGCTGCTCGGCGGCTTGCAAATCGCTTCCATCAGCAGTTTTCAAACGGGCCAGCCCTTCACCGTCAACAGCATCTTCGACGTTAACCTCGACGGCAACCTGACCGACCGCCTAGACAATCTCAACGGCATCACCATCACCGGAGACCGCCACCAGCCGCTTGTGCTCTCGCAAGCCGTGCGCGATAACCCTTCGCTCGTGCTCGCCAATGTCGGTGAAGACGGACGCATCGGGCGCAACACTTTCCGCGCCGGAAAAGTGATGATTAGCAACGTCGCCGTCATCCGCAATTTCAACTTTACGGAGACTCAAACACTGACCTTCCGCATGGAGGTTTTCAACGTCTTCAATCGCGCCAATTTCGGCGTGCCCGTTCGCTTCCTCGAAGCGCCCGGCTTTGGGCAGGCGACCGAGACCATTACGCCCGCGCGCCGTATTCAATTCGCGCTGAAGTATTCCTTCTAACCTCGGGATTCTCTAGCGGGCGCGAGATGTGCTAAGCTGCGGCGGCAAGGCACATCTCGCGCCCGCGTTTTCGGGAATTTCCCGCCGCCAGTCCTTATCGCTTGGGAGGTTTGAAGCAAAGTGAGTTTCTTGTTCAGACGAGCCGTTATGTTGCTGGCTCTTTCGTTCGCCCTGCTCGTCGGAGTTTCAGGCCGCGTCTGCGGGCAAGACCTGGTTGGCGCGGCGAGTCGGCCGGATTTGGCGGCTGGCGCTGGCAGCACGCGCACGACCTCCGGCGGCACAGGCAGCCTGCGGTCGCCCGGCTTCAAACCGTCGCTGCGCAGCCCGACGGCGCGCTCGGCCACTACTGTCCGCACGGTCGTCGTGCCGAAGGTCATCCGTGTCACGCCGACGACAGGCACGCTGGCCGTCGCCGCCGAACCCAATGCGACGATTCTCGTCGAACCCGTCGGCGGCGGCGTCGCCGCGAAAGGCACAGTTCCCGAAGGCGAGCGCATCTTCACCTTCGTTGACCTCAAGCCGGGCCGTTATCGCGTCGCCGCTTCGCTCGACGAAGACCACCGCGACGACGAGGCGGAAGTCGTCATCCGCGCGGGCAAACCCTCCGACCTGACGCTGAATCTCCCGCTCATCACACACACCGTCACGATTTCAACCAACGTCACGAGCGGCGAAATCCGTTATGCGCCCGTCGAAGCAAAGCCCGCCGCCGGCGAAATCATCTACACGCCCGTCGGCAAAACCAGCATCGCTTACATCCAGAACGGCAAAGCCGTGCTCTCGGATTTGCCGCCCGGAACCTACGGCGTTGACATCCGCACCGAAGAGGTCGGCTATCAGACCTTGTTGCGCAGGTTCACCTTGCCGGGCCAGACCGCTTACACCGTGACGCTGGAAAAGAAGCTCAGCGAGAGCGCTCTTTCCGCCAACTGGGATACGCTCAAACGCAGTTGGGAAGTGCCCGCTAACTGGAACGTGACTTCGATTAGTTTACAAGTTCGCGGGCGCGGGATAGCCCTTCCGCGTAACGAAGATTATCGCTACTACGCAGACTTCGATTTGCAAAGCGATTTGAAACTGCGCAACGGCACGGGCGCATCCTTCGTCGTTCATGCGCGCGACGCGCAAAACTATTATCTGGTCCAACTGACAGGCCCGAATGCCGACGAGCCTTATGTGCTGCGCGGCTTCATCGTGACCAACGGCGTCAGGCGCAGCTTTGGCGAGCCGCAGTCCATCAGGGCTTTCGCTTCAACGCTCTCTTCCAGCCAGCAGTTCACCGTCACGATGAAGATGCGCGGCAACAAGCTCTCCGTGTTTCTGACGGACAACGAAACAGGCCGCACGCAGCCCGCCGGAGTTTTGACCGACCCCAACTCGATTTTCACCACCGGGGCCGTCGGCATCGCAGGCAGCGACAATGAAGAATATGATGTCGGCAGCTTCATCATCTGCAAAGGCTGCGTCAAATAAGATTGCATCAGCGCAGAGGACTGAAAAGGGTGAGCGCTCACCCCTTTTCAGTCCTCTATCTATAATCTTCTGTTTGGAAAATCCGCTCTAGCCTTTTCTCTCAAACAGCTTCAACCCGCGAGCGCGCGTCGCCGCCAGTCGCTCTAAAAACTCTTCGCGCGTAATCAGCTTTGCGCCGAGCGCCTCCATGTGCGGCGTCATCATTTGAATGTCCATCCAATCAAGCCCGCTCGCCTGTAAGCGTTCGATGAGAAAAAGCAGCGCCAGCTTTGAAGCGTTGGGCCGCAGGTAGAACATGCTCTCGCCGCCGAATGCGCCGTCAACCTCCACACCGTAGATGCCGCCGGCGAGCGCGTCGTCCTCCCAAGCTTCTATGCTGTGCGCGTGGCCCAACCGGTTAAGCTCGCAATACGAGCTAATAATCTGCGGCGTTATCCACGTCCCCGCTTCATCAGGACGCAAGGCTTCGGCGCAGGCGCGTATCACCGCCGGAAAAGCTTGATTGATGGTGAACCGGAACTCGGAGCGATTTCTCGCATGGCGCAGGCTGCGCGAGACGTGCAGGTCTTTGAACTCCAGAATCGCACGCTCAGCCGGACAGAACCAAGGCAACGGTAAGCCTTCAATCGGCCAAGGGAAAATGCCGCGCCGGTAAGCTCGCAGCAAATTCTCCGTGGAGAGTGTGCCGCCAAGCACGACCACGCCCTCCGGCGAAGCGCTGCGCGGGTCAGGGAAATTGATGGCGTGTGTGCTTTTTCTGAACCACATCGAAAACAATTCTCACGCAAAACCGCAAAGATGCAAAGCAAGCTGGCGGGCTGCGTCTTCGCATCTTTGCGGCTGTCAGTGTGTGCTTTCCAGTGTTACTTAGTGAGGGCCGCGTCAACCGAGAAGTTGAGCATAATCTCTCCGTCTCTCTCGTCAACCAGAACCTCGCCGCCGAGCGTTTCGCTCCCGAAGAGAAGCTTTTCCGCGAGCGGCTGTTTAATCTTCGTTTGAATCAGGCGCGACATCGGGCGCGCGCCGTAGAGACGGTCAAAACCGTTTTTGGCGAGCCACGCGCGCGCAGTTTCCGTGAGCTTGACGACGACATTCTTCTCCGCCAGTTGGGCGTTGACTTCCGCTATAAACTTGTCAACGACGCGTTCGGTAATCTCGAAGCTGAGCGGATTGAAGGCCACCCAAGCGTCTAGGCGATTGCGAAACTCAGGGCTGAACGTGCGCTCGATAGCGCCGCGCGCGTTGCCCTTGTTGCCTTCGCCTGTTTGAAAGCCGATGCCCTTTCCGCTTATCTCACGCGCGCCCGCGTTGGTCGTCATAATCAGAATCACGTTGCGGAAGTCTGCCTTCTTGCCGTTGTTGTCCGTGAGCGTCGCGTGGTCCATCACCTGCAACAGGATGTTAAAGAGATTCGGGTGCGCTTTCTCTATCTCGTCTAGGACGAGCACGGCGTAGGGCGTCTTCGTCACGGCGTCAGTCAGCAATCCGCCCTGGTCGAAGCCGACGTAGCCGGGCGGCGCTCCGATGAGTCTTGACACGGTGTGCGGCTCGGCATACTCGCTCATGTCGAAGCGCAAAAATTCGACGCCGAGCGCAACGGCTAACTGCTTCGCCAGTTCGGTCTTGCCCACACCGGTCGGCCCCGAGAAGAGAAAAGAGCCGACGGGCTTATCCGGTTGGCCCAAGCCCGAACGCGAGAGCTTGATGGCGTTTGTGATTTGAGCAATGGCATCGTCCTGCCCGAAGATGACGGCGCGCAATTCGCTTTCGAGTTTCTGTAAACGCTCCTTCTCAGAACTGGCTACCGTGCGCGGCGGAATCTTCGCCATCCGCGCGACGACGAGTTCGACTTCATGCGGCGTAATCTTTTCGGGCCTCTCTTCGGCTGCGAGCAGCTTCATCGCCGCGCCCGCTTCGTCGAGCACGTCAATCGCCTTATCGGGCAGAAAGCGGTCGTTAATGTGTTTGGCGGCGAGTTCGGCGGCGGCGCTGATGGCTTCATCGGTGTATGTGACGCCGTGATGCTCCTCGTAGTAACTCTTCAGGCCGCTTAGGATTTCGATGGTCTCACTGACGGTCGGCTCGCCGATTTCGATTTTCTGGAAGCGACGGGCCAAGGCGCGGTCGCGCTCGAAGGCGGCCTTGTATTCGCTGTAAGTCGTCGAGCCGATGCAACGCAACTCACCGGAAGCGAGCGCCGACTTGATGAGGTTCGAGGCATCCATCGAGCCGCCCGATACTGCGCCCGCGCCGACGATGGTGTGTATCTCGTCAATAAAGAGAATCGCGCTGGGTATCTTTTTCAAGGCGTTGATGACGCCCTTAAAACGCTGCTCGAACTCGCCCCTGTATTTTGTGCCCGCCAGCACAGCGCCCATATCAAGCGCATAAACCTGCGCCTCGCGGATGACTTCAGGCACGCTGCCTTGATGAATCTTGAGCGCCAAGCCTTCGGCAATCGCGGTTTTCCCGACGCCCGGCTCACCAACGTAGAGCGGATTATTCTTACGACGGCGGCAAAGGATTTGAATCGTGCGCAGCAGTTCGGGGCTGCGACCGATGAGCGGGTCAATAAAGCCCGCGGCGGCGCGTTCGACCAAGTTGACGGTAAAAGCTTTCAGCGGGTCGCGGTTGGCCTGCGCCTTGTCAGCGTCGGCTTCAGCCTCGCCGTCATCAATCAAAGGGGCATCGTCTCCGTCGATTTTCGAGATGCCGTGCGAGATATAGTTGAGCACGTCGAGCCGCGTGATGCTCTGTTTTTTGAGTAGATAGACGGCGTGCGATTGCTCGGCGTGAAAGAGCGCGGCCAGAATGTTGCCGCCGTCAATTTCTTTCTGCCCCGAAGCATCCGCCTGCATCAAAGCGTGTTCGAGCACACGCTGAAACGCCACGGTCTGCTCTGGAATACCGCCCAGCTTGCGCTTGACCTTCTCCAACTGCTCGTCGAAAAACTTTTCCAACTCGCGCTTGAGCGCTTCCACATCGCCGCCGCAATGGTGTATGACGCGGCTGGCGGTCGCATCCTGCAAGAGCGCGTACAACAAATGTTCGAGCGTGACGTATTCATGCCGCCGCCGGATGGCTTCGTTGACGGCTGAGCTTAAAGTGATTTGTAGTTCTCTGGTAATCATTATGACTTAAGTTAAAAGAATCAGTGTGTTTGAAGATTCGGATTAAGACTTTCCATTGCGGCCTTCCCTGATAATGTCAATCAGCGCATCGAGCCGGCGGTCAGTGTGCGATTGAGACTCAGCGAGTTGAGCGAATCTTTCTTCGTTCTGAGCAAATCTTTCTTCGTTCTTGATTTGCATATCAATCAGAATCGCTACCTTCTCATCCATCTCGCGCATTCGGCGGCGCTCTTTCAATCCGGCTTTGGCAAACAATTTGGCGATGCGCTCTAAGCGGTCCAAACGCTGTTCGGGTGTCATCATCTTTGGTTGTTCCTCTCTAATTTCGCCGCGTCAACTTGTTATTGATGAACGTGCAGCCCGTTTAGTTTTCCTCAATCGTGCAGAGCAGCGGAAACTCGCGCGCGCGGGCGAGGGCTTCGACCTGCGCCACCTTTGTCTCGGCTATCTCATAGGTGTAAACGCCCGCCA
>CAZEZJ010000257.1:0-7575 GCA_964516695.1 uncultured Blastocatellaceae bacterium
GTTCTCGTCTCCATTCAAGCTGCGCGACGACGGCGTCATCAATAGCGATTGGCCCGTGAGCGTCGTCAAAGAGCGGGTAGTCGCTAAAATTGCGCGCGATGAGGACAACATCCTCACGCTTGTCGAGCGCGGCGGTCTCATTAATAGCAGGAAGCTTCTCGCTCTCGACAGCCACGATAAGAGAATCAGGCGAGGCCGCATCGCCCTCGGAGATTTCGCGATGACCAAGCTCTGAAGCGGCCGGCGCCGGGCGCGAGAAACGATGTGTCGCCAAGGCGCGCGTCGTCCGCAATTCGTCCGAGTTGTCGCAGACGGGCGTGTTGGCGGCGGCTCGTGCGAGCAGTTCGGAGTATTGCTGGCGGGCGTCGCGATTGGCGTCCGGTGTCGTAAAACCACGGAAGATGCCGAGCAGTTCGGTTCTGAATCTCTCCGCGGCTGAGTTTTTCAGATGGGCCAGGTGGTCGAAGACGCGAGGCGTCGCCGTCAGCACGATTAGTGCGACCAGCATGATGGATTTGGAATTGAGCCTCATCTTTCCCTGCCTTTTATCTTTTTACGGCGAGTGTGCCGGGCTTTAGAGTTGGGCGGAAATCATGGCGACCTCCGCTTGATGACTGAAGACCTGCGGGTCTTACTTGGCTGTCAAGAATCGCTCGCGGCCTGTCGCGGCTGTCAGAAAAGCTCCAATCGAAGACACGACGACCGGATTTTCATGCTCTAGGGTGCAAACGCTTCGAGGCGCGATTTTGTTTCAAAACTTCTTGCGGCCTGTTGGGTATTCAGTTTCGCCCCTTTGAAAGTTCCAGTAAGTCTGGCGGGAGGCTGAGATTTCAAACGAAAACTCCTGGCCTCTTTTTTGTCTTGAAGCCGCAAACGCTTGCATCGCGTGCTACTCTCTCCGTCTAATGTCGTAAACTCGGCGGGCTTTAAGGCCGCCGGAAAGGCGCGGGCTGGCGCGGGATGAAGAGCGGAGTCAGCGAGATTGTCGGGCAGGCCGTCTTCAGCGACGGCACGAGGGGAACGGTCTATCGCGCTTTGCGCCCGCTCTGGTGCGCGTCGTGCAGCAGCGTGGTTGCGGAAGGAGAGATGTTCACGCGCGACCGTCAAGCCGGAAGAGGCTTGCGTCTTTGGCCGCGCTGCCGCGCTTGCCTGCCCTTCGCGCTCGGACTAGACACCGAGCCGCGCTCGCCCTTGCTGCAAACATTGCTGACGCCCGTTGAGCTAGACCCGGCGGCAAACGAAACGCACGACGGGAAAGCGAGCGCGCCGCATGAAGGGCAGCAGGAAACCGATGACGAGCAGCGGAAAGCTGACGATAAGCGGCAGAAGATTGACGAAGCGATGCGCCGACGCCTCGGCCCGGCGCTGGAACGCACGCGGCGTCCGCGCTCCGGTAAACCATAACGGGCATAACTGTTATTTTAATTTGAGGAGACGATTCAATGATGAGCAAACTACGCTGTTGCCTCGCGCTGTTGATGCTACTGCTTCCCGCCCAGGCTTTCGCGCAGGAAGGCTTTTCGTTCTTCACAACCGATTTTCCGCCGCAGGAGTTTGCCGAGAGACGCGCGGCTGTCTATGCGGCCATCGGTGATTCGGTGGCGGTGATTCAGGGCGCGCCCAGCCCCGCCGGATACACGCGCTTTCGCCAGTCGAATGAGTTCTACTATTTGTGCGGCGTCGAAGTGCCGCACGCCTATCTGGCGCTCTTGGGAGCGCAGCGGCGTGCGATTCTCTATCTGCCGCATCGCAACGAGCGGCGCGAGCGCAGCGAGGGCAAAGTGTTGTCGGCGGAAGATGCCGAGATGGTTAAGCAGTTGTCGGGCGTGGACGCTGTTTTCAGCACGGAGGTGTTGGCCGAGCATCTTGGCGGCTACGCGCGAAGCGGCTCAGGGCGCATCGTCTATACGCCGTTTAGCCCGGCGGAGGGCATGGCGATGAGTCGCGACTTGGCGACGCGCGTAGTTGCCGACATCGCCGCAGACCCTTGGGACGGGCAATTGCCGCGCGAAGGCCGCTTCATACAATTAATTCGCACGCGTTATCCGCAGTTGGAAGTCCGCGACCTGACGCCGACGCTCGACCGCTTGCGCTTGATTAAGAGCCAGCGCGAGATTGCCGTCATCAAAAAAACGACGCAACTCTCCGCGCTCGCCCTGATGGAAGCGATGCGCTCGACCGAGCCGGGGCTAATGGAATACGAATTGGACGCGCTCGCGAAATTCATCTACTACCGCCACGGCGCGCAGGGCGACGCCTACTATTCCCTTATCGGCAGCGGACGAAACGCATGGTATCCACACTATAACGCGGGCAAGCGCAAGATGCTCGACGGCGATTTCCTGTTGATGGACTACGCGCCCGACGTTGGCTACTACATGAGCGATGTCACGCGCATGTGGCCCGTCAACGGAAAATTTAGTAGCTGGCAGAGAGAACTGTACAACTTCTATCTCGATTGCTATCGCGCGATTCTAAAAAGCATTCGCCCCAATGTGACGGCGAGCACGATTATGCAGGAGGCCGCGCAGGAGATGGAAAGAGTGCTGGCGCGCTCGCGTTTTTCCAAGCCTATTTATGAAACGGCAGCACGCGCATTCGTCGCCGATTATAAAGCGGAGGCGCAGAGTGCGGACGCCTCGCTCGGCCACTGGGTCGGGATGGCAACGCATGATGTCGGGCACGACAGCGGCCCCTTGCGCCCCGGCATGGTCTTCACCATCGAGCCGCAACTGCGCGTCCCCGAAGAGAAGATTTATATCCGCCTCGAAGACATGATAGTTATCACGGATAAAGGCGCGGACATTCTCACAGACTTCGTGCCGATGGACATCCCCGGCATCGAAAAGCTGATGCGCGAAGACGGCATCCTCCAACGCTACCCGCGCGATAAAAGCGTGAAATGAAGTAAATAAGGTAAAAGGTAAAAGGTAGAAGGTAAAAGGTAAAAGGTAAAAGGTAAAAGGTAAAAGTCAGGCGGAAACCACTTTTAATAAATTTGGCTTCCCCACACTTTTACCTTTTACCTTTTTACTTTTACCTTCTACCTTCTTCCCTGCGCAATGCGCGCGGCTTCCGGCAGCGCGCGCAGGCGCAGCATCGAGATGACGCCGAAGAGCGGGCCAATGGCGAGGGCAGCGAAGGCGTAGCGCCAGCCGACGAGTTCGACCAGCTTGGGAATCAATTGAATCGAAATAGTCGTCAGTAAAAACCCGCAACACATTTGCAGCGTCAGCGCTGTTCCCGTGTACTGCGGGTCGCCCAGCTCCGTCACACAGGCGGAGAACTGCGCCGAGTCCGCCACCACGCTCGCGCCCCAGATGATTGCCACCGCCAAAAGAAGCGACGGATGCGCGCTGAAGAGCAGGCCGATGAAGAGGCAGCAGCTACCGCTGATAGCCATCGCCCACGACGTGACGACGGTGCGGCCCAAACGGTCTGCGACCAAACCGCCCGCGACGCAACCAATCGCCCCGCTGCCGATGACTAGAAACGACGCTACCTCCGCCAGCACGGGCGGGCTTCCCTGCTCAGCTAAGCTCGCACGAATCATAACGGGCGTCCACGTCCACATCGCATAGAGTTCCCACATGTGGCCGAAGTAGCCGAAGTTGGCGAGCCGCACGCCGCGCACATGGAAGACTTTGATTACCTGCTTCGCGTCAAACTTCGCGGCGGGCAGAGCGTATGGCCCATCCGCGATAAAGAGCAGCACTATCAATCCGCCGATGAGGGCCAGCGCCGACGCAAACAGCACGTTGTGCCGCCAGAGCGGGCTGCCGAGTCCGTTAATCAAATATGGAGTGGCCTTGCCAAGCGTCAGCGCTCCGACCAAGACGCCGAGCGCCATCCCGCGCCCATGGCGAAACCACGTCGCCATAATCTTCATTCCCGGCGGATAAACGCCCGCCAGAAATAGTCCGGTCAAAAAACGCAGAGCGAGGCCAACTCCAGCCTGCTCCGCGAAGAGACCGAAAAGCGCGTTCGCAATCGCACCCGCGAGGGCTGAGAGCGCAAAGAGGTGGCGCGCGTTGATGATGTCCGGCAGATTGAGCAGGGCGCTCAGGAGAGTTCCCGCGACGAAACCGAGTTGGACGGCGAGCGTAAACCAAGCGGCGCTCGTTTCCGTCAGATGCCATTCGGCGCTGATGGCAGGCATCACGGCGGAGGCGCTAAACCACAGCGTCATCCCCAGCAACTCCGCCAGCGCCAGCAACACCAGCACGCGCCAGCGCTCGCCGCTCGCCTGAGTTGAAGAATCTTGCATACCTGTGAGTTTATTTTTGGGCCAGAGTTACCAGAGCAAAGCTTGGCGTGTTCCGATTTTAAAGTCAGGTGAGAATAAAATACTTTGGGCCATAAGCTGAAGCTTGAGAATGCGGCCAGCTAAAAATTTTAACCGCAGAGGATAACGTCTGGGCGCAGAGGAAAGAGTGATTCGAAATCACAGACGGCAGATTGGAAATCTCAAAGCTGCTCATCTGAAATGTCAAACTACCTTTTATCCTCTGCGCCCTGCGCCGTCCTCTGCGGACATTTACCCGCGCACGTTCACGCTCAACCGAGCAGAAGCTTCTAACTGCTGCCGAGTTGCGGCGCGACGTAGCGGACAAACTTCAACTCGGCGAGCTTCGCCAACTTCTCAATTGGCAGACGCCCGATGACCAGCTTGCTTGTCTTCGGGTCGAGCACGACTTCGAAGCCGAGTTGCTTGAGTTGCAAGAGCGCCTCCGGTGTTTTATCAGTCAACCAGATTTGCACCTCCGCCCTGCCCGCGCGGATAAACTTCGCTTCATCCGGCCCCGGCCGCGAGTTGTTTTTCGACAGCCGTTCGATGATGGCGACGACTGAAGGGTGCAGCTTAGTGAGCAAGCCTTGCCGCCGCTGGTCGTCTCGCGAGAGCAATCTATCAGAGACACCCGTTTCGCGTCCCTCGCCGCTTTTATCCAACGGCCTCTCATTTTTCGGCTCAGCCAAAATCATCTGATTCGCTGTCGCGCGTCCACCGCCGCCGCCGCCGCCGACGCGGCCCGATATTCTTCTGCGAGCTTGCGGGGCGCGCGTCGTTGCGCCCTTCCCGCTGTAGAAGATTTTTTGCTTCGGCCCGACGGATGCCATCTCATCCACATCGGCCCCGAAGACGCCCTCGTGGCTCACGCCCTCCGGCATCTCGATTGGCACTTCGACGCGACGCGGCGCGCCTCCGTCCGTT
This sequence comes from uncultured Blastocatellaceae bacterium, assembly GCA_964516695.1. Taxonomy (GTDB): domain Bacteria; phylum Acidobacteriota; class Blastocatellia; order Pyrinomonadales; family Pyrinomonadaceae; genus DASVTR01. The sequence goes on from CAZEZJ010000257.1 coordinate 5,213, forward strand.
ATCGTCATCTCTTCGACCGCGACGAACGAAGTAAACTGCGTCATCAAGCGATATTCGAGGCCAAGCTGCGTGATGGTTTCCTGTAGCTCAGGCTTCATACTACCGTGCTGCGCGCCGTTGTAATCCTGACTCATCAAGTCGTCAATCCTCGTTCGCGCCCACAGCGTCGCCAGCACGTCGTGCTGCGGTTGCGATTGTGGCAATTCAAGCGGAATCTCGCGCACGAAATCGCGGCCCGACATCTTTCCTTTCAAGCGCACGGTTGCGCGCCCGCCGCCCGTAAAGCGCCCTGACAGGATGACCGGCTTCGCGCTGAAGAGGTCTGGAATGCGCTGCGGGTAAACGTCTGCGACGGGCAAGCCCGCCCAGTCAACTGAAATATCCGTCAAAAGCGGGCTGCGCACGCGTTCGTGGAAACGACGCGCGGCGGCTGAGCCGTCGTCCGAGAGCGCGACGTATTCGACTTCACCACGCCCGTGCTCCGCCATTTCGTCGAGCAGAAAGCGGTTGACGGAACTGCCGATGCCAAACGAGAAGACGCGCGCGTTCGGATGCTTCTGCACTTCAGCGATAATCTCCATATCGTTGCCGACGTAGCCATCCGTCATAAAACAGACGATGCGAATGTGGTCGGCTGCGTCCGATGGGTCGAGCGCCGCGCGGATGGCTTTCATCATCTCTGTTCCGCCGCCGCCCTCGCGCGATTCCAAAAACTTTTGGGCCTTCTCCAAATTCTCTTTCGTCGCCTGCACGGGCCGCGGAAAGAGAATGTGTGTGTCGCCCGCAAACGTAATCAGATTGAAGGTGTCCTGCGGATAGAGTCCGTCGAGCGCGAGTTTCATCGCTTCCTTCGCCTTCTCAATCGGAAAGCCGCTCATCGAACCCGACGTGTCGAGCACGAAGACGATTTCCTTCGGCGTCACATCTTCGGCGGTCACGCGGTCGGGCGGTTGCAGAATCAACGTGAAGAAGCCGCCCTTTCCTGAACGATGCGTCAACACAGCGTCTTCCACCTTGCGGCCCGCCACGTCATACTTGAGAATAAAATCCTTATTCGGAATCGTCTCCTTATCCTTGAGCTTGACGACCGCGCGCCCCTGATTCGGCCTTTCAACTTCGACCTCGTGCGAATTAGACTTCAACTCATCAATCGGCACGCCCGCATCGAGCGCAACCTCCACGGAAATATCATGGCCCGCACGCGTGCCCTTCGCTGCCACCTGCGGCGTAATGCGCGAAGCGTCGGGAACGCGCGTCGTGTCCGGCGAGAAACCGCCGCCCTGCCGTCCCGTCGGAGCACCCGGCACATAGCGTGGGCCAACGACCATCGGAAAGACAAATTCGTAAGAGCCGTCTTCATACTTTAACGTCTCCACGTAGCTGAGAATGACTGTGACCTTCTCGCCCGGCATGATGTTGGCGACAGACTGCGTGAAGATATTGGGCCGCTCTTGGTCCAAGAGGCCCGCCACCTGTCCTCTGTTCCTTGCCGCTTCATAGACGGCCTGCGCCTGTTCGCGGCGCATAATCTTTCCCTTCACTGTGCGGTCTCCGACGAGCATCGTCATGTCGTCAACCGCCGCCATCGCAGGCAAGGGAAACGTGTAAACCGCCTCGATTTTATCCTTGAACGGATTTTCAAACTCCTGCGTCACCTGCACGCGCGAGAGAAAGCCGCTGATTTCGGCCTTCACGCTCGTGCGCTTGAGCGGAGCCACACCCTTCGGCTTCCCGCTCGCATCCACCACCCGCAACGCGCCCGGCGTTTGCTCCTCAGGCGCGGCAGCATACGTTATCTTTTCTTCACGACTGGCGACGAAAACTAACACTCCGGCTGCCGCCACAATCAATAACAGCATCGCTCTCATTAAGGGTTTTCGGTACATCAGACTCATCCTCCAAAAATAGATGCGAGGGTTTGCTAGCACGGGCGCGAACATTTGCGCGCCGCGCGTTAATACTGATTGGCTTCGCTCCGCTGTCCACTTTAGACCGTCAACCATCAGCCATGATTCCAAAGCGTTCCTGTCATAGAACGCTTCGGGGTCGAGAGCTTGCGGGTGCTTTTCAATTTTCAAGACGACAACTCGTTATCTTTTCAGCAAGGCAAATAAAAAGCGGCGCTTCTCCTATCAGATTGAAGAAGCACCGCTTGAATTGAGAATCGAAGAGTTCTGCGCTCGCGCGCTCTCGTCAGTAAAGATTAAAGTTATACTCAATCTGGATGTACTGCGACACCGCCCGCCCATCCTTCATCGCCGGACTGAACCGAATCTGTCGGGCCGCCGCGATCGCCTTCTCCGTCAACCCATACGGCAACCCACTGACCGCCCTAATCCCTGTCACCTGCCCCGACGACGAGA
>CAZEZJ010000258.1:0-7519 GCA_964516695.1 uncultured Blastocatellaceae bacterium
GTAAAAGTCTCGACGCTGTTACAAGCGAAGTTTAAAAGTTACGGCGAGACTCTCACGGAGGCACAACAGGAAGTCAGCGGCCACCCGCCCGGCGAAATTTACCGGCGCTTCCTCGGTTACGTGTTGTACCGCCTGCGCGCCACACGTGAGGCTCCGGCGGGCGTTAACGGTTACAGTGATGCCGCGGCTTTCATTGCCGACCTGTTGCTTGTCCGCGAGAGTCTGGGCGAGAACGGCGGCGGCGAGTTGGCCGAGGGCTTGCTTGACCCTCTCTTGCGTCAGGCTGAGACCTTCGGCTTTCACCTGCACACGCTCGACATACGCCAGCACGCGCGCGTCCACGCACGCGCCATACGTGAACTAGCTGGCGGCTTGCGTTTCGACCCGCAAGCAGAAGCCGGAGAGGCGTTAGCCACTGATAATGCGCCCGGCAAGATTCCTGACGTTTCGGCGGAGACCGCCGCGCTCCTAGATAGCCTGCGCGCGGTCGCGGAATTGAAGCGCACGTTTTCGCCGCAGGCCATCCGCGCCTACGTCATCAGCGGCGCGAGCGTGGGCGATGATGTGCTGTCGCTCCTGTGGCTGATGAAACTCTGCGGCGTGAATGCGGCAGCGACGAAGGAGCGCAATGACCCGGGCGTGATGCCCGTGCCGCTCTTCGAGTCAATCGAGGATTTACGGCGTGCGCCGGAAGTCTGCCGTCGTCTCTGGACTTCGCCTCTGTACGCGCGCTATCTCGATTCGTGGAAACGCGAGCAAGAAATCATGCTCGGTTACTCGGATTCGAACAAAGACGGCGGGATGCTCACGAGCATTTGGGAGATTTACAAAGCGCACGAGGCGTTACACCGCGTGGCGCGCGAGTGTGGCGTGCGGCTCAAACTCTTCCACGGGCGCGGCGGCACGGTCGGGCGCGGCGGCGGCCCCACCCATCGCGCCATCGCCGCGCAGCCGCCCGGAGCCTTCAACGGTAAGCTCAGGATTACGGAGCAGGGCGAAGTCTTAAATTTCAAATACTCGGATGCCGTGCTGGCCGAACGCAGTTTTGAACTGATGATAGCCGCCGCGCTCGAAGCCCTCGCGCGCCCCCTTGGTTTTCCCGTCGAAGCAGACTGGGTGGCGGCGATGGAAGAGATGTCGGCCGAGGCGTTCGCGTTTTATCGCCAGTCGATAGTGGAAAATGCCGCAACGCTACGCTACTTTCACGAGGCGACGCCGGTGGGGGAATTCGAGTTGGCGAAGAGCGGCTCGCGCCCGAGCCGGCGCGCAGAGGAAGGAAAGGGCGATGGCGACCCGCAACAAGAGGTTGCGAGCCTGCGTGCGATTCCTTGGGTCTTCGGCTGGATGCAGAGCCGGCACGTGCTGCCTGCTTGGTTCGGCGTCGGTCATGCGCTTACGCGCTATTGCCGGACACACGAGGGCGGAGAAGAATTGCTCCGCACGATGATGGGGGAGTTTCCGCTATTCCACGACCTCATCCGCAATGTCGAGAACGGACTGGCTAAAGCCGACCTCTCGATAGCACATCGTTACAGTAGCCTGGTCGAAGACGAAGAGTTGAGAGCGCGCGTGTGGCGAATGATAGTGGAAGAGTTTGAGCAGACGAGAGAAATAATCTTAAGCATCACGGGCCAGCGAGAAGTGTTGGAGCATAATCCCGTGCTCGCTCGTTCGATACGCTTACGCAATCCTTACGTTGACCCGATGAGTTTGATTCAGATTGAACTGCTGCGGCGGCTGCGCGGCGGCGAGGAGACGGAAGAATTGAAGTACGCGCTCGCGGCTACAATCAACGGCATCTCGGCGGGTTTGCGCAATACGGGTTAGAACTAAAATTACCAATTCTCATTCACAACTGGCAGAATCTATCGCGGGAGATAAACAGCCATGTCCTTGCTGCTATCGACGCCAAGGCATTTCGATGATAGAAGCTTCTTTGATTCTTGATGACAACAGGGCCAAACGCGGTGTAAATATCTTTCCGGCGCGGTAGACAAGCAGGGAAACGAGTATTAGCGCATCAGCCGACCGCTCAAGTTGCCATCAGCCCAGCGGATGGACTGAGCCTTAAGGAGAAGCATGACGAGTCAGAACTCTTTAACGAGCGACACTTTCCCCGGAGCCAAAGTATCTTCAACAGACCCAAGATACCCGACTCTGGTTAGAGGCTTCAATCAACGTTTTGTCGGCACACCACACTATGTCCGGCTCTGCGGCAGCGTCGAACAGGTCAGGCAGGCAGTTCAGGACGCACGCAAAGAGGGACGGAGAATTACTGTTCGCGGCGGCGGACACTGTTATGAGAATTTCGTTTCGGGCAACCATGACGGTGTGATTATTGACCTCTCGCCTCTTAACTCAGTTGGTCGAACGGCGGATGACGGTCTCTTTTACGTGGAGGGTGGGTGTACCTTGTGGGATGTCTATTCGCAACTCTACAAGGAATATAATGTAACGATTCCCGGCGGGTCGTGCGCGACGGTCGGAGCGGGCGGCCACATCACCGGCGGCGGCTACGGATTGCTTTCGCGCAAGTTTGGCTTGACCGTTGACTACCTGCATCAGCTCGAACTCATCCACGTCAACGCGGCGGGCGAAGTTGAAATCAAAACTCTCAGCCGCGACGCTCAAGACCCCGACGAGCAGGATATGTTCTGGGCGCATCTTGGCGGCGGCGGAGGAAACTTCGGAATCGTGACGAAGTACTGGTTTAAAGACCCGCCTCCGGCACCGAGTTGGGCTGACATAACTTCCATCGCCTGGGAATGGGATGAGATTACTTCAACAGTCTTCGCAGAGTTAGTCACAAACTACGGAAATTTCTGCGCGCAGCATAGCGCGCCCGACAGCCCCTACAAGGATTTGTTCGCTCTCCTGCACCTCACCAACAAGAAAGCGGGGCAGATTGTTTTGACCGTTCAGTCTGTCAGCGAGAACGCGCAACTGCTCGACGACTTTATCAACGCGGTCGAGCCGCAAGGCGTCACACGTGTCCGGCAGAGAGTCCCCGTCGGGTTTCATCATGTGGTGCTGGGCACCACGCAAACCAGAAGGATGCCCTGGCTTGAAGCGACACAGACCTTAAACGGAACGGGACCTAACCAGCGCGGAAAATATAAATCCGCCTACATGCTTAAGCCCTTCCCGGCCGCGCAAATCAACGTCATATGGAAATACCTGACAGACCCCGGCTTTCAGAATTCGCAGGCGCTCTTACAAGTGGATTCCTACGGCTGCGAAATCAACAGGATTGACCCTGCGGCCACGGCCATCCCGCAGCGCTCGTCAATTATGAAGCTGCAATACCAGACTTACTGGACGGAAGAACAGGATGACCCTGTGAATTTAGACTGGATTAGAAAGTTTTACACCGCCATGTATGGGTCGCACGGGCCGTATCCAGACGAGACGTTCGACGGCTGCTATGTCAATTATCCAGATGTTGACCTGAATAACTGGCAATACCTTTATTACAAGGAAAACTACCCGAGGCTGCAACAGGCTAAGGCGAAGTGCGACCCGCTGAACGTCTTTAACCATCAGCAATCAATAGAATTGCCGTAGCACTTTTTTGCTGCTCGAACCAAATTTGTTGCCGCACGCGCCCCATGCGGAGCCGGCGAATCCTACCGCGGCAGGTAGGTGGAAGGAAGCGGTATATCCACAGCGCTGCCGAGATAGTGCTGCGCCCCTAGGTTGGTGCTACTGTGGATGACATACCACGTCCCTTGCTCCGGTCGCCAGACCGCGATATCCGTCTTTCCATCTCCATCGTAATCTCCCGGCACAGGCCAATCCGCGCCCTCTCCCCAGTTGCGTATAGTTGCGCCGCCGCTGCTCTGCAAGATGTACCAGTTGCCTTCCGCAGCACGCCAGACCGCGATGTCCGTCTTGCCGTCGCCATCGTAATCTCCCGGCACCGGACGGTCTTCGCTCAAGCCCCAGTTCTGTTGGATAGTGCCGCCCGTGCTCTTTCTGATATACCAGTTGCCGTCTGATGGACGAAACACGGCGATGTCTGCGCGCCCGTCGCCGTCGTAATCTCCCGGCAACATTTTATCCGACGGGTCGCCCCAGCCCTGCACGGCGCTTCCGCCGCCGCTGTAGCGGATGTACCAGTTGCCATCCGCGGGACGATAGACGGCGACATCAATTCTGCCGTCGGCGTCGTAGTCAGCCGGAACGGGACGGTCTCCGGTTTGTCCCCAGCCCTGAATGGCGGGCGCGCCGTCGCGGCTCCCTATGATGTACCAAGTGCCTTCCGACGCGCGATAGATACAGATGTCTGTCTTGCCATCGCCATCGTAGTCGCCCGGCAGGGCGATGTCACCGAGGTTGCGCTCGCCCCAATATTGGAGGCGAATTGAAGCATCGCTGCTCTGGATGATATGCCACTTGCCGGAGTCGCCTTGCCAGACGGAAATGTCGCTCTGGCCGTCTCCGTCAAAGTCGAACATGGCGCGGCGCGGGGCAGTAGTTGCGCCGCCCACTGTAATGTCGGAGGGTTGCGAAATTGCTTCCGCGCCGTTGGTCGCAATCGTCTTGGCGAAAATCGTGTAAGTTCCCGCCCCGACATCATTCCAGGTCACTTCATACGGCGCGGTTGTGTCTGACCCGATAAGCTGAGTGCCGTTGTAGAACTCCACACGCGCGACTGACGCGCCGTTAGTTATCGCGCTCACAGTGATGTTTGCCGGAGCATTGAACCTCGCGCCATTCAGCGGACTCGACAAACTCGGCTCATTTATCGGTAGCGGAACCGGGCCGGGTCGCGCGTTGACCGTAATGTTCACGGGAGATGAAACCGTGACCGCGCCGGAATTATCAACGGCGCGGGCGGTCAGCGTGTGCGTTCCACCCGACAGGTAATTTAATCCGATTTGATAGGGCGCGGTCGCGTCCAGTTCGATGAAAGTTGAGCCGTCGTAAAATTCGACGCGGGCAATCGTGCCGTCGCTGTCTGAAGCGTTGGCGGCGACGAATGTGCTCTGGCCGATGAGAAATGTCGCGTTGTTTTCAGGGTAAGTGAGTTGGACGCTTGGCGGCGTGTTGGTTGTTGGCGCGGCGTTGGTGCTAAACGAGCGATGTGCGCCGTCAGACGAATTTTGAAACCGCCGGTCAATGGCGACGACGCGCACGCGGACATCGCTGAAGCCCGTTCCGGGCGGAGTTTGCCAGTTATAACTCGTCGTCGTGGGCGGCAGATTTTCCACCAGAGTGAGCCATGTGCGCCCGCTGTCTGTCGAATATAAAATGCTAAAGCTGCGCAATGCTTCGTCGTCATCGGCGGTCCACGAAATCGGAATCACAGCGCCCGGCGGGAAAGCTTGTCCGGCGGCTGGCGAAGACAGGGAGATTGCCGGCGGCGCGTCAGGCCAGCGCGCATCGGGGCGAATCGCAAACGGCTCGGTGTAGAACCATTTTTTATCATTGCCGCCGTTTTGCGAGTAGACGGCAAAGCGCGCCGAATCCGTGCTGATGTAGGGCATCTTAATCGGGGTGAAAGCGCCTGTTCGATTACCGGCGGAGACGGAGATGGCTTTGCGGTCTGCGTCCAGCAATAAAAATACTTCAAACTGCGAAGTGTTGAAGGGCACAGTCTCGGTCCAGTCAAGTTCGAGTTGGCTTCCGCCGCGAAAAGTTTGTCCGGCAACGGGAGTGGTGATTTGCAACACGCCCGGCTCAGTTCCCCTCGGAACAAGAGGTTGCCATTCGTCCCAGCCCTCCTGCCCTTTCTCGTCAACCGCGACCACGCGGATAACTTTGTGCGCGCCGCCCGATGCGCCGACGTTCGGCATCGTAAATTCATAAGAACGTTGACCCGGCGGCAAGTTGTCCGCAACCACGTTAAAGTTCTCTTTCTGGTTTTCATTCGCCGAAAAAAGAATTTTTTGTTTGACAATCGCGCGGTCGTCAAACGCCTCCCATTGCAGAATTACTTTCTGATTGTTTTCAACTACGCCCTCGTGGTTTCCGGCTGTCTGGCGGTAAGGCCTGCGCGGCAGGCGAACTACGGGCGGGTGGTCTGAACGGTCAGGGCGCACGGTGCGAAACGGTTGGAAATAGGTCGTGCCTTCGATTCTATCGCCCGTCCCGCCGGGGTTTTGCGGCGTGGTCGGGCCGGTCGGAGAATTCCACCAATTAAAACGCACATCGGGAATGGCATTAACATCGGCGCTGACGGCCACCACGTTATTCTCGAAAAGATTGGGGTTCGTTTCGCCTGAGGCGCGGATGCCGCCGGTCGTTGCCTTGAGCGCGATGCCGTTGTTGGTAAACAGATTGCCTTGCAGGTAAGCGAAGTAACCCGGCGGAGAAGTCAGCGCCGTATCGTGATTACGAAAGACAGAGTTGTCGATGTAATAACTGACGCCGCCGACGCCGGTTTTGATAATGCCTTTGCGGCTGCCGTCCAACACGACGTATTCCATGCGGTCGCCCGCCGAGTGAAATGTGCCGTAGTCCCATTTTTGTCCGGGCGTGAAAGGCTCAATCGTAATCGGCGCATCGGGCAAACCGAGCACGCGAGCGGGGCCGGTCTCAGTGCCAAACGCGAAATTCGGACGCGCCTTGATGACCACTCCGGGCTGAATCTCTGTGCGGCTGAAATCCGCAGAGCCGGAGACATACGGAATCGCAAAACGCCCATAGATACCGTAGCCGCCGATTGAGCCGTCAATCCAGTTGTTCTGATTGCCGGTCGCCGGAATGTTGCTGGCCGGAAGCAGCCCGCTATGATTTATCTTCACAGGGTAAACGCAGTTCTGAATAACCACGTTCGGCCCTAATTCGTAATTACCCGCTAACAGTGACAGCCCGCCGCCGTTGCAGTTAGTGATATGCAAATTATCCAAAAACTGTGGCTGCCAGTAGTCCTGCAAAATCGTTAGACCATCGGAAGTGCGGTTCTGTGAAGTAACATTATCTGCGTATAGATAGGCGTGGTCTATTTGGAAAAAGGCAGCATGGCGAAAGGTCACGTTGCGCAAAATCGCCATGACATTGCCCAGAAAAATAGAGGCGTTATTAAATTGCGCGTTTGAATCGAAGACACTGTTTTCCACCAGCACGAATGCCTGTAGATAATTGAACACGAGGCCGCCGGAAAGAATCCCACCGCGCGCGCCGAAATTACAATCACGACAGGTGAGCGCGCCGCCCGGATTGAGGTTGAATGATGCCGTGATGTCTGCGAACTGCACCTCGGCTGTGCCGACGATTTCGATGCCGCCGGGTTGAAGTCCTGAAACGCGGAAAGTGATGCGGTCGGCGCTGGTCCCAATCGCCCTCATTCGCCCGTAGATATGTAAACGCCCGCCGTCATTAAACTGCACGATGACGCCCGGCTCAATACACAGGGTTTGGTTGGCAGGGATAGTCACCGTGCCGGAAATGATGTGCGGATTATCGGCTTTGCGCCACGTCACATCGCACGTCTCGGCTTGCGCTCGCGCCGCCTGCGCGCCAAAAAACAGAAAGGCCAGGGCTAAGCCAAGGCCCATGATGAAGTGCTTCCCAC
>CAZEZJ010000259.1:0-6799 GCA_964516695.1 uncultured Blastocatellaceae bacterium
GGCAACGTCATTGACCAGACACCCATCATCATTTCCCAAGCCTCATACAATCAAGGCTTCCCGCGCGTGGCCTGGAACGGCCAGAACTGGCTCGTCGTCTGGTACACGGAGCACTCGGACAATCGCTATAGCTACGATGTGCTGGCGGCGCGCGTCAGTCCCGAAGGTGTGGTGCTTGACACGACGCCCATCGTCATTAAGAGCGGGTCGAGCGGAAGCGAAATGCCGGCGACGGTGATTGTTGACGGAGCGAACAACTGGATTGCCATGTGGGAAGGCTTTCATCCATCAAACAACACGATTCGCGTCGTCAACGCGGCGCGCATCTCGCCCGCCGGCGTCGTGCAAGACCCGCAGGGGCGCATCATCTATACGCACACCAGCCAGTATCTCACCAACCCTGACCTGGCGTTCGCGACAGACAGTTACCTGCTCACCTTCGTTGACCTCGCATCAGGGCCAAACTTCGAGAATCTGGTTAAGGCCGTGCGCCTCGATGCGAATCTCAATCCTGTGAGCGCGCCCTTTCGCGTCAACAATAATTCGCTGACTTCGCCAAAGAAGCCGCGCGTCTCGTCTAACGGCGACATTTATCTCGTCGAGTGGTCAGAGAGTTACGGCAGCATCTATCAAATCCTCGGCGCGAGAGTTTCACACGCCGGACAGCTTTTGGATGCAACCCCCATCACCATCGTCGCCAACACGGGAATCGTCGAGACGACAACCGCCCTGTGCTGGGACGGAACAAACTGGCAGATTGCCTATAACGGCGACTACAACAGCGCAACTAATACTTACGGTGACTCAGACATCTTCCTCGCGCGTGTTTCAACGGCGGGCGCTCTCGTTGCGTCAAACATCGCCGTCAAGAAGGCTTCGGGTGCGCAGTATCAGGCGGAAGTCGCGCCGGGCATCAGCGGCGGAGCGCAAGTTGTTTGGTACGACACGCAGTTGGAGGGAGACGTGCGCTCTGGCAGAGTTTCTGCCGCGGGTGCTGTGAGCGCGGACGTGGGCGTCGGCCTCGGCGCGCCGCGTCAGAGCAAGCCGCGCGTGGTGGCTGGCGCGGGCGGATTTTTGGGCGTTTACCGCAGCGAGATTTCCGGCGACGCGCGAATCTTGGCCCAGCGCTTGGACGCGGCGGGCAATGTGATTGACCAGACGCCAATCGTGATTGCGAGCGGGACGCAGACTATCAATAATCCGTCCGTGGCTTTTAACGGCAGCGTCTATCTGGTCGTGTGGGAGACGGGTGCAACGGCCACGACGCGACAGACCTACGGGCGACGTGTCACAACGTCGGGCACGATTCTCGACGCCGCTCCCTTCCTGATTATGGCCGGCGATTCGCCGGACGTGGCGGCGCTTGGCGACACGTTCCTCGTCACAAACATTTACCAGCCAAACTCTCAGCTTCGCTACGTGCAGGCGGTGCGCGTGAGCATGGCGGGCACAATTCTCAACTCGCCCGTGACGGTTCAGTTCAACTTCAACCACACGCCGCGCGTGGCTGCGGTCGGCAATCGCTGGCTGGTGGTCTATCAATATCGCGCGCGTCACGATTCTTCGTTTTTAGTCACTTCAATCCGTGGCGCTTTCGTCGCCGCTGACGGAACGGCGACGCCGGCCTTCACCGTCTCGCCAAATGGTGCCGCGCATCCGCATCTCGCCTACGGGAGCGGCTCGGCTCTGGTCGTGTGGACGACGAGCACCATCAACGGCGACATCCTCGGGCGGCGCATCCAGGACGATGGCACGTTTTTAGACCCCTTGAACGGCTTTGTCATCACTGCCGCGCCCAACTTGCAGGCGCAGCCCGCCATCGCTTGGGACGGCTCGCAGTTCGTCCTCGACTGGATAGACCAGCGCAACGAGAGCTATCCGGCCCAGGTGCGCGGCGACATTTACGGCGCGCGCGTGAGCGCCAACGGCGTTGTGCTCGAAGAGTTTCCCGTTGCCACTTCGCCAGCGCCGGAGGAGACGCCGTTTGTCGCTGCTGCTCATAATCAATCGGTCTTCGCCTATGCGAAGTTTTACGACACGGCTCCGTATGCGGCGATGAGAATCACGCTGCGTGCGGCTAACCTTGCAGGGCCTCCGGCGGGTGCCGCGCCCGCCGCTCCGTCTGGTCTCGTTGCGACGAGAGTTGACGGCAATCGCGTCGCTCTCTCTTGGACTGACAACAGTAATAATGAAGTCGGCTTTAAGATTGAGACGAAGACCGAAGGCGGAAGCTATAACCAGATTGGAACAGTCGGGGCAGGCATGGCGCAAGCCAACGACTTCTTCACCACCGTCAGCACAACCTCTTATTTCCGCGTGCGCGCCTTTAACGCCAACGGCGAGTCGGCTTATTCAAATGAAGCCACGCCGCCCGTCGTTCAAGTGGTCGCACCTGCTTACAACGCGACCTACGGTGAGCCTGCCGCCGTCAGCATCAGCGCTACGGCTGGCGACCCTGAAGGCATCACGCTCGTCGAGTTCTACGCCAACCAGACGCTTATCGGCACGGACGCGACCGCGCCTTACAGCATCGAGTGGAACAACGTTCCGCGCGGCAATTATGCTTTGACGGCGCGTGCCGTTGACGGTCAGGGAATGAGCGGCGCGTCGAGCGCCATCCCCATCGGCGTCTTCGGCGGCCCCGCGACAATTATTAGCAGTCCCACGACGGGTGCCAGCCTCCCGCTGGGCAACATCAATATCTCTGCCGTCACGCAGACCGTCAACAATCGCTCTGACGAGTACGTCACGCGCGTTGACTTTTACGCCGACTCGAATTTGATAGGCACTATCAACGGTTATCAAACCACTTACAATTTCGTTTGGACTAACGCCACAAGCGGCCAGCATACTCTGACCGCCCGCGCGACCAACAACTGGGGCATGACAGGCGCTTCCAATACCGTCAACGTCAACGTCGGCGGGACTGTGAACCGGAGCCGTGTCTCGGATTTCGACGGCGACGGTCGTACAGACCTCGCCGTCTGGCAGTCGAGCAGCGGCATCTGGCACATCGTCAAGAGCGCAGACGGCACGACGAAGTTGCAGGAGTGGGGCCGTGCGAATCTAGGCGATGTGGCCGCGCCCGGCGATTACGATGGCGACGGCAAGACGGACATCGGTATCTTCCGCCCCTCGGACGGCAATTGGTACATCATCGAAAGCTCCACGGGCGCGAGCACGCTGCAAGGCTGGGGACAAAGCGGCGACCGTCCTGTGCCTGCCGACTACGACGGCGACGGCAAAACCGATGTCGCCATCTATCGCCCTGCCGACGGCAACTGGTACGTCAAAAAGAGCAGCGGCGGCTCGATAGTGCAGGGTTGGGGCGATGCGACAGACAAATTTGTGCCCGCCGATTATGACGGCGACGGCAAGGCTGACATCGCTGTCTTTCGTCCGTCTGACGGCAACTGGTATATACGCAAGAGTACGGGCGGCACTATCCAACAGAACTGGGGCATCAGCAACGACAAGCCCGTGCCCGCCGATTACGACGGCGACGGTCGCGCAGACATCGCCATCTGGCGCGGCGCGGAAGGCAATTGGTACATCATCAAGAGCACGGGCGGCAGCCTGATTCGCAACTGGGGCGACCTGACAGACCGCCCCGTGCCTGGCGACTATGATGGTGATGGTTTGACGGACATCGCCGTTTGGCGACCGGCTGAGTCCACCTGGTACATCATCAAGAGCACGACCAACACGATGAGCGTGCAATATCTGGGCTTGAGCGGCGACCTGCCCGTGCCGTCCGCCTTTATCCCATAGGGCGCTGGACAATAGAGTACGGAGTAAAAAATGTTCACCGCTCCGTCCGGCGCAGAGCAGAAAGGCGGCGCGAAGATGAGAGTCTTCGCGCCGCCTTTCTGCTTTGTTCGTGCCTTCAAGTGTGTCTGCCCTGCCGTGTTCGCACGCGCTGGCAAACCGCTCTTAATCGTCGCTCGCGGCTGGCCTGCGCGGCGGCTGTTTCCTTTGCGGCGCGCGTTCAATGCGTGGCTCATCTTTCTCCCGCGCGGCCAGCGTCGTCCGCACGGTCGCGCCGGATAAATCTTGACCTCGCACCGAAAAGAGGATAGAACTAAGACCTGATTTTCGGTTCATAAAAAAGGAGTTTGACGATGAAGAAGGTCTTAACCACATTACTGCTGTTGGTTTCTGTGGCGGGAATCTGTCCTGCCGCCGCTGCTGCTGCTTCCGAGCCACTAACTCGCACGCCAGCGGCGAGCGCCACGAACGGCTCGCTCAACTCGTTTGCGCTGCAACGCAATCGCCGCTGGCGGCGGCGCGCTGTCTGGCGCATCCGTTCCAATCGCGGTCGCACGGACAACACTTGGAATCGCGGGCGCTGGAACAATCGCAGGCGTTGGGATGACCGCCGTTGGAATCGCGGTCGCAGAGATAACAATTGGAATCGCGGGCGTCGCAATCGCGGCGGCCACGGTCGCCACTAACAGGAGCGCGTCAAACTCTCCCTACGGCTCTTCAACCAACACACACTAAACGGGCGCGGCCATCAACCTTGCAAGCCGGTTGATGCCCGCGCCCTTCCATTTCTCCACACCTATACACTGGCGACTGCTGACCTCTGCACGCCCCAATCCGCCCCTCACCACTAGCCCCACAGCGGCTACTGCTCGCTTAGCTTCTTCTTCAATCTCTCGACCATCTCACGTGTCTCCGGCAAATTCGCATGGTGTAGCTTCTCTTGAATCGCCAGCGCCTCTTGCACCAACGGCAGGGCAAGGTCAGGCCGTCCTTCTTCTTCATGCACACGCGCTAAGCCGAATTGTCCGATTGAAATTGCATCTTGCCGTCCGACTTCACGTGCCACCGGTAATTGCTTTTCAAACCAATCGCGCGCCTCGGCCCAACGTCCACTCTCTAGCGTCAGGAGGCCCAAGTTGCCATAGCGAGATGCTATACCTTCTTTCCACTCTGTTTTTTCATCGAGTTTTAGCGCCGCGCGGTAGTAACCTTCTGCTATATCGTAGTGCTCACGTGTGCGTTCAAGTTCACCTAAACTGTTGAGTGAAGTCGCAACATTCCGGTCTAACTTTAATTCAAGCCAAATTGCCTTCGAGTCCTGCAATAATTGCTCGGCGGTATCGTAATCTTCCCGCTGCCGTGCTAATTCCCCACGCATAAAAGTGCCTGTTGCCTGTTCACTTTTGCTCCCACCGCGCGCCCAGGCTTCGACACTACAATCTACCCATTTTGCTACTTCATCAGTGTCACCTCGAGTATAATGAATATCCGCTATATCGTACGCGCGCCAACCTGCGTTGCTCCAGTCACCCAGCGCGCTTAATACTTTATACGCGCGTTCGCTCAACTGTAAGCTTTCATCCCATCGACCTATATAAAACAGAGGGCTACCTCCAACACACAAAGCTTCTGCCATGTGGCCTAGCATTCGAGCTACGTCCTTGTCAGCAATCTCATCGCCTTGTACCTTGGCTGTCTGCCACAGCCAATCCGCCACAGCATTGAGATTTGACCACTCGGCTTCGATAAGATTGAAGGTCTGGTAATTTTCATCTCCGCCTCCATATCGCCATGCATATGCCTGCCAGTATTCAGCAAATCGCATCCCTGTCGCGCGCTCAGTTTGCGCATCTGATAGCAGTTCACTGCGCACGAAGTTGCGTGTGAGCGGGTGCAGGGCATAGCGGTCTTCACCCGCTGGCAAGTCCACAAGCGAGAGAGCACTGAGACGGTCAATCGTTGTCTCCAATGCATTGCGGGAGAGTGCGGAGACTTCCGCCCATGCCTCGAAGGTGGCGGAGGGGACGAAGAAGGAGAGCGCGCGGAGCGCAGCCGCGTCATTGTCGGTTAATTCATTGCGCGCTTCCTGAAAGATGAATTTCTGCAAGTCTGGATTAGTGTTGCCGCGCAGCATTTCCAGTGCGCCGTCGAAGGTGAGCGACGCGCGGACGCGCAGTAATCCCAACACGTACACCAGCGCGAGCGGTGAGCCTTTCGTCTCGTCGTAGAGTTGATGCCAGCGCGCCTCGCCCGCGTGTTGGAGCTTGCGGTTTAAGCCCGTGTCCTTCTTCGCTTCCTCCGCGATGAGTTGGAGCGCGGCCTCTGGCTCTAACTTTTCCAGCCGTAGCCAGACCGCGCCTTCGCCGCCGCGCCGGCGACTCGTGATGATGGCCTTGCAGTTCTGCGGCAACTCACGCAGGAAGTCAGCGACCTGTTCCTGTTCTTCTTTCGTCAGGGTTTCGAGATTGTCGTAGATGAGCAGGGCGCGCTTTTCGCGGAGGGCGTCGAGCAGGGCGCGTCGCTTGGCGTCGCCTGAGAGTTGCGGGATGTCCGTGCGGTCGAGTACGCGCGCCGTTTCGTTTAAAAATTCGTCGAGCGTGCGAGCGGCTTGCTTCAATTCGCGGATGCCCTGCGGGTCGAGGATGTTCTGCTTGGCGGTGACGAAGATGAAGGCGTCGAATGCGCCATCGTCTTTACACCGATAGGCCGCTTCGACTGCCAACGCGCTCTTGCCGATGCCGCCGATGCCGTCTATGAGAATGCCCCAGGTGCGGTCTGCGGGGCTGAGGGCGCGCATTACAAGTTCCATCTCTTTATCGCGCCCGAAGAAGGAGGCGCGGCGCGGAAGGTTGTCGGGAATCTTGGGCGCGAGCGCTTCTATCACTTGCTGCTCAATCGGCTGGCCCTTAATCTTCGCGCCGTATTCGAGCAGGAGCTTTTGTAAATTATCAAGCAGCAACTTCTCGAAGGCTTCCGTCGTCTCGAACCGTTGATACAACACCTGATAGTCGCTTTGGCCCGGCTCGAACTG
>CAZEZJ010000259.1:6844-7513 GCA_964516695.1 uncultured Blastocatellaceae bacterium
TCTTTGACGCGTGTGAATTGCTCGGGGTCGAGCGCTTCGAGCGGGACGGCGCGCGTGCAGCGATAGAGCATGATGCGCGGGCGCCCGTGCTGCTGCCACAAACGATAGGCGGCCTTGAATTCTTCTTCCGTGCCCGAAGAATATTCTTTCTGTGTGTCCGGGTCCGTGCCGCCCGGCGGCGTGCCGAAGCGATGCCAAATCATGCCGATGAAGACGCCCCACTCGGTCGGCTTCAGTTGGTCTAAAATGACTTGCTCGGGGCGTCCGGCGTGAGGCACGACCGCGCGCCAGTCTATGACTTCAAGCGTGATGCCCAGATAGCCGGCCAGCGGTTTGAACATCGCCGCGATGGTCTCCACTTTGGCGCGCTCCGTTGCCATGTCTGATGCCGATGCCGCGAAGATTCGTAGTGTGTGCATCGCTTGGCCTCCCGCGTGAATCCGGTGTGGTGCGATAAGTTGTTGGTCTCGTCTGCCGTCGTCCGAGTTGAATAATACAATATGAAGTGTTAGGAGGTCTGCCGCGTTTGTCAAAGGGGGCGGGTTATCGTGTATGATGCCCGCGCTTTTCCAACCCTGTTGATGCGGAAGTTCGGGCTGGCCTGCGGAGGGCCGGGCCGGACGTTGAGGAGTAAAAATAAGTGTTAAGAAAATTTCTTCCCCTGATGTT
>CAZEZJ010000260.1:0-7490 GCA_964516695.1 uncultured Blastocatellaceae bacterium
CTCGTCGAGCGGCGGCAGCGGCGACAGCGCGGCGAAGTCCACTATGTGCGGAGTGAGTTTAGGGTGCGAGACGCCGGGCTGACGCCTGCCGAGCGCGTGGACGGTCGCGACCGAGCCGTCAGCGAGCAGCCCTTCCAAGATAGCCCGCCCGACTAGGCCCGTAGCGCCCACCAAAGCCACGGCTCTTGCGGTCGCCCTGTCCGGGCTAAGAGGCGGCACGTCTGCCATTAGCGGCCCTGCTCAGACTTGAGCCTGCGGCGGAGTTGCTCGCTGGCACGCTCGGCCAGGTCCTTGCAGGCGTTCGGTGAGACCACGGGGTCAGGCCGCACGCCCCGCTCGCGCCCCTCCAAGCGCTGCCAGAGTCCCGACGCATCCGGGTGAGAGGTCAGCAGGATGTCGCAGGGAGCGGCCCGCAAGAAAGCGAAACTCTTCTCGAAGTCCTGAACCGCCGTCGGGTATTCGCGGCTGTCGGAGAAGCGGAAACCCTCTGCCGAAACCGGCGTCATACTGTCGGAGTAGACGAGACTCAGGCAGCGCTTGCCTTCGCAAGACTCCCATGTCCAACTGGTTCCGCCGGGCGTGTGACCGGGGGTGAAATGGGCCGTCAGTTTGATGTCGCCGACGCGCAGGGTTTGGCCGTCGCGCAAAGCGGTGGCGCGCGGGACTAGCGCCACCGGCGGGATGCTGCCGAACTGTGGGTCGCCCTTGCCGACCCCACTCTTCGTCAACACTCCAACACTCCAAGGGCTTGCCGCCACCTCCGCGCCGCTCAGCCGCTGCAACTCAGCGATGCCCCCTCCGTGGTCAAAATGCACGTGCGAGTTGACGATGAGTTTCACATCCTCGATACGGAAACCGAGCGAGCGGATGTTGGCAACCACCTGCGGAACCGACTCGGGAAGTGCGCCGTCGATGAGGACGTGCCCGGCCTTGGAGGTGAGCAGAATGGAAGTCAGACCGCGAGGCCCGACGTAGTAGGTGTTGCCGTAGATGCGGAAGGGCTGCTGCGGCGTGTTCCACACGGGGCAGTTGGCGCAGGACGAAGCGGGCGCGCCCGCCTGCCCCGACGCCAGAGCTGCGACGACGAGCAGAAAGGTGGCGAGCGCCAAGGCTCGTCTCGGATGCGGAAGATAATTTCGCGTGCGCATAAACTCATCTTTGTGTAGGTTGCTCAATTCAGATGTCTCCTGGTCGCATTATATAGTAGATTGCTGTTGAGCAATCCCTCCGGCGTCTCAGATTGGCTGCCCTAGAACGCCCATCAAAGCTTCAGCCGCCACACGAAGGCGCTGCCGTCGAACCCGCACCCCTATTCATAGCACGACTCGAAGAACTGTTCATCCGCCCTTTCGTGTTTTGACCAGCGGGACATGCGCTCGCCCTTTTTTCTATAAAAGTATTAGAGAAAAAACCTTGACGTGTTAATTTATGAAGATTAGAAATCTTATCGTCGGGCTTCGGCCACACCAAACCGGAGAAAAAGTTCGGCAGGCGCTCTGGTCCGACGCGGCCATGCAAGGAGAAAGAATGGAACGTAAAGTAGCAAGTGATTACCCGCAGGAGTTGTTAGACCTCTTTCACGAATACCAGCACGGCGACATCAGCCGCCGCACTTTTCTCGACCGCGCCGTCAAGTTTGCTGTCGGCGGCCTGACGGTCGCCGCGATTTTCGAGAGCCTGAGACCCAACTACGCCTGGGCGCAGCAGGTCAAGCCGGATGATAAACGCATCAAGGTGGGCTACGAAGTCGTGCAATCCCCGGCTGGCAATGGCTCGATTAAAGGTTATCTGGCTCGTCCGGCGAAAGGGAAAAAGCAGGCGGTCGTGCTCGTCATTCACGAAAACCGCGGACTCAATCCTTATATCGAGGACGTAGCGCGCCGTCTCGCGCTCGCCAATTTCATTGCCTTCGCGCCCGACGGATTGACCTCGGTTGGCGGTTACCCGGGCAACGATGAGAAAGGCGCTGTTCTCTTCCGAGAGGTGGATGGAAAGAAGATGACCGAAGATTTCGTCGCGGCGGCCAAGTGGCTCAAAGCCCACAAGGATTCTACCGGCAAACTGGGCGCGGTCGGTTTTTGTTTCGGCGGCGGGATGGTCAATCAGTTGGCCGTCAGGCTGGGCACCGACCTGAATGCAGGGGTCGCGTTCTATGGTCGCCAAGCGGGCGTTGATGATGTGCCCAAGATTTCCGCGCCGCTGTTGTTTCATTACGCGGGCAACGACCAGCGGGTCAACGAAGGCATCGCGGCATACGAGGCGGCGCTCAAGGCCAACCAGAAGGTGTACACGTCGCACATGTACGAGGGCAAGCAGCACGGCTTCCACAACGACACGACGCCGCGTTATGACGAAGCGGCAGCCAAACTGGCATGGACGCGCACGCTCGAATGGTTCAACAAATACCTGCGGTAACGCTTCGCGCATCAGCGCGTTCGGCCTTGAAAGGTTTTTTTAATCCTTAAAGCTCTATTTGCGAACCCATCTCGACCACCCGGTCGGGGGGAATACAAAAGTAGGCGGTGGCGCTCGTAGCGTTGCGCGAAATGAGGGCGAACATCTTTTCGCGCCAGTGGGCCATGCCCGGACGCTCCTTGCTGACGATGATAGTCTCGCGCCCCAGAAAGTAGGTGGCTGCCTGCGGGTCAAACTTGAAGCCGGGGATTTCGACGTTCTCTAACACCTTCGGAATATCCGGGTCTTCCATGAATCCGTAGTAGACTCTGAGGCGGTGGAATCCGTTGCCGAGTGATTCTGTTTCGACTCGCTGCTCCTCCTCCACATAGGGCACCTGGCTTGTCTTCACAGTCAGAAACAGCACGCCTTCGTGCAGCACCTTATTGTGCTCAAGATTGTGTATCAGAGCGGGCGGCGTCCGCGTCGCATTGCCGTTCATAAAGATGGCCGTGCCGGGCACGCGCTTCGGGGAGCGGCGCGCAATCTCTTGCAGAAAGTTATCCAACGGCGGCGACTCCGCCTGAATCCGTTCAGCGAGAATGCGCCGCCCCTTCTTCCACGTCATCATCACGGTGAAGATAACCACGGCGAGCAGCAGCGGAAACCATCCGCCCTGCGTCACCTTGATGATGTTGGCGCCGAAAAACGCCAAGTCAATAACGATGAAGAACAGAGCCAGCGCGCCCGCCGGAAGCGCGCCCCAGCCCCAGCGCTGGCGCGCCACGACGTAAAAAAGAATTGTCGTGATAACCATCGTCGAAGTGACCGCGATGCCGTAAGCGGCGGCCAGATTGCTCGACGTGCGGAAGCTCAGCACGGTCGCGATGCAGCCAATCATCAACGACCAGTTGAGCGCCGGAAGATATATCTGCCCAAACTCTGTCTGCGACGTGTGCTCAATCTTCAGGCGCGGCAAAAAGCCTAGTTGCACGGCCTGCATGGTGATGGAATACGCGCCGGAGATGAGCGCCTGCGAGGCGATGACGGTCGCAGCCGTCGCGAGCAAGACCAACGGGAGCAGCGCCCAGTGTGGAGCCAGATGATAGAAAGGATGTTCCGCGTATTCGGGATGGCCGATGAGCAGCGCGCCCTGGCCGAAGTAGTTTAAGAGCAAAGCGGGCAGCACGAGCGCGAACCAGGCGAAACGAATCGGACGCTGACCGAAATGGCCCATGTCGGCATACAGGGCTTCGCCGCCGGTGACAACTAAAAAGACTGTGCCGAGCACTAGAAATCCCATCCATCCGTTGCGCAGGAAAAACTCGTAGCCGCGCAGCGGATTAACTGCCGCCAGCACCGTCGGGTAACGAACAATGTGGCTGATGCCGAGCAGCGAGAGCGTCGTAAACCACAGCAGCGTGAGAGGGCCAAAAAGCTTGCCGACGCTGGCCGTCCCACGGCTTTGAATCATAAAGAGGCCGACCAAGATGATAATCGTCAACGGCAGCAGATACGGCTCGAAGAACGGGGTCGTAATCTTCAAGCCTTCGATTGCCGAGAGCACAGAGATGGCGGGCGTGATGATGCCGTCGCCGTAGAGCAGCGCAGCGCCGAAGATGCCGAGGATGACGAGCCACATCCGCTCGCTTTTACTGATAATTTTAATCGGGGTGGCAAGCGCCGTCAGCGCGAGGATGCCGCCTTCGCCGTTATTGTCGGCCCGCATGATGAAGACCAGATATTTGATGGAGATGACGATGATGAGCGCCCAAAAGATGAGCGAAAGGACGCCCATGATGTTGGCGGGCGTGGGCGCGATGGCGTGCGGGCCGTGAAAGCACTCGCGCAGCGCGTAGAGCGGGCTGGTGCCGATATCACCGTAGACGACGCCGAGCGCGGCGAGCGAGAGCATAAAAAGATACCGCCCTCGCGGTTTGACGCGAGGGATATGCGCCCCGCCGGATGAAGTGTGAATGTCCGTTACTGTCGCCTGTGCCATAGTTGTATGAAGAAAAAGAATAGCATCCCTGCACCAAAACAGTTATCGTCCGGTGTCTCTGTGGGCCAATCTCAAGTCTCACGTTAACGTGATTATCAAGTAGAGCATCCTTAAAGAGCAAACTTAGAGATGTTGCCTGCGCCCAAGAGTTTGAGATCCGCGCCCCTTGCTGACGCGTTGAAACTAGGACGACTGCGCGTAAGCAGAAGGGCCTGCGGTGTTCTAGCTTGCAGGCGAGTGTTATTATTCTCTGTAGGCGCTGAGGCGACAGCCGACCTAGCGCCGCGTTGCACGCCGAGGGTGCGAACAAGCAGGGCAAGTATGAGCTACTGGTGTTAGACTTGCAGGATGCGGATGTGAGTCAGGCTGGTGTCTGAGCGCTCCGGTTTTTATTCCGAGTCTTTTAGCAGTAAGGTGAAACTAAGCACGACACAAACCGATTCCCTGCTCCTTCCTTTTTTGCTGGCGACGGATGAGAAAGAGGAAGAGTTAGTTTTAGCGCGTTTAATCAACGAACACGTCGAACCGATTGTCAGGAAGATTCTCAGATACAAATTGCAGTTCTACTCCCACGCGGGAGATGGAAGAATCAGGAACCCAGATGTCGAAGAAGTTTTCAATGAAGTCCAGCTTCATCTGCTCAAGCGCTTGCGTGAATTGAAAAAGGATTCGACGGGCAAGCCAGTTGGCAATCTACACAGCTATATCGCCACCGTTGCTCGCCACACTTGCGATGAATACCTGCGTCGCAAGTATCCCAGACGACGGCACTTGAAAGACAAGGTTCGATACTACTTGACGACGCATCCAGAGTTTGCGCTCCTTGAGAACCGTGAGCATGGCTGGCTCGCGGGGCTGGCAGGCTGGAATCTTGAGGACGCCGTTGTTCGCAACGGTCTCAATTCACACTGGACCATCGAGCTTCAGAACACCCTTCAGGCAAAGCTGCAAGGCACGGACATCCGCCGCCTCAAACTCGACGGCTTGCTGCGAGCCATCTTTCGCGCGTGGGAGGAGCCGATTGAGCTTGACTGCCTGACGGCAATGCTCGCCAAGCTGTTGGGCGTAGAAGACTATCCAGACGAACCCTTTGAAGATGAGGACAACGGCCTGCTCGCGGAACATCTCATTAGCGCGCAGGTCAGCCCGGACACGATTATCGAGTATCACGAACTGCTGCAACAGCTCTGGAGTGAGATTCGCCAATTGCCGCGTCGCCAGCGCATCGCGCTGCTGCTCAATCTGCGGAATCCGCAGCGCATCAACGTCATCACGCTGTTTCCGGCTACGCACATCGCGACCTTCGAGCAAATCGCAGAGACGCTGGAAATTCCCCTTGAGCAGTTTGAAAATCTGTGGGCCAATTTGCCGATGGATGATTTGGCCATCGCTGAGTTTCTCGGTGCGACGCGCCAGCAGGTCATCAATTTGCGTAAGAACGCGCGCGACCGCTTGCAGCGCCGCCTGAAAGCGCTGGAAAAGAGACGCCCTTGACCGTCTACTTTTGAGCAAGACTGTTTTTTCAGATGCGAGCACGATTTATTAAGAGCGCCACGAAAGAGATTAACCACTAGAGATGCACGAACACCCAACCTCACAATTATTGAATCAATATCATCTGCGGACGCTTGCGCCCGACGATTTCCTCGTCATTCATCAACACGTCAGCGCCTGCACCGTGTGCTCCACACAGGGCAACTCTGCGACGCCAAAGATGGAGGACTACGCCAATCTGCTGTCGGCGCTAACGCCTTCGCCCGCCGACGAGCCATATCATCTTTCGTCCGCGGAGCTTTCAGCCTACGCGAAAAAACAGCTTGAAGAGATAGACAGGGAAAATGCCGAAAGCCATCTGGAAGTTTGCGACGAGTGCAGGGCGAAGACGCGGCAAGCTTACCGTGTCCAAAATAAGACTTCGACGATAGCCGTCGCTCCACAATCAAACGCGGCAACCTCACATCTACGGCAGAGCGCGCCCCTTGATGCCAATTCTTTCTTTCAGCGACGCGGTGTACAACTGACGGCGCTCGCAACCATCATCGGAGTCGTCGTCGTGCTCGCGTTATTTTTCCTCCGCCCCAAAAACGATAACCTGACGACGCGGCAGACACCCTCTCAAAATGCAAACAACATAACCAACCAAGCGTCGCCTCCCGCGCTCTCACCGGAGAATCAAGCGCCTGAGCAGACCAGCAATAATACGAACGCTGGCACAGAGCGAGAAGCTCCTGCGGCGCAGTCGCCGGACATCCAGGCTGTGCCGGAGACGACGGAAAATGTCGTTCTGCAATTGACTGATGGCGGGCAAAACATTCTGCTGGACAAGAAGGGCGAAGTGAAGGGCGTTGAGCAGCTACCGCCTCGCTTGCAGCAAGCAATCAAGGCCCTCCTTTCCACTCAAAGACTGGAAAGGCCATCGCAGCTCTCAGAGCTGAATGGAAAAGCGGGCACGCTCTTGGGCGAACCGGACAACGGGCTTCCTTTTCAACTCGTCAGCCCGTTGGGGAAAGTAGTGCCGAGCAATCAACCGACGTTTCGCTGGCGCTCGCTTGACGGTGCCGAGAGCTACACCGTCACGGTCACGGACGCGCAGCTCAACGTGGTGGCAACGAGCGGCGCGCTGGCCGGATTGGAGTGGAAGATTCCGAGCGCTCTAAAGGGAGGCGTCTATTCATGGCAGGTGACGGCGCTCAAAGACGGGCGGCGCGTCACCTCGCCCGTGCTGCCCGCGGCGCAGGCAAAATTCAGAGTGTTGGAACAAGACAAGGCGGAAGAATTAAGGCGCGCGCGGCAAACCCTTGCCAATTCTCATCTGGCTCTTGGCCTACTCTTAACGCAAGCGGGTTTGCTCGACGAAGCTGAACGCGAATTCCAACTGCTGTCGCAAGCCAATCCTCGTTCGCCGCTCCCGCGAAAGTTGCTCGCTCAAGTGCGCGCCATGCGCAGAAGCTGAGCTTTCATCAACTCACGCCGAACAAACTCAATGCCGCGCCGCAATACTAAAGGACGACAAACAAGCTCGCTTTGAATGCCAAAGCTACCTTTCATCACCGATTAAGATAAAGCCAGCCCAGTAAGCCGGATGATTGAAAGG
>CAZEZJ010000261.1:0-7489 GCA_964516695.1 uncultured Blastocatellaceae bacterium
ATCGGTGGCCGTGCCGTCAACGGTTGCGTAGTCAACGGTTGCGTTGAAGGCTGTGCTGCCGGTCTTGGTAATGGTGAAGGTGTAATCGGTTGTGCCGGAGTTGCCTTCCATGTGCGTCACGTCGTCAATGGAGACCGACGGGGCACCGACGTTGATGTTGGTCGAGGTGGTCTGGTTATCCACTGTCGCGGAAGCGCTGCCCGAAGTGGCAGAGGTGGAGGTGAAGGTGGCGGTCGCTACGCCGTTGCTGGTCGTGGCAGACGGCGGCGCGATTGTGCCTTGCGTCGCGCTGAAGCTAACGGGCGTCGGGGGAACGAAAACGGTTGACGAAGGGATAGCGCCGTCGGAGTTGTGAACGAGGTCAGCGGTGACGGTTGACGTGTCGCCGGGCGCAATCGGATTGGGAGAAGCCGTGACGGTGAGCACGAGCCAAGGGTTGAAGTCCACGGCTGCGTCAACGGTCTGGCAGCCTGCTTGGCCTGGGCCAGCGTTGCAGCCCCACCAGTTGTTTTCCATCGTCGCTTGAAGAATGCCGGAGCCGACTTTGGTGACGCCCGTGCTGCTGTTGCCCACGATGCGGTTGAAATCCGCGACGAGCGTGAGCGTGCCTTGCGCTGCGGGGCTGTTTGGCTGTTGCTGCTCGGCTGGCTGCTGGCTGCCGGGTTCGCCCGCGTTGACGGTCCTGGGCAGCGCCCTTGCGCTTCGGCCCTCTATGAAGTTGGAGGTGGTTTCGAGGAAGAAGCCGTCAACGTTGCCTGTGACGGTGTTGCTGCGGAAGATGACGGAGTTGTTGCCGAGGCCAAAGCCGAACTGGTCGGTCGTCAGGTAGACGCCCGTGGCGTTGGCCCGGCCCATGCCGTTGACGGTGTTGTTGGTAAAGGTCGTGGCGACGGGCGTGTTTTGTCCGCCAGCCGCGGCGAGGCCGACTTCGACGTTGTTCACGACGTTGTTGTTAACCGTGATGGGCAGGAAGGGAACGAACGTCCAGATGCCGTAGCCGAACTGCTTGCTGTTCGTGACGGTGTTGTCCTGAATCAAATCGGAGACGCCGCCGCCGGAGCCAGCGTTGTCCGTATGAATGCCGCTGGCCGAGTCTGTCACCTGATTGGACAGAAAATTAATGCCGCGCGAGTGGTTGGCAGCGATGGCGTCGTTGGCGTCGGAGACGGTGTTGCCGATTATCGTGCCCGCCCCGCTGAAGGCGAAGATGGCGATTGATGCCGCCTCGCCGTTGACGTTCTGCACGGTGTTGCTGCTGAAGTTGAAGCTGCCGCCGGAGGAGGCGTAGATGCCGCGCAGGTAGATATTCTTAACGGTCGTGTTCTGCACGGTCAAATTATTGAAGAGGCCTAGCGTGTGATTGGTGATGATGCCGTTGCGCGCATCAAGGTCAGCGCCGCTGCGGACGATGCCGGAGGTGAGCGCCGGATTGTCGCCGTCGAGGGTGAGGGTGTTGATGGTCACGTCGCTGGCCTGCACGAGAATGAGATTACTGCTGCCGGGGCAGAGCGAACTGCCCGCGCATGGATTAGCCCCGGAGAGGGCTGGACGTAATGTGACAGCACCCACATACGCGCCTACGAGCGACAGAGGCTTGGCTATCGTCACGTTTTCGGTGTAAGTGCCAGGGTTGACGACGACTGTGCCGCCGGAGGCAACGCCCGTACAGCCGCTCTGTATGAAGGGGAAGGCGTCATAGCCTATTTCGGTCGCCGGGCCGGGGCCGTCCGGGTCTGTGCCGATTGGGCCCGTAAAGTTGTCGTCAACGATGACGCCGTTGGGGAGCGGGCGCACATCGTCGTTCGTGATTGTGCCCGTACCGTCGGCGTCAGAGATGGACGCGCCCGAAGCATTGCTCAGGTGAACGGTGAAGGCTTCGTTAAGCTCGAAGGTCGTGTCGCCGTTGACGAGGACGGTAATCTGCTTCGTCGTCTCGGCGGGCAGGAAGGTCAGCGTGCCGCTGTTCGCTTGATAGTCGTTATCGGCGATGGTGGCCGTGCCGTCAACAGTGGCGAAATCAACGCTCGCGTTGAAGGCGGTCGTGCCGGTCTTGGTGACGGTGAAGACGTAGCTGGTTGTGCCGCTGTCGCCTTCGCCGTTCAGCACGTCGTCAATGGAGAAGGCGGGCGCGGCATCTTCGTCAACAATCGTCAGGATGGCCGTGGTTTGAGCGCCGAGCGCAGCGCCGTCCGTGGGGCTGCTGAGAGCGAGGTTGATTGTTTCGTTTCCTTCAAAGATGGCGTCGTTGACAATCGGAATGGTGAAGGTAGCGGTGGCCGCGCCGTCTGCGAAAATGACGTTGGTGGAAGTAGTCGTGTAGTCATCGCCGGGAGTCGCCGTGCCGCCTGCGACGGTCGCAGCGGTGACGGAGACTGCGCCGACGGTCTGCGTGCGGCTCAAGGTGATGGTGGCAAGGCCCGTCCCGTCGTTTTCGTTGACGCTGTAGGTCGCGGAGTTGAACTGAACGACCGAAGAGACGAAGTTGCCGGCGTCCGCGCCGATGTCTGTGGGCGTCAGGCTGGCACGCGTCTGGGCGTCGAAGTCGTCCGTGACAGCGGGGATGGCAATGCCGTGGCTTTCGATGGGTGTGTTGCTTTGAACGTGCAAGTCAACGGTGCTGCTCGTGCCGTTCGGGGCGATGAAGTTGGGGTCGCCTGCGATGCTGTTCGCATCCTGCCCGGTGGCCGTTCTCCAAGCGGCGAGCGTCGGAATGACCGTGGCGTTAAAGACGCCTGTTGCGCCGTCTGTTCCAGAGAAATAAAGGTCGTTGTAATTGCTGGTTAATCCGGCGGGGTTCGGCGCTGTGCCGCCGACTCTGATGGCGATGTGTGCGACGCCGCCCGCGACGGCGTTGCTGCGCGCGTTCCAGAAAATGTTGTCCTGAAAGGCGCGCGTCACCGTTACAACGTCGCTGAAGAAGCAATAGGAATTTGAAGCGATTGGTGTGGCGAGCACGCCCGTGCCGCCGATGTAAATGCTGTTGTGATAAACCTGATTGGTTGAGCCTGCCGCGTCTCTAAGGCCGATGATGGAACTGGGAAGTGTGACCGAATTGCCCGCCGCGTTAAGACCAAGGCGAATCATGTTGTTCTTGTAGGTGGTTGTTCCGGTCGCGCCGCCGCTGATTCCCCAAATCTGTGTGCCGGTCACCGTCGAAGTCAAAGAGAACGAGTGAAGGAAATTCCGCTCGACGACGTTGGCGGTCGCGGGCAAGCTGAGAGACATACCATAGATGGAGTTAGCCGCTGCTCCCGAAGCGTTGCTCAAGGAATGAATGGTGTTCTCCGAGATGGTATTCGCGCCCGTACTTCCCGATGCGAGAATGCCAGCCGAGATGATTAGGCTCGCGCCATTGGAAGCGCCGCTTATGTTGCGGATAGTGCTTCTGGTGATGGTGGCATTGGGTAAAGAGGTTTGAATGCCGTACATAGCATAAGAGCCGACCTGCGTGTTGGTAATAGCTCCGGCGGCGACTGCTCCGCCGATGGTGTTGTTGCTAATGGTCGCGGCAACACCCGTAGCCGTATTGACGAGAATCCCTCTGAATCCCGTAGTCGTTCCCGTGCTTTGAATGGTTATCGCGCCGATGTTGTTGTCGGAAATATTTGTAGCTAAGTTGCTGAAATTGTAAAAGCCGATAACGGGCGCGGTGCTGGCAGTGGTTGACGTGAGATTTAAGACGATGGTTGAAGAGCCGTCGAGACTGCCGATAGTGTTGCCCATCGCGTTAATTAAACCGTCCGTCGTTCCCATTGCCACGCCGATGAAAGCTGACAGCGATGTCGTTGTCGAACCTCGGCTTGATGTCTGGTTAATCCCGGAAATTGTGTTGTTTTGAATAGCGGTGGCGGGAGCGGTCGTTCTGACGCTGGCTGCATCAATACCTCTGAACTCATTTGACGTGCCTGTAATCGTGTATGTTCCCGTTCCGTTTGCTGCGCTGAAGCCGATTGTGTTTCCGTTAACGAGAAAACCGCCGTTTGCGTTGTTTAATGTTATTGCCGAATGGCGCGAAGCCCCTGTCGTAACCGTTCGGGTGGCTGTCTGATAGAATTTGTTATTTGAAATTGCCCAAGCTTCGTTACCATCAATGATGTTGATACCTGAATGATTTCCGGTAGCAAGAAAGTAGTCGAAAATGTTGTTGCCGGTAATCTGCGCGTTATCATTTTCGATGGCGGAGCTTGTGCCGCTCGCCATAATCGCCTTCGATGGGAGATTCGCTCCGGCGGGGCCGATGTTATTGTTGGAAATCGTGTTGGTGTCGTTTCCGGTTGTCGTTCCCGTGCTGAAGAGGATTGTTCCGGCAGCGGTGGCTAACGTGGATGCTGACGAACCGAGTATCGAACAATTCGTGACGGTGTTGTTCGTCGCATCTGCGATGAAACGAATGGTGCTCGTTCCGGCAGTTGTTCCAGTGGATGTATTGGAAATCGTCAGAGAGTTGCCGCCAGTGTTCAGGCCGTTGATGGTCACGTTGTCCGCGCCGTTGAGATTAATCAACGGGCTGCCAGCCGCAATCGCGCCGGTGATGGTTCGCGCCGCGCCGCCAGCCGGAGCAATCGTGACTGAGGTGACGCCCGCCACTTGATTTAAGGCTGCCGTCCCTGTTTCGACGGTGTTGCCGCAAACGTCAATCGTGATTGTTCCGGTGTGGAGCGTTGCGCCGTTGATGGCTGTGAAGGCCAGCGCGAGCGTGGCGTAGGGTGTGGGCACGCCTGCGAGTGTGCCGCCCGTTGATTCGACTTCAATCGGGCCTGCGGTCTCGCACGTTCCGGCGACGGTCGGGGCGTTGTCGCCCGTTGATGCGAAAAGCTCCTGTGCGTCAGCGGAGTTTTTTAAGTCCGTGATTGTCTCGTCAATGAGAGAACGTGCGGGCTGTTCACCTTCCGCTCTCGCCGGTTTGACTTCCGACGGCATCTGCGGTGCGGCCAAAGCTTCGGCAGCCTTATCGGCTGTGCTCAACTTGCCTTGCATTTGGACTGTCGAACTAAAGACAGAAATGATGGCGCAAATGGCGATGAGGGCGGCGATGAGGCGTGCGCCAGCGGTTTTGGGGGCGACGAAGCGACGAAAATTTTTCATTGGGGGCTATCCTTCACAGGGCTTTCGGCAAACGGGTCAACAAAGTTGAGAGTTGGGGCAAACTAGAATTAGTTTCAAAAACACACGTTGGGAGATAGCGACCAACAGCCAAGCACGCGTGGGGCGTGTGGCTGTTGCTCGCGCTGGAAATAGCGCGGGGGAAGCGCATCCAGAAGTCTTCAAATGTTTCGCGTCCGGGAAATCCGCATTGAATCGGGTGGCGGCGTTTATGTCAGCCGACGAGGCGGGAAGAATATCGCGCGCCTGTCTTCGACCCGTTGTAGGTAATCCCTGAAAGGTAGAGCGTTATCGAGGGGGTACTCTATTGGAGCGGTTCTGCTAAGTAAGTGTAACTTAGGCCGGTAAACTAAATTTTTGCGGGTACTGCTGCTATCTCGAATAAATTGAACGTGCAAGCTACAGGAACGGTCAACTGATGTCAAGCCAATTTTGTCGAAAACGTCACAATTATCGAAAAGTTATGACGGCTAAATGTAACCCACGATAAATCAAGCGTTTAATGAACCAGCAAGAATCCCGCAAGCCCTCTTGTTGCTTGATAAAGAAGAGCGTGGCTACTCATCATAAGTAGCCACGCTCTTATCCTTTATCCTTTATGCCTGCCTTTCAATCCGCCATCAACACCGTCAACTCGCGCAGCGGCGGAGACTCTTTCGCATCCAGCGGCAAAGACTCCTCGCGGTTGACGTAATGGTAGAGAATATCGCGTTGTTGCGGTTGGAAGCCCGCTTCGCGAATCAGGTAGCGGAGCATTTTTTCGTCGGCAACGTTGCTTGCGCCCGCCGCCGAGACGACGTTTTCTTCAATCATAATCGAACCCATGTCGTCTGCCCCGAAACGAAGCGCGACCTGCCCGAGCCTTAAGCCTTGCGTCAGCCAAGATGATTGAAAGTGCTCTATGTGGTCGAGGAAGAGACGCGAGACCGAGAGCATTTTCAGGTAGTCAATGCCGGTCGGTTCTTCCTTGATGCGGCGGCCGAGCGCCGTGTTCTCGCGTTGAAACGTCCAAGGGATGAAAGCGGTGAAGCCTTTGGTCTCGTCTTGTAAATCGCGGATGCGCTGCAAGTGGCGAACGCGGTGCTCAACACGGTCGCCAATGCCGAACATCATCGTCGCGGTCGTCCGCAAGCCCACCTTGTGCGCGGCGCGCATCACGGCCAGCCATTCATCGGTCGTACATTTGGTGGACACACGCTTGCGCACCTCGTCGTCCAAAATCTCACCGCCGCCGCCGGGCAGGCTGTTGAGTCCGGCAGCCTTGAGACGCGACATGATGGTTTCATAATCGAGGCCGGAGATGAGATGGATGTTATGTATCTCGGGCGGCGAAAAACAGTGTAGCTGAAAGCCGGGGTATTCGGCGTGCAGCGTGCGCAGCAAGTCTTCATACCATTCGAGGCCAAAGTCCGGGTGCAACCCGCCCTGCATGAGCACGCCCGTGCCGCCGAGCGCGATGGTCTCATCAATCTTGCGGCGGATTTCGTCTATCGAGTGGACGTAAGTTTCAGCGTGGCCCGGTCTGCGGTAGAACGCGCAGAAGGTGCAGACGACGTTGCAGACGTTGGTGTAGTTAATATTGCGGTCAATGATGTATGTGACGACGCCATGGGGATGCCAGCGCTTGCGAATTTCGTCGGCGGCCAGCCCGATGCGAACGAAATCATCAGATTCAAGCAGTTGTGTGCAGTCGTCAATCGTCAGGCGCTCGCCCGCCAGCGCGCGGTCTAGGATAGGTTGTACGTCAATTGAATTTTTCATCCGGCTCGTCGCTCTCAAGCTTTAATTTCCCGCTTAACTTGAAAGCAATTTTGATTCCAGTTCGTATTACTCGGCTTTCTTGCTCATTATCCGCAATCCGAATCGCAAATCGCAAACCCAAAATGGCAGGTTGCTAAACTCGAAGGAGACCGTTGCTAACGGTTAAGCATTCGCAGCGGGCGCAGGACGGAAAGCAGCCCGTGCTTGTGCGCGAGTTGATAGAAGAGATTGAGTCCGGCGCGCATCTCGGCGTCGAGCGTGAAAGAAATGTTTTCCAGTAGATAATCGCGCAGTTCGCCGCGCGACAGTTGCAGCGCGCCTTCGTAGTTCGTAATAATTTCTTCGATGCGCGTGAGACCTTCATCACGCGCGCCCGTGAAATCAACGGCGCGCACGCTCTGCTCGGCGTCGTGTCGCGCCATCCACATCGCGAAGACGAAACCCAGCCCGGTGTGCTCACGCCAGAGGCTCGCCAAATCATAAATGCGCAAAGACTCGCGCTGAAAACTCATCGCGGGGTCGCCAATCATCAGCGCGGCGTCAGCCTCCATCAACATCGCATCGAGGTCGGGCGCAAAGGGTCTCCACTCAGGCTCAAAGCATAGAAATTCACGAAAAATAATCC
>CAZEZJ010000262.1:0-7478 GCA_964516695.1 uncultured Blastocatellaceae bacterium
ATGGAGAGCGTTTACGGCAACGGAGCGATGGCGGCATCCGCGGGCGAAGGCTTGACGGGTTCTGCCGGATGTTCGCGGTGAAAGACGGCTGTTAGTTGCGCGCCGAAGAGCAAGATGAGGCTCGACACGTAGCTCCATGTCATCACGGAGACCACCGCGCCCACAGGCCCGTAAAGCTGGTCGTAATGAAAATAATGCAGACTCCAAGCGAAGATATATTTCGACAACTCCCACAACAGCCCGCCCAGCACAGCCCCCGGCAAACAATCGCGCAAGCTCACTTCCGCGTTCGGCATAAAACGATAGACGAGCGTGAAGAGCGCGATGGTGACGAGGATGCTCAGCAGCGTGAAGATGATTTGCCAGAAAGCGCTGGTGACGGTCGCGAGCAGCGTCATGCGCTCAAGCGCGCGCAACGGAATGCGCGCGGCCAGTTGTTGCAAAGCGACGATGATGGAAGTGGCAATCACAGAGATGGAGAGCAACAGCCCCGCGATGCCAATCATGGCGAGCGTCAAAGCGCGCCCGCGCAAGAAGGCGCGCGAGGTCGTGCCCCAAATACGATTGAGCGCGCGCTCGATGACGGCGAAGACCCAAGACCCGGCCCACAGCACGACGAAAATGCAAGTGATGATAACGCCCGGCCCGATGTTTGAGAGCGAACGCACAGTCTCGCGCAGAAATTCAGCCGACCCGGGATAGACCTGCACGACGCGCGTCATCATCTGCGCCAGCACCGCGCCTGTGCCCGCCAGTTCGTTGCTCAATGCCAGCAGCAGCAGCAACCCCGGAAAGAGCGTCAGCAGGCCGAAGTAGCTCATCGCCGCGGCAGACGTGAACAGGTCATTCTCGTGAAAATAATGCAGGCTGTGGCCGAGCATAGTTAGCCACGGCGCGCGATTGCGCACCCCAAAGGAATGACGGGAAAAAGACGAGAAACGTCGTCGCATTTTTCACTGATAAATTAACACAGTGATAAGTGATAAGTGATGAGTGATGAGTGAAAGAAAGAGTGGTTAACTCATCACTCATCACTCATCACTTCTTTACTAACGCCGCGCGGGCAATCGCGAGTTGGGCGAAGGCTCGCGGCACGTCGCCTTGGAGCGCACGCGCGCTCGTCATGGCTCTTTCAAAATCCAGATGCGCCATTGTCGCAAAAATGGTGTCCAAACGGAATACGTCCGCGGTGAAGGTGAAGGGCGTTTCGGACGTGGGCGCTGAATTTTCGTCCGGTCGAAACTCGATTGAGACTTCATCGCCCGCGAAATCCTCAAGCGCGTTGGCAGCCTTGACGAGTTGCGTCAGCAATTCCCAAGCGCGCTGCTGGTCAAGGCGCGCGGCCTCTGTCGCTATCACTCCGTAGGCCGCGACGCGCTGGCTCGTGTTGGCGTCCGTGCGCTCGGCGTAGTGTTCCGCTTCCGTTAAAAGTTCGACGACGCGCTGCCGCTCTTTTTGACGCGCGGCGACGCGGGCCGCCTGCGCGTAGCCCCAAGCGGAAGCCACCGGCGGCACGTCCGCGCCCTTCAAAAACGTCACGATGCTTTCGTAGTCGTCATCCTTTTCGTCTTTGTAAGCGTTTGCGATGTCTGCGATTTGATGAAGCGCGATGAAAGAGTTGGCCGCACGACGCGTGCCCTCGTCGCTTAACTCCGCTGCGGCACGACGCGCGCGGTCCCAAGCGCGATTGCGCGTGGCGATGAGAACGATTCTGGTGGTGATGCGGTCGCGCTCGGCCTGCTCGCCCGTGCGCGCGAGTTCGTCAAAGTGTGAGCGCAGCGGGTCGGTCGAAGCCGGAGCGCCGAGGGTGCGAAGGCCAAGTTGCGATGAGAGAGCCTCTCGCCGGTTCTCCGCGAATTCATTGAGAATCGCGTTAGCCCGTGCTTGCAGTTCCGCAGCGTGTTGCGGGGCTTCGCGCTCGAAGTGTGGCAACAGCCTGCCGATGGCGAAATAGCGCGCCGCTTTGTCCTGGATTTCAATCGCGCCGGGGCGGGGAGAGCGCAAGAGCACGCTGGCAGCGGCTTTGAAAAATTGGCCGCGCGTAGTTTGCATAATAGGCTGCGGGCCACTCCGCGGGTTTTCGCGCCTGACCGGAATAAACTGCAACGCGCCGCTCTCGTCAACCCCGACTATCAACTCAGGCGAAACAATCGGCGTCGAAAGCAGCAACACGGTGTTGGCATCCGCCTCAGTTGAGCGGAGCATGTGCGTTACCATCGCGCTATAGAGAGCCTCGCCCGCCGCAGTGTTTCGCTCATGCAAGCGCAGCATGAACGTCATCAGCGGTAAACTCTGGCCTTCTGCGACGACGGGCGCGACGATTCTCATGGCGCTCTCAAATTCGTCTCCGGCAAGCAACTGGTAAGCGAGCGCGAGGCGACGCTCCCCCATCTTGCTTGGCACGGGCCATAATGTTTTGCGCGCGGTAGTCGTTGCGTCCTGCTCAGGATTGTTTTCGCCGCTGGGTTCCTTCAACAAGTCGCTTAGAAAAACATTCGCCAGGGCCGCATCGCGCGCCGCCGTTTTCGCCAGCACTTCATCACGCGCTTCCGTGAATGGCCCGACCTCATCGGGAGTTGTGCCCGCGTCAACTATCTCCGCCTCGCGCTCAGCTTTGTCGGCGGCGGTGGCCGCTTCCCAAGCGCGGCGAAAGATGATGCGTGCGCGTTGGGCATCGAAGGGCCAGAGAGCGTCGGCGGCGAGCGCTTGCAGGCGCGCGCGATAAAAGAGGTCGTCGAGGTTGCGCGCCTCTTCAGCCGTTTCGCTGAGGAGCGTTAAAGCCTTAGCGCGGCGTGCGCGCTCGGATTCCTGCGCTTGCGCTTTAGCTGTGGGCCGTGCGCGATTGCCACCGCTACTACTGCGCCCGCGTTGTTGCGCGCTGGTTGGTTGCGATGCAGACGAGAGGGCGAGCAGCGTTATGACAATAACAATGAAGAAGCATTGAGAGGGCGACATGCGCCGGGGCGTTTTGACGCTAGGGTTAGCGGGACGAATGTTGCGAGGCGGCTTTTTCATGGCTTAATAAATCTACCACGAAACTTTTTATTCGACATCAAAGAGGCCGGGGGGCTGCG
The DNA here is from genome assembly GCA_964516695.1 of uncultured Blastocatellaceae bacterium. GTDB lineage: Bacteria > Acidobacteriota > Blastocatellia > Pyrinomonadales > Pyrinomonadaceae > DASVTR01. Next base: position 3,075 of record CAZEZJ010000262.1, read on the forward strand.
GCGGCATCGTCTGGTTGATGCCGAAATGCTGGTAGGCGAGACGCGTCACCATGCGCCCGCGCGGCGTGCGGTTGAGAAAGCCTATCTGAATCAAGTACGGCTCGATAATCTCTTCGATGGAATCCTTCTCTTCGTGAATCGAAGCGGAGATGGTGCCAAGCCCGACGGGACCGCCGCTGAATTTTTCGATGATGGTCAGCAGAAGTTTGCGGTCAACTTCGTCAAGGCCGAAAGTGTCAACCTCCATGCGGTTGAGCGCGTCGTTGGCGACCTCCTGGGTGATGCGCCCGTCGTAGTCAACTTCGGCGTAATCACGGACACGCCGGAGCAGGCGATTGGCGATGCGCGGTGTCCCGCGTGCGCGGCGCGCTATCTCGCGCGCGCCGCCGTTGTCAATCTGAACCTTGAGAATATCTGCGGAGCGTTTGACGATGACTTCCAAATCCTCGTGGCTGTAAAAATCCAGATGAAAGACGATGCCGAAGCGACCGCGCAAGGGGGCTGTAATCAATCCGGCGCGCGTGGTTGCGCCGACCAAAGTGAACTTTGGCAAGTCGAGCTTGATGGAGCGGGCGGCTGTGCCTTGTCCAATCATCAAGTCGAGTTGGTAGTCTTCCATCGCCGGATAGAGCACTTCTTCGATGGCCGGATTGAGGCGATGAATCTCGTCTATGAAGAGCACGTCGCCTTCCTGCAAGTTGGTCAGCAAGGCGGCTAGGTCGCCGCTCTTTTCGATAATCGGCCCGGCGGTCGAACGCAGTTCGGCGCTCATTTCGGTCGCGATGATGTTGGCGAGCGTCGTCTTGCCGAGGCCGGGCGGGCCGGTCAGCAGCACGTGGTCGAGCGCTTCGCGTCGGCCGCGCGCGGCCTTGATGAAGATGCCTAAATTGTCGGTCGCGCGGCGCTGCCCGATGTACTCGCCAAGCCGCGTCGGGCGCAAGGAAAGCTCGAACTGTCGCTCCTCATCGAGCAAGGTTGCGTCGCGATTGTTGGCTGGTTCGAGTTCGTCCATAAGGGGATTGATTCATTGTGTCATTTCATCATTTATTCATTGCTTGATTTCGCTCTTCAAATGAGTCAATAAATCAATGAGTAAATGAGTAAATGATGAAATCGTCTTCAGCCTTTGGCTAACAAGCGCAGGCTGCGGCGCAGGATGACTTCAACGGAAAGGTCGCCGCCTTCCTGCATGGCGGCGGTGATGGCTTTCTCCGCGGGCGCTTTTTGATAGCCGAGGTTGACGAGCGCCGAGAGCGCATCGTCGCGCATGACATCTTCGCTGGCGTGTGCGCCCGCTCCGGTTTGGGTGGCGAATTCCTCTTCGAGGGCGGGCGACGAGAGCGCGGCGATTTTGTCTCGCAGTTCGATGACGAGGCGCTCGGCTGTCTTCTTACCGACGCCGGGAATGGAAGTTAAGCGCGCTAGATTGTTGGTGCGAATCGAAGCGATGATTTCATCGGCGCTCATGCCGGAGAGCATCGTGATGCCGAGTTTGGGGCCGATGCCGCTAACGGAGATGAGGCGCAGGAAGAGTTCGCGCTCGCGCGCTGTCCTGAAGCCGTAGAGTTGGAGCGCGTCTTCGCGGACGTGCGTGTAGATGCGCAGTTGAACGGGTTTGCTGACATCTTCGAGGTCGTAAAAGGTCGAGAGCGGGATGGTCACTTCGTAACCGATGCCGCCCACGTCAACAATCACAGTGTTAGTTTGTTTGACGAGTAGGGTGCCGGATAAATGTGCAATCATTAGCCTATTGAAATAGATTTCTGCCGAAGAAGAGAATTTCGGGAGCGCCTTCGTTTTCGTGTTCGATTGTAGTTTATCGAACGCGGATTCGGCAACAAGAGCAGCCGGAAGGCGGCACGCGCGAAGGATGACGGGGGAGCTTTTCGAGCCTCATGGCCGCGTGCTTTTAAGCTGGCCGCTCGTCCTATTTCCTACTTGCTCGGGTTAGGGCTATACTACGTTCAGAGCAGACCCAGTTTCGGTAGTAAAGCGTAATGAAATCGGAAAAAATTTCGGAACTGACGACGAACCGCTTGAGCGTTTATTTGCGCTGCCTCAACCGGCTGGCAGCCTTAGGAATCAAAACAGTTTCCTCGCAATCGCTGGCCGACCAGTTTAATCTCAACTCCGCGCAGATTAGAAAAGACCTCGCTTACTTCGGGGAGTTTGGTGTGCGCGGCGTCGGTTATTTCGTCGAGGACTTGCGCCAGCACATCACGAAGATTCTGGGCCTTGACCGCGCGCACAGAGTTGGAATTATCGGCGCGGGAAGGCTCGGCACGGCGCTGGCAAACTACAAAGGCTTCACGAAGTCTAACTTCACGGTCGTGGCGCTCTTTGATAACGATAGGGAGAAGATTGGGCGGCGCAGCGGCGAGGGCGAAATCCTGATTTACGATGTGAAGAAGATAGAGCGCGTGGTACGCGAGGAGGCGATTGATGTCGCGGTGATTGCGGTGCCGGGGCGTGTGGCGCAGCGGGTGTTGAATCAGGTGATGGCGGCGGGGGTGAAGGCGGTGCTGAATTTCGCGCCCGTCCGTTTGCGCACGCGGCTCGACGTGAAGGTGAAAAATGTTGACTTAACTATCTCGCTGGAATCATTATCCTACTTTCTGGCGCGGCCACAGGGCAGCAGCACGCAGAACCCGCAGAGCGTTTCCGTGTACCAGGAAATCGTGGAGCGCGAGGAGCAGGAGTTGTAACAGAAGAGACAGGAGTTGAAAAGATGTGCGCGAGTTTTATGAAGAGAGTGGTGCCGTTCGTCGTGGCTTTGAAAATCGGCGTGCTGCTGGTGATGTTGGCCGGAGTGTTTGACTCGCCCTGGCGAAGGGCGCGCGGCTCAGTCTCACAGATGCCGGCGCAGAGCCGGACGTGGCTCATCATTCGCAATGTTCCCGCTCTGACTTACACGGAGCAGGAGGCGCGCTTGAAGGGAGCGACGGATACGCTGCGGCTGCGTGCGCTGCTCGACGCAAACGGAACTGTCTCGGAGGTCGAGTTGTTGTCTGAGGCGACCGCAGAGTTTGCAGATGATGCGGTGCGGGCAGCACAGCGCATACGGTTTCGTCCGGCAACGGAGGACGGGCGGCCCATCCCTCTGTGGGTGACGGTTGATTACAGTTGCTCCGGTTATTACTTCGCGCACCGCTACACGTTCGGTTGCACGGCGGGCATTGCCGAAGTCGAGCATGACTGGCGAGTGATACATGAATGAGGAGACGGCGCGGCGCTTGATTGTGCGCGTCGGGCAGTTGATGTACGAGCGCTCTTATGTCGTCTCTTCGGACGGCAACGTGAGCGTGCGTCTGGACGACGGGCGCATCGTGGCGACGCCGACGATGACGTGCAAAGGGCGCATGACGGAAGACTCGCTCGCCGTCACAGACATGTCGGGCCAGGCGCTCAACGACCGCAAGGCTTCCTCGGAGCTTGCGATGCACTTGTTGATTTACCGCGAGCGCGCTGACGTGCGTGCGGTGTGTCATGCACACCCGCCGCACGGGACGGCGTTTGCAGTCGCGGGCCTGGCGATTGACCAGCCGATTCTCTCCGAAGTGATACTGACTTTGGGCTGCGTTCCGCTCGCCACCTACGGCACGCCTTCGACCAACGAATTGACGGAGGCGATGCGCCCGCTCGTCAAGCGTCACAACGCGCTGTTGATGGCGAACCACGGCGCGGTCGCTTACGGCGCTGACCTGTGGCAGGCGTTTGACCGCCTCGAAACCCTTGAGCACACAGCCAAGATAGCCATCCTCTCAAGGCTGCTCGGCGGCTCGCAGAATCTTCCGGCTGACGCCATCGAAAAGCTGATTAACGTGCGCGAGGCCGCTGGCTACTTGGACGAGGGCGCGCGTTGCCAGGCGTGCGGCTACCTGCACGAGACGCGTTTAACATGCTCAACAGGGGAACGCCCGCCCGCCGCCGCCACCGTCAGGGCGTCCACCAACGGCGCTGGCCGTATCAATTTGACGAGAGACGAGCTTGTTGAGCTACTAAGTCAAGCGGCGCGGCTGCAAAGTTAAGAAAATAAAGCGTTAACAGTACTTGCGCGATAACGGCGGGGCGTTTTTTCGAGTTTCTCGGAGTCATTCCGACGATAGTCGGAGTGGCTGCGACTATCATCGGAACGGCTGCGACTATCGTCGGAGCGGCTCCGACTACAGTCGGAATGACTCCGACAACAGTCGCAGCAGGTGCGACGATAGTCGGAAGCGCTCCGATGATAGTCGCAACCGTTCCGATAACAGTCGCACTCGTTCAGACTGTCGTCGCAGTCGTTCCCTGAATCATGGCGGCGACTGCCGGAGCTACGTGAACGGCTGCGATATTTGTGGGAGCGATGCGTGTACAGCCGGAACGACGCGCCGTGTAGATGACGAACGCGCTCGTCGCTGGTGT
>CAZEZJ010000263.1:0-7434 GCA_964516695.1 uncultured Blastocatellaceae bacterium
ATTTCCGTTGACGATGGTAATGCGCCGCTCTGTTGCATCTTAGCGATGCCGAGTTGTCTGTTTTGGGCGGTGCGGGCGGCGATGCAGTCTGTTAAGAGATGCACGGTGTAGTCGCGCGCCAGCAGGTCGTGAGTTGTTTGATTAACGCAGATGTGCGCTTCGATGCCGCAGATAAGAACGTGGCGTGTGCCCGCGACATCGAGCCGCCCGACGAAATCCTGCGCGCCGCAGGAACTAAAAGCCGTCTTCTCGACCGCTTCATAGCCGTCGGGCAGAACGGCTGTAATCTCGTTTGCCGTGTGGCCGAGGCCGCGCGGGTATTGCTCCGTGACGATGACGGGGACGTGCAAAAGCTGCGCGGCGTGGGCGACGAGCGCGATGCGCGCCGCCACCTCCGCGAAATCGGAAATCTTGCCGCGAAAAGCCTCCTGCATGTCTATGATGGCAAGCGCTGTCTGCGACGGGTCGAGCGTGTTTTTGTGCAGCATGGAAATCCTCGAAAGCATTTAAGCACACGATGGCGCTCCTGCAAAATCAAGCGCGGTGTGAGATTAAATTGAGCGGTTAGGGAAGCGGCGATTTAACGCACAGGCGCAAAAGTTAAATAAAAACCAAAGCTCGCAAAGAAGACTCTTGAGCAGTTTCTTTGCGAGCTTGCGCCCTTCTGTTCTTTGCGCCGGCGGCCTGAAACGCCTGGCCGTCTTATCCGGCTGATTACGACTTTTTAACCGGCTGCTGCTGCTGTTGAACCGGAGCGGGCGGCTCGGTGATGCTCAGGCGCTGGCCGTTGGCGGCGTCCCAGACCTGCGTTCTCCCGTTGGCTTCGGTCGTCGTGATGGTCCTGCCGTCGGGGCTGAAGGTGAGATGATAGGCGGCAGCGCCGGGTGTGAACGTCACCTGCGTCTCGCCGCTCGTCACGTTCCAGATTCTAACCTGCCCATCGTCGCTGGCCGTTGCCAAACGTTTGCCGTCGGGGCTGAAGACGACTTCAAAGACGTTGCCGGTGTGGCCGGAGAGAGTTCGCAACTCCTGCTCGGTTGTCGTGTCCGTCAGTTTCAACTGCCTGTCAGCGACCGTCGCCTTCATCTTCTTGTCGGGGCTGGTGTCGGTCTTCCAGACGGCGAGCGCTTGGTCGTAGAACTCCTGCGCGTGTGTCTTATCGCCGGCGCTTTCGTACACCTCTCCGATGTTATTGAGGACAGTCGATTGGCCCGCGCGATGATTAATCTCCTGCTTGATTATCAAAGACTCTCTGTAGAGGTTGAGCGCTTTTTCGCGTTCGCCCGCGAGGTAATTGACCCAGCCGATGTTGTTGAGCATCGCCGCCTCGCTGCCGCGGTCTTTAAGCTCGCGGTATCCGGCCAGCGCTTCCTCATACTTTTTAACGGCCTGCGGCAGAGACCCTTGCACGCGTAGCTGCTCGGCTTCTTGAAAAGCTTGCGCGGCGTTGATGCGGGCGCGGGCATCATTGCGCGGCCCGCCTTTGGAGGTCTTGTTGGGCGCGGTCTGCTGGCGCGTCTCCTGTTGCACCACTTGCTCCGGCGTCAAAGACGCGGGCGGCGCGATTCCGCCGCGTGTCGCCTGCGTCGAAGGTGTGACAGTGGTGCTCTGCGCAGCCTTGGGAAGCGGCGGAAACGGCGACGGCGTCGGCTGCGGTGTCGGCGTCGGCGTTGCGTCGGTCTGTGCCTCTGTGCCTGGCGATGTTTTCGGAGGACGTGGAAATCTGACGCCTCCGCCGCTGGTGGCGGGCGGCGTGTAGGGCGTGGGCGTGCCGGTCTTCGGCTGCTCTGTCGCCTGCGGGAAATCCTGCGCAGAAGGGAAGCCGGAAGCATTAGCGTTGGGGTCGGTCGTTTGGGGAAAAGCGTTCGGGTCGAGGCCCGCGGGGTTCTGCGCCGTGTAGTCGGGCGTCGGGTAAGCCGAAGAGGCTGGGAACGGGTCGGGCGTCGGCGTGGGCAGAGAACCGGCGACGAGCGTGCTCAGCGTGTCGGTCGGTTGGGTTCTTGGAGCCAGCGTGAGAATGGCCGTCCAGGCGACGCCAACCGTTAAGACGGTGAGCAGCAACAGCGCGCTGCTCTTGAAGCCGAAAGCAGGCAGGCCGTGTTGATAAAAGAGCTTGCGAAAACGCTCGGGCAGCGTGAAATTGAGCGGCGGAGCCGGCGCTGCTTCGAGATAGCGAAGCAGCGTCTGGTCGCGCAGCGCGACGCTGCGCGGAAGCCTGCGCATCAACTCAAGCAGTTCGCGAAGCCGTTGGCGGCTGCGGCTGTGCAGCCAGCGTTGGGCGACAAGGTTCAGTTGATAGCTTTCTTCCGCAATCGTCTCCTTGGGCGGCGGATTCTTTTCCAAGAGTTGAATCAGGCTCGTGCGAATCGCTCTGGCTTTCTCGGACGGCAGTTCGTTAATCAAGAGCCAGCGCAGATTGTCGGGCATCGTGCCGGTGCGATACCAAGGCAACGAGGAGAGACGAAGCAGGTTTTGCTCCGTGACCAGATTGTTTCCGAGAGAGGGCAGCGCGCCCAGATAAAGCGTCAGGTCCCAATGCAGCTCAGGGTAGATGGCGCAGGCGCAGAGCCACTCGAAGACATCCTTGCCGAGATAATCGCGCAGCATCTTAATGGCGATGGGCCGCTCGAAATCTATGGGCGTGTGCTGCTGCCCGTTTGTGCGCGACCAGACGCGCATGTCTGGCGTGACGGCGGCCTCGAAATAGTCAACGAGCGATTGCAGGCCGTCGAGCGTGGCGGGAAGCAGCACGAAGTGCTGGGCCAGAGCGCGCTCGCGTAAAGACCAAGAGAGCGCGGGCACAGGCGTGAGCACGGCGCGGTCTTGCCAGTTCATCAACAGCGCCGTCCACATCTCCAGCTTGCCCGTCAGCGAATCAATCAACTTCGCGCCGTCTCCGAAGAGCAGCAGACGATGATTGCCGTAACGGTTCTGTAGCTCGTTGAGATGCAGACTCTCTGCGCCGCTTTCGTCGCGGCAAACGCGCGGGTCTGATTCGTAAAAGTAGCGCGCGATGAAGACGCCCTCGGCCTCCAGGGCTTTCGTCAATTCGTTGAAAGCTTGCGCCTGATGGTCGCGAAACGAAGCACGGTCAATGAGCGCGAGATACTCCGGCGGCTTGCTGGCAGACTTGTAGCGGAAACTCGGAAAACCGAGCGCGTTGATGGTGGCCGAGACCGTCGCTTCGACATCCAGACGATAAAATTCGTCAACCTGCCGTCGTCTTAAAAGGCGCGCGGCGGTATAAAACTGCTCGGAATCATAGAGCTTCGGCAGCGGCGCGCCGACATGAATCGGCCACACGTAGGGCGCTTTCCTCCTCTGCTCTCTTTCGAGAACGAGGCGACGGCTGCGACGCCTGTACCACTCGTAAGCGACAAAGAGCAAGAGCGGCACAAGCAAGGCCACAAGATAGATGAGCGTCCGGTAGCGCTCGTAAAAAGTTGACGCTGGCGGCGTTGCGTTTGGCTGTGCCGTCGGCATCGTTTGCGTTGGCGGCATCGCAGGTTGAATGCTTCCGGGGTCTGTCACGGGCGGCGTATAGGGAATGCCAGTGGCGGGCTGCTCGAAGCCGGGCTGGGCGACGGGCGGCGGCAGTTCGATGATGGGCGGCGCGCCCGTGTTGGCATTAGCCGACGGCTGCTGCGCATTGGCGTTCGGCTGCTGAGCGGTGTTCTGGTTTGCGTCAGCGCCGCGCCGGCGCAGGAGAACGACGCCGAGCACGAGCGCCAGCAGGATAATCGGGGCGACGATATAAAGCCACTTTTTCTGAAAGCGCGCGGGCGCTCTGTGAGGCTCAGGGCGCTTGATTTCTCTCGGGCGCACGGCGAGCGGCGAAGGAGCCGGGCGCGCGGGCGCGTCTTTCAGCACCGGCGGTTCAAAGAGAGAGAAGTATGAATCGAAGGCGCGATAAAACTGCTCCTGCTGGCTGCGGCTGGTGGCGAAAATCGGAGAGAGCAGCGTCTTCAAATCTTCCGGCGAGCAAGCCGCGCCCACCTTATCGAGCAATTCCTGAAGACGCAGGTAGTGGTCCACTCCGATTGGGAAACCGTGCTGGCGCAAGTGCGTCAGCAACTCGCCGAACATCAATTGACTATCTTGTTTTGGACTAACGCTGACCATGATTTTGTAAAGCTAACCCCTTAACTTCCTTGCTCTCTATCGTTGAAGATTCTGGACAATCATCTCCTGGTCCTCTCTGCTCTTGGCGAGGATGGAGTAGGTAAAGGCGAGCGCTTCGGCCTCGCCGGGTTTCAAGCGGCTGACATCTAACTGGCGCTTTTCGAGAATGCGAATCCACGCCAGCAGTTCGGCGGTCGCGGGCTTTTTCTTCAACGTTAAATCACGAATCTTCTCGAAGTGCTGGATGGCGTTGTCGAGCATCTGCGGCGTAAAGCCGCTGTCGAGACGCAGGCGACGCTGGATAATCTCTTTTAAGCGCTCGCGATTGGGAAACGCGATGTGGTAGAAGACGCAGCGGCGCAGAAAAGCATCAGGCAGATTCTTCTCCGAGTTGCTCGTCAGCACCAGAATCGGACGATAGCTCTGCTCGGCGGAGAAGGTGCGGCCCGTCTCTTTGACGTTGAAAGACATGTTTTCGATTTCGTTGAGCACGTCGTTTGGCAAATCGCGCGGCGCTTTGTCAATCTCGTCAATCAAGACGACGGAACGAATCGGCCCCCAGTTCTGCATCCGCTCGGGCAGGAATGCGTTGGCCTCCGACGGGTTCATGGAGAGCAAGATGGCTTGGCCGAGGGCTTCGTAAGTAATGTAAGTCTCAATCGGCTCTGCTTCTTCGCGAAACTGCGCATCGTGAAAATGGCCGAGGGCGTCGTAGCGATAGAAAAGGTCTTTGGCCGTCGAAGTCGTTTTGGTATGAAAGACGAGCGGCGCGGGCAAATCAAGCTCGTGGGCGATGCTGGAGGCTAATTGCGTCTTGCCTGTGCCCGGCTCTCCGGTGACGAGCAGCGGTTGGCCGAGCGTGAGCGCGACGTTGACGGCATCGCGCAAACCACGGTCCGCGAGATAACCCGCCGGGTCGTTGAGCGCACCGACTTTCTCATAGAGCGGCAGCCTCGTGCCCCGCATCGCCATCGTGCTGCCGTCTCCGGCGTAATACTTAAAATCGTTTTCCTCGGTCATAGATACCCTCTCTCCTTGATGTAGCTCTGATGAATCAAGCGTAGCTCATATTCGATGTCCGCCATACTTCTATAACTCGTCGGGCGTCCGTTGCGGGCGGTGAAAATCTTTTCCGCCAATTCGTTGCGTCTCTTTTCGTCGTAGATATTGTACTGGCTAAACCAATCCTTCACTTCCAACTGCGTGACGGGCAGCAACTCCTTGAGGAGCAAACAGGGAAGGCCCGCGCGTTGGCCCACGGCGATTTCTTGCAAATCCGCTTCGACGCGCCGCTTATCAAACTGCTTTGTTCGCAACAGCGTCTTCCACCAACCGGCGGGCTGCATCTTGATTCTGGGATAGATGACGTTGAGGAAGATTAAAAATTGCGGCCCGGTCTGCTCGACCTTCAGGGCGCGCCAATACGCCATGTACCACTCGATTAACTCACGGGCGCTCTTGTCCCAGCGCGACGCGTGAAGGCGATGACGGACGACGACGAGCGGCGTCAGTTGCAACGCGGGCAGGCGGCTCAAGGCCGTGGCCGAAAGGTCGTCTTCCATGTAGGCCGGGTCGAATTCGGCAAAGAGGTTTCTTTGCAAATTCTGCTGGCGCTCGATGAGTTCGCCTTCGGCGGGCCAAGCGGGTGTCTTGAAGGTGATGACGCTGCCCTGCGTTCCCCATTTCTTTTCCGCAATCTGCTTCATCCGCGTTGACATCAATCGCTCGACTAACGAATCGTGGCACTCACCCTCTTCGCCGCGAATCAGATAGACCTGCGGGAGGCCGGGCCGCGCGCGCAAGTTGAGCGTGAAGACTTCAAAGAACTCGTTTTCCTGCTGGCGGCGGTCGCACATTTTGGCGACGAGCGGGCCGAGATTGAGAACGCCGTGGGTGATGGTCTCGCGGCGGCGCGGCGGTTCGACGGGCGGGCCGCCAGCGACGATTGTTTGCACGGCGGCGCTGACGCGGCGGGCCAAGTCATCCTTATTGCGGAAAAAGTCAACGGAATATTTATCCATCAACTCGGCGCGAAGCTGTTGCAGCTTTTCGCCGCCCTCGCCCTTCTCCATCAACGACGGAGGCCACGGCACGTCTTCATGCATCAGGAAGATGAGACACGTCTTGCCGCTCGCCGCGGCGCGACGAAATTCCAACTCGGTGATGGAGCGGCGCTCAGGATTGTCCTTCGGCGGGATGAAGCCGTAGCGCCACGCGAGGATGCCGACGTAAATATCGCAGGCCGCGACATCCGCGAGACACACATCGAGCGGGCGCTGGTCAGAAGCCACGTAGTCTTCCATGGCCACCACGTCGTGCCGCAACTGCCTGAGCGCACGATAGGCTTCCTCCCGAAAATCTTTCAGGTCGCCGTAGGTTGATGAGATATAAATTTTAGCCATTCAATCACCGACGCAACTACGCAGCCCAGCCTGCGCTTAACTCTCACCCACTCTGCCTTGACCAAAATAATGGACAGCAAGCTTACTTCGCACTCGGCTGTTTGGGCTGCGTTGGCCCGTAGTTTAGCACGTAGTCAGCGAGACGTTGACATGGCTGCAAGTCAATTTTAACGTCGGCGCTCTCGGCTTCGCGGCGCAGCTTATCGCGCTCTACGGTTTCAAAGGCTACGGGCCGCCGTTCGGCGCTCTCGTTTTCGTTAAGGGCCGGAGCGAGGCGCGCCAGTATCCAGTAGCGACCGGGAGCGATGTTGCCGAGGGCGAATTTGCCGTCGCTCTCGACAGCGGTTTCCATATAGCGCAGCGCATCAGCGGCGCGTTCAGGCTCGACGGGAACGAGATGCAGGCGCAGGTTCGCCGGCAGCCGAGCGCCTTCAGCTATTGGTGCGACGCGCCCGCGCAAAGCGGCTGCGCCTTGCCCGATGGTGACGGACACATTGCTCAAGCGCTCGCCCGCCTTGAGTGTGAACGCTCCTGGCGGCGCTGGCTTGCTCTGGGCGGCGGCAGCGCGTGCGTTCGCGGGTGCGACAGCGCCGGGCAGCGCAATCGAGCGCACATACCAATCGTCGCCGGGCAGTTGAACGTCTAGGCGGTGGCTGCCGTCGCGCAGGTTATGCAGCCTGAACTCGCCCTTCGCGGTCGGCGCGGTGCGCATCCGGCGGAAGATAAGAGCCATGAGACCATCATCGTCCGTCTTCGCTTTGTCTTCGCGGCGAAGGTTGATGACAATCTCTTCGATGGTTGAGCCGCGCTGATTTGGGCAGTCGGCCTTTGGCGGCGGCTCCAGAATGACGTTGCCGCTGACAACGCCGAGCGGTTCGAGTTTAAGTTCCAAGCCCGTGATGTCTGCGCC
>CAZEZJ010000264.1:0-5217 GCA_964516695.1 uncultured Blastocatellaceae bacterium
TCCCCGGCTTGATTCCCGTCCCGACGCAGAAGCGCGCGAAAGATGAGATGAAGAAAGGCGGAACGGCTGCCGCCGCAGGCTCTATCGTCTTCGCTCTCTTTTTCAACGTCCTACTTTTCGTCGTCGCTCCGCTGCTCGCGACGAACGCTCTCTATGTTGCTCTCGGATGGGATAATCCGGCGAAACGCGAGATAGCAGTCGCCAGCCAGCAGCAAGCGCAATCCACACCAACGGCGACGACTGCCGAGAATGCGACAAGCAACACACCTGCTGCGAGCGATGTTTGGTATGCGCGCGCATACCGGAATGTTCGCAGGTATCTTCAGCCCGTGGAGATTACCTACCTGTTCAATTTGATTGACGGGCTGATTAGGATGCTCTTCTTCCTGATTATGATTTCGACCTTCTCGCTGCTGAAAGACATACGGCGCGTCTTCGAGTATCACGGTGCGGAGCACAAGACCGTCTTCACTTGGGAAGCGGGTTTGCCCTTGACGGTCGAGAACGCGCGCCCGCAGCCGCGCCAGCATCCCCGTTGCGGGACGAGTTTCCTGATGGTTGTGATGCTCGTCTCCATAGTGCTTTTTTCAGTCATCAAGTTTGACACGCTCGTCTACAATATGCTGGTCCGTATCGCCTTGATTCCGCTCGTCGCCGGTCTCTCGTACGAGATTATTCGCCTCTCCGCAAGGAAAGAGGGCGGCTTTATCTTCAAGCTCATCACGCTGCCCGGCGTCTGGCTGCAAAACGTCACGACCAAAGAGCCTGACGATAAGCAACTGGAAGTCGCCATCCACGCGCTGAAGGAATCGCTCAAGCTTGAGCCGCAGCAGAAAGAAGCGGAGGCCGCGCCGCTGGCCTGAGTTTTATAAGGAGTTTTCCAAAGTGAGCACGACCACACGAACGATGACTGCGGACGAACTCTTTATGATGCCGCGCCGCGCTCACCGCTACGACCTTATCAAAGGAGAACTCCGCGAGATGTCACCCGCAGGCAGTGAACACGGAGCGCTGGCCGCGAGGCTAACGGGAGCACTCATGCAGCATGTTGAGGAGCATGATCTCGGTGAAGTCTTCGGTGCGGAGACAGGATTCAAGCTCGCCAGTAATCCAGACACGGTGCTTGGGCCGGATGTTGCTTTCGTTAGTAATGAGCGGATTCCACCGACAGGTATTCCGGTTGCCTATTGGCCCGGAGCGCCTGACCTCGCAGTCGAAGTAGTTTCGCCCGGTAATAGCCGTCGTGAGATTGAAGAAAAGATAGCCGAGTATCTGGCGGCGGGCGTCAAAATAGTTTGGGTGATTAGCCCGAAGCGGCGCACCGTCACCGTTCATCAGGCGAACGCCGAGCCTGTGAGTCTTAACGAAAGCGATACTCTTGATGGGCAGGATGTAATCCGCGGTTTTAAATATAGCGTCGCCAGAATATTTACGCGACAACGTAAGCCAAAGCAATAAGAGCCGAGTTTTTAACTATGCTGGAAAAACTTGCACAAATCGAAAAGCGTTATGAGGAGCTAACGGCTGAGATGTCTTCGCCGGAATTGTGGACGGATCAAACCGCCTACACTAAGACGGCGAAGCAGCATCGCAGCCTCGGTGAAGTTGTCGAAAAATATCGACAATGGAAGACGTTGACGGAAGAGTTGACGGGCGCGCGCGAGTTGGCGGAGATGGCCGACGATGAGGAGATGCGCGAGTTGGCGCGCGTCGAAGTGGAGACGCTCGCAGCGCAGGTCGAGCAATGCGAGGCAGACTTGAAGCTGCTGTTGATTCCGACTGACCCGAACGACGAGAAGAACGTCATTCTCGAAATACGCGCCGGAACGGGCGGCGACGAGGCGACGCTCTTTGCCGCCGAAATGCTCAGGATGTATGCGCGCTATGCCGAGCGGCAAGGCTGGCGGATGGAAATTCTTGATGCCTCGGAATCCGGCATCGGCGGCGTCAAGGAAGCCGTCGCGCTCGTCGAGGGCGATAAGGTCTATTCGAAGCTCAAACATGAATCGGGCGTTCATCGCGTGCAGCGCGTGCCGCAGACAGAGACCAGCGGGCGCATACACACCTCGGCCATCACCGTCGCCGTTTTACCGGAAGCCGAAGAGGTGGACGTTAAGATTGACCCGAAAGATTTACGCATTGATACCTTCTGCTCCTCCGGCCCCGGCGGCCAGAGCGTGAACACGACCTACTCGGCTGTGCGCATCACGCATTTACCAACCAACACGGTCGTCTCCATGCAGGACGAGAAATCGCAGATTAAGAATCGCGAGAAAGCGATGCGCGTGCTGCGCGCACGCCTCCAAGAGCAGGAAGAACAGAAACAGCATGAAGCTCTCGCTTCGGAGCGCCGCTCGATGGTAGGCTCAGGCGACCGCTCCGAAAAAATACGCACCTACAACTTCAAAGAGAATCGCGTCTCAGACCATCGCATCGGCCTGACCATTCACCAACTCGACCTCGTTATGGAAGGCGCGCTCGACGACATCATCAACGCGCTCGTCACACACTATCAGGCCGAGAAGTTGAAGGCGGAAGCCGTGGCTGCATAAATGTAGTCGCATAAAGGATTCGAGGCTCAAAGAGGCTTCGACGCTCTAGTTTATTCTTGTTGCTCTTCGTCTTGCCGAGTACATCAAAATGCTCGAAGAGGCTTATCACGTCCCCGCGAAAGACAAAGCTCCGTGACCTGACGTAGTATCCTTGGCGTCATGGATACAACTCGCATTCTTCTCATCCGCCATGGTCAATCGCAGGGCAACGCCGAAGGGCGTTTTGGCGGCCATACGGCGACGCCGCTCAGCCCGCGCGGGCGCAAGCAGGCGGAAGCAACGGCACGCGCTCTGGCTGCGGAAAAAATCAGCGCTATTTATTCTTCGGATTTGCCGCGCGCCGTCGAGACGGCGATGCCGCTGGCGCGGCTCAAGAATCTGGATGTCGAGCGGGCGGATGCCTTTCGCGAGCGCAGCGTCGGCGTGATGGAGGGCTTGACGTTTGAAGAGGCAGCCGCGCAACACGCGGAACAGTATGCCGCTCTCATCCGGCGCGATTTCGAGCACGTGCTTCTCGGCGGCGAAAGCTATCGCCAAATGCTCGACCGCGCAGCCAGCCGCCTCGACCGCATAATCAAGCAACACGCCGGCGGTCAAGCCGTCATCTTTTCACACACAGGGACAATCTGTATCCTGACGCTGCACCTAATGGGTGCGCTCGACGCGCCACAGCTACGCCCCGTCTGGGTCGCCACCTCCAACTGCGGCATCACGCGCATTGAACTGCGCAGCGACGGCTTCGTCCGCGTGCAGGCCGTCAACGACACGCGCCACCTCGCCGGACTCTGAGCCACAGATGAGATGCAAAAATATGCTGCCGCTTCGTTCTTAAGGCTGAGGAGTTAGAGAGATGATGCGTCAAACTTTTCAGTTCAAGAGAATGGCTGGCATGACGCTGGCGTTGTTGCTGTTCGTCGTCAGTCTGACAATTCTACAATCACGTTCTGCGACGGCAGTTTACAAGAGCGCGGCTCAGACGAGCGCGGTTTCGGCTGCGGATGATTCCGGCAATTCAAGCGAGCCTAAGACGAAAGGCGTCGAAACATTCGAAGAGGACAGGGCGGCTGTCGTTCTGCTTTATGAATACAACCCTTGGGCGATGGTCGTCGGCTCGGATTCTCCGGCCTTTGCTCTCTATGACGACGGGCTGTTGATTTTCACCAGAGCTAACCAGCAAGGAAAGCCTGAATACGCTTCTCTGACTTTGAGCGAGAAGGAACTGACGGAGTTTTTAGCCGCGCTGCCTGTCAAACAATTCAACGAGTTACGCCACGAATATGAGTTGGACTTAAGAACGGACCAGCCCACCACAGTGCTTTCAGTCGGAGACCGAACAGGCTTGAAGTCGGTGCGCGTCTACGGCAACCTACAGCGTTCGACGAAGCCGGACGACCCGCCAGCTTTCATGGAGATATACCGGAAGCTAAAATCCTTTGCGGATGCGCGGGCCGCGCGCTGGATGCCGGAGAAAGTAGAGCTAATGATTTGGCCTTACGAAAGCGCCAGCGAGCCGCTCGCGTGGCCGAAAAGCTGGCCCGACACCGCGCACCCGACGACGAAGAAAAGAGGGGCGAGCAAAGACAGCATCAACTACAGCCTCTATCTCACCGAGCCTCAATATGAGAGCTTGTTGAAAAGAATCGAAAGAGAGAGCGCAGACGCGCTGCTCATCAACCGCCGCAAGTGGGCCTTCTCTTTCCGCTTCCCGTTTCCCAACGAAGACTCTTGGCGCAAGAAAGCTTCGTCAGACTCGTAAATGAGAGCGTAGCCTTGCAACAAAGAAGCCGCCTTCAATGAGGGCGGCTTATTTGTTGCAAGGCGGCTTCTTTTTGACGAAGGCGGCTTTGTTTTAAGTCAACCCACACGACATCTAACAGTGGTTGCCTTACTCGGTTTCCGCACCAGCGTCTTCAATCAGCTTACTGATGCGCGAGCGTGCTTTCGCGTCCTGTTCTTGTTCAAGCAGGCGTTTGAGGATGGGTTCTGAAAAGCGTCCGTATTTACGAATGGTCCGCTCGGCCTCTGCGCGCACCGCTGGCGAGGCGTTATTGAGCAGGCTGACCTGCTGGCGCACGGAGTTTTCCATCTCGGGCGTGATGACTTCGGCGCGCCCGACAAGCACGCGGACGAGTTCCGTGGGCTTCGGTTCAATCGTGACTGGAAGCACGGCGTCCGTCAGCGCTCTGGGCAGAACGTAGAAGACGCGCAGGCCCTCTTCAAACCAACTATCACGCCACGTCTTAATCATCGCCAAAGCCTCTTTTTCATAAAGACCGTTGGTGACGAGGACGTGTTTCAATTCCCGCAACAGGGCATCCAGGTTTTTGTCGAGCGCGGGGCGCGCGTGCGTCGTCTCGCCCGTCAAGGCGTTGGTTAAGCGATAGCCAATCTTGCCGCCGCGATTCTCGAAGATGATGAGATGAGCTATCTCATCGCGCCCTGTATTCTTCAACAGGACGCGCTCGCCTTCGAGCCTGACGACGAGCGGCAAATCAAACGTGCCGACGCCGCGATAAAAGAGAAACTTCTCGTGCTGGTTGTCATTTTCGCCGCTGGCGCACACGCGCAGCATCGCCGCATCAGTCTCGCGCGCCGGATAATAGTGGCTCTCTGCGCTTTCGACCGGAAGGGTCATCGCAGCACCCGGCATCACTTTTAGTTTGCC
>CAZEZJ010000264.1:5227-7423 GCA_964516695.1 uncultured Blastocatellaceae bacterium
GGAGCGCGCCTGCGGATACCACTCTGTAATCTTGCCTTTCGGAAAATCAACCTTGACGGAAACGTCCGTCTCTTTATCAGCATAAAAGTAGATGACGGGCGTTTCCATGCGAATTGAAGCGGTGAGGCTGCGCTTGCCTCTTAAGTTGTGGCGCAACCCGTCAGGCTCTCCCATAGTGTGCACGAACTTTGGTAAATCGCTCGGGCCGCTGAGCGGACGCCATTCGAGAGCGACGCCATCCTTCCCCGCAATCGAGGTGAACGTGCCCCACTCGTGGGCCACAAGGCGATTTCCCGCCGAAGAGTTTTCTTTGACAGCCTTGCCCGGCTGGCCGTGTTGAGCGGAAAGCCTGACCCCAACAAACGCGACGACCGCGAAGGCCAACAAGCAAAATGCGACAAGTCTTAATCCAATGCGCGTCTTCATTTTCTTTACTCCTCAAAAATCGGTAAAGGTTTTATTCAAACCATGCCCATTCAAGTTCTTTCTTCCAGAGTTCGAGCATCCCCTTGTCGAGTCCCATGATGCCTTCGCGCGTGACGCCCGCTGGCGGAGCGATGAGCGCTGCCATGCGTTCGTAGACCAGACGCCGCTCTGCGCCTTCGACGCGCGAGAGCAGATGCCAGAGCGTCAGCGTGTCGTACTCGCGCGCTTCCGCGAGAATAATTCTCAACGCTTTCGCGTCTCTCCCCTGAGCGTCCAGCTTTGCCAGCGCGGCGCGAAATTTCGGTGAAACGTCATCGAAGTAAGGCGTGCCCGGCCCCTTCTCCGGCTGTGTTTCGCAGACCGCCCCGGCGGGCACAAGCGATTCACGCCCCTTCGCTTCGAGCGCGACCCATCCTTCCGTGACGTGCAGGCGACCGCGCCCCGCGTCGTCAACTTCGAGCGTGTAAGCGCAACCGAGGTCAACTGCGACTGCCGAGGGCGTATCAACGATGAAGAGGCGCGGAGGCGCGTCAATCACGGCCCGCATTCGCCCGCGCGCCATCGCCAGCCGATGCTCCGTCTGGTTTGTCCCGACGAGCCGCACGCGCGAGTTTGGCTCAATCTCAACCTGCCCGATGTTTGCCACGTTAATCCGCGCGCGCGATGAAGCATCCGTCTCAAGCCATTGGCCGACGGCGAGGCGTCCGCTGGCTTCAATCAGTTCAACTCCTATCTTCGGAGCGCCAGCCAGCCGCGCGACTTCCCAAGTGGGCGCGCTCGCGGGCGTCGCCGGCTTTGTTTCCGCGGGCTTATCTTTAACGACAAGCTCCGGCGCGTTCTTCATCCGCTGTGTGAAAAACCAAACGGCACCAAACGCCAGCAGCACAACGGCGCACGCGGCGGCAGCCAAGCGCCAATCGAAAGCGAAACGGCGCGCGCGCGGCTGTGCTTCGGCAGCAGGCTGATGACGGCTCTGCTCAAAGGCTGTTTCTATCTCGCTCCACATGTTGGCCGGAGCGGCGGCTCGCGGCAGTTGTGCGGCGAGGCTGATTCCCAGCTTGATTTCTTCCAACTCCAGGCGGCAACGCTGGCAATTGATTAAATGCTCCGCCACGCGCCGCGCGTCCGCTTCGCGCAACTCGCCCTGACAATAGGCGGAAAGTTCTTGACCCGTATGCTGACTGAACATTCTTTATTCACCCGAAACAGCAGCGGCACCGCGCAGGTGTGCCAACCGGCCCGCTAAGATTTTGTGCCCGCGATTGAGACGCGAGGCGATTGTGCCTTTGGAACAATTGAGCACTTCGGCCATCTCGTCGTAGGACAATCCCTCCACGTACTTGAGCAAAATCGGCAGCCTGAGCTTTGGCCTCAACTCTCCGATAGCGGCCCTCACCGAATCCGCAATCTCCACGCGCGCAAACCCTTCCTCCGGCAAACTTCTTTGCCCGCCATGACCGTCTCCCGCGAATCCGTCTCCGAAGGGAATAAAACGCCTGCGCCTGCGCCGTTCATCCAAGCAGGCGTTGACCACCAGACGGTAGAGCCAGGTGGTAAACTCGGCGTGGCGTTGAAACTGCTCTATCTTCGTCATCAGTTTGAGAAACACCTGCTGCGTCACGTCTTTGGCAGTCGGCTCGTCGCCCTGAAAGTAGTAGAGCGAAATCGAATAGACCTTGTCTTTATAGGTTTCAAAGAGCAGGCGGAAGGCATCCCTGTCTCCCTGCTGACAGGCTTCAATCACGCGCTCGTCAATTCTTTGCTCGCTCG
>CAZEZJ010000265.1:0-2356 GCA_964516695.1 uncultured Blastocatellaceae bacterium
AATCGTCACGGATGGGCCAACCATGACGATGCTCGCGCCCTTGCCGTTTTGAATGTAGATGCCCGTGTCGTTGACGATGATTGAAGCGCCCGTCGTGCTCTTGAGCATGATGCCGCCTGTTGGCCCAGGCAGGTCGCTGATGAGAATGCCGTTCTGCAAAGGCGTTTGAATGGTGAAGCTCGGAATCACGGGCGGCGCGAGCCTCGCCATCGCCGGAATTTCTGCCGCCGTGCCCCAGAAGCAGCCCGTCCAAATCGGATAATCAGGGTCGCCCTGCTCAAACTCCACCCACACGCCCGAGCCGATAATCGGCACGGCATACGTTCCCGTCTGAATGCCCGCGATGGGCACACAAGGCATAGCCCAACTCGACGGCACAAAGTTTGACACGTCCGGCACCATCACTTGCAGGCGTCCGATTTGCATCGGGTCAAGGTTATTGACGACCGTGGCGCGATACTTGCCATAAAATCTTCTCGATTCACCGTTGCTCATGCAGGCACCTTCGGAAGTGTGGAGATTAAACCGTTGCGGCCCAACTCGAAGCTCTGCTTGTATTCGCCGCGCTTGATGTTGTGTGTGACGCTCTTAACGTAGTAGAGACCATCGAAGGCGAGGCCAGCGCCGCGCACGCCGACGAGTTGGCGCGCCTTCAGAAGTCGCCCGTAGCGGAGCACGTCGAGCGTGCCCGATGCGGTTACGGCGTCAGCCGTTTGCGCGGCTCGCGACATTCCTCTCAAGAGCGCTTGCACGGGGCTGAGCTTCGCCGTGCTCGTTAGAAACTCTATGTTGTTCGGAATCGGCGGCAGCAACCCGAGCGGCGGATTGAGCGGATTGATGGCCGGAATCGGAATGGGAATCGGAACCTTCGTCTCTTTGAGATAGATGAGCAGCACGGGCAGCGTCGAGCCTTCGGCGTTGAACGAGAAGTTGAGCGATTCGACGTTGGTGTGGGCATCCATGTTGATGTTGAGCGCGGGCTGCGGCACGCCGACCTTGATTTCCGGCCCCCAGTAGGCGACGTTCATGCCCGGAGCCGGGCCGGGGTTGATGTAGAAGACGTAGCCCGCTTCTTCAGCCAGTTGATAGACGTACTGAAGGTCGTTGCCGATGTGGCGCGGAATCCTGTCAACGGGAATCGGCACGTCCGTCAGGATGCTCGGAATAACCAGAGGCACGATGCCGAACATCGCATACTTGGCGACAATCAAAGCGACGCGCGCTTCGGGCGGCATCGCCGGATAAGGAATCCCGTCGAAATCTATCTTGCCCATCAGGACGGTCAGGTCAGTTCCCCTGATAGTCAGGTTTGATTGGCCCGCCTGTGTGCCCGGCGTGATGTTTTGATTGGTGATGATGCCGTCAATCAGAACGTCTGGGATGCCGTTGATGGTCGCGATGAGAATGACGCGCATCAAAGGGATGACCGCGCCGCCGGAGAGCAGCAAGATGGTGTGCAGAGGCGAGTTGTTGCTGAGCGTGAAATTCAACTCGAAGCCGCTCGTCGCGCGATTGCCGGATTTAGTAATGACCGTCACGCTCGTCAAAGCGTCGAGCACGACCTGCGGCACAGGCACGGGCACGACGGGGCCAATCATTAAAGTTAGATTGATGCCTTTAAGCATTGGGTGTTCCCGGAATACCTTCGGGCAGCGTGATGCGCAGGCGTCGCCCGCGTTCTTCCGTCAATTCTTCGGGCGCGACGGCATTGTTGGCATCCGCGATGCGCCAAAACTGTTCGGGGTCTCCGAGATGCTGCGCGGTGATGTTATCCAGGCGCTCGCCGTCCGTGACCGTATGCTCGAAAAGCAGAGCGAAGCGCTCGGGCGGCGGCACAAAGCGTCGCCGTAGATAAACAATCTCGTGCCCTTCAGAGACTTCGAGTTTCGTGGTCTTCGTAAAGTAGTAGCGACTATTGATGGGAAACATCTCTCAAGTGTCCTCACTGGATTCTGGTAATTCCAAGGTCGCCTAGTTGACCGTACTTGTTGAGCGCCGCGAGCCGCTCTTTCTGTTGCAGGTAAGCCATAAAGATGCTGTTGCCTTTGTGGTCAAACTTCAAATCGTTGACGCTCAAGACGCGCATCCCGAGGCTAACTTTGGCGCGAATCGGATTGAGCCGCGTATCGAAAGCCTCTTCGGTGATGCTGAACTCTGTCAGCCGCACGGGCAGCACGCGATTCTTCGACCAGACGAAAAGCGTGAGCGGCGCTTCCATCGGCGTAATCTCAAGCGTTCCGGCCTGCGCGAGGCTGTTGTTTGCCTGAAGCTGCGCGCTCGTCGGATAGACGATGGTTTCCAGCGCGGCGAGTTGCGGGTGAATGCCGTACTCGGTCGCGTTCGGATTTTGTTGGGG
>CAZEZJ010000265.1:2366-7353 GCA_964516695.1 uncultured Blastocatellaceae bacterium
TCAGTCGCATCAATCTCAGCATCGAGCTTGATTGATTCGACGGGCGGCCCCGTCAGCCGCAAGGCGTCGGAGCGGTCTGCTCCCTCCGGGATGGCTTTAATCTGAAGCGAACGCGTCAGCGTGTCTGGATTGTATTGCAGCGTGATGACGCGCACGACGCGCGCCGTCTCGGCGTCAATCAAGACGATGCCGCCTCTGATGAGTCGCGGCGAACCGGGGAAAGTAGACATGCGATAAAACCCTTTCTGAAGCTTTAGCTGTGAGCGCCGTCAGCGCTACCAGTCGCTCGCCGGACATTGCGCATAGATTGCCGCATAGGAAGCGGGCGCGTCCTTAGTATTCCTGTCGGCCTCCATCAGCGTCACCACACTTCTTGAATGCGCGAGTATCACAGCCGACAGTTGCGCGCCCAAAGCGTCTTGAAAAGCGTTGACATCCGCCGGAGCAACAAACGTCGGCATATTTCGTGTCGGGACGTGCACACCGTTAAGGTCTCTGACGAGAGTGTCGCGGCCTTGATGAAAGATGCGCGCGAAGGCTTCAATGTGCGAGCGTTCGTGGGCCAACGTCACTCTGTAAGGACAGCTTCCGACTGTGTAGTTGGATGAAACGTAGACCTCTAAGGGGTCGAGCCGGTAAAAGACATTGACCGATTGCGCAAACAAGGGGAGGCGTCCATCCGCCGTTGGTGTGCCCGTATCCCAATTAATAGTCATCCTCTTTTGCAGCCGCACCCTCGCGTAGCCGGCGCGATTGGCGAGGACGCCTCCAGGGCCGGGATACGCCTGCGTATGGTCGGGAGCGTTTGGCGGCATCGCGTTCTGGAAAGAGACGTAAAAAACGTCAGACTCCGGCGGCAGATTGAGCGCGTATTTAATCTGCGCATCGGAAGGGCCGACGGGCGGCTCGCCGGGCGCATCGTCTTCAAGCGGCAGCCCTTGCTCGCGACGAAACCTATCAATCATCGGTTGATGAATAGGGTCTTCAAAGGGCGGTAGGCGCTGTATCTTCATCGCAGCCGGACGCTCTGCGGCTTCGACTCGTTCACCCCGCGCAGCCTTCGAGCTGCTCTCCTCCGCTTCCTGCTCCGAGGCATCATGCGCGTCCCCGAGTCGCAATTCTCCGCTAGACTCAGAGGCAGACGCGCCCCGCTGCTGAACGACGTGCGTTAACTCGTGGGCCAACAATTTACGTCCCGCCGTCGTCCCAGGACTGTATTGCCCGGCGGCAAATGTGATGCGGCGTCCGACCGTATAGGCCAGCGCATTGACCGCGCGCGCAGACTCGCCGGCACGCGCGTCAGTATGCGCGCGCACCTGGCTGAAATCGTGTCCGAAGCGTGGCTCCATCAAAGAGCGCGTCGCGTCATCGAGCGGCTGGCCGGGTGAGCGCAGCACCTCCTGCACGATGGCGGGCACGGCGGCAGGCTCTTCTGCATAGCCAGCGGTGCGCCTCTGCACGCCTAGATTGCCGTCACGACACTGCCCGCACGCGCCCGCCGCTTTATCGCCGCACGCGCACTTGCGCTGCAAAAGCAAGCTCGGCGCGGGCCGCGCCGGACGGCTCGTCGCCTGATGTGATTCTGCTCTTTGGCGCGCAATCATCTAGCCACCTGCTGTTGTGCGTTTCAAGGTTCAAGCTCTCGAAGCTGCTGGCCCATTCTTTCGCTGCCGCGCGCTTTGAAAGCGTTAATATCGAAGAGCGGTTCGAATGTCGGTCTGGTTGGCGGCCCAGGCAATCGCTCGTCGCGCGAGAGTGGCGCGCCGAGGGCTTTAGCCAGACGCGCCATCGCGTTGTTTGATTCCGACACCGCCAGGCTCGGCAAAGCCTCACCACGCACGGCTTGAACCATCTGTAGCAACAGACGATGACGGACAGGCTTGCCATTCGCGGTCGCCGCGATGCTGCTGACAACATCAGTCTGAATGTCCGGCTCGACGCACGGGAAGTATGCTTGGAGAAACTTCAAATCTTGGATGATGTGGCGTGGAAAGTCCTTCGGCTCTGTCGTGACCGTATCGGCCCACGCCGGGAAGAAGCGCGTAAAGGTGGCCTTGATAGCCATAACTTCTCGATTGGGATTGCCGCCCAAGGGAGAGCCGCGCCAATTCACAGGACAGTCGGGTCTAACCATCAACTCGCGATTAAGCTTCTGCTTGAAATGCACATACTCGTGGGCCAACACTTTCTGCGTGAAGGGTTGGTCATCAGGGTCAAGCGCGGCGGGCGTCAGGACGATGAAGATTCTCGGCGGCGTGGTCAGTTCGTTGTCGCGCGGGCGCGTGTCGGCGTAAAGCCCCACACCGCCGGGCACTTCGCTGCGCGTCGTATCCAGGGAAACCTCGCCATGCGTGGCGGCAGCGTTTGACCTGAAGAACCTGACGGGCAAACGTAATTCAGGATAGAGGGCCGCGTCGGGCGCGAGCGCTTCATTAATCAAATCCAGAAAGGCTTGCATCCGCCGCGCGCCCTGCTCGTTGTTGGCCTGCAACACGCGCATTCGCCAGCCGCCCTGCGGCGCTGCCGGCACGTGTTCACGCAGGCGCGGATGAAACTTTAAGGCATCGCTGGCCCCCGTCTCCAACGTTGGAGCGGGGATGATGCCCGCCTCCGGCCGCTCGGTCGGGTCTTGGTCGCGTGACAGGCCGGGAGCTTTCTCCACCACATGCGTCAACTCGTGTGTCAGCAGCTTGATGCCCTCGTGCGTCGCTGGCGCGTAACGCCCTGCGTCGAACACGACATGCTGCCCGACCGTATAGGCCGAAGCGTCAACGGCCCGCGCAGACTGCGCCGCACGCGCGTCGGTATGCACGCGAATACGACTGAAATCATGGCGGAAGTGCGACTCCATCACGTTGCGCACGCTCGTCGTCAGAGGTTGTCCCTCGGCGCGCAAAACTTCCTGCACGATTGGCGGCCCGAGAGAGTTTTCCGCCGGCTGGTTGAGAGTTTTTCTGTGCAGGGTCGCTTCGCGGTTTGTGCAATCAAGGCATTCACCCTTCGGGCTGCCCGCTTTGCCGCAGGCACACTGGCGCTGCAAAAGACCGCTTTTCGCAGTCGCGAAAGTGGGCGGCGGCGCGGAGGGCTTGGAGAATGCTTGCGCGTGCACAGTCATTTCGCCAGTCCTCCATGAACAGCCTGTGCAATCTGCGCACCGACCGCAGCGGGTCTGGAATTCGGCGCGACGTTAATCGCCCCGGCATCAAGATGAGCGCTCGCCATATCTTGCGCGAGCGAAGACGGCACGCCCTGTTCCGCAAACTGCTCTGAGAGCAGACGCGATAGCTCTCGCTCGACAGCGTCAGCGATGGCATACCGCTCTCCACGCTCGAAGCCATGAAGGACAAGCTCCTCGATATGAAGTTCGATGTGTGGCCCGCTCATACCCAACCTCTGATTTCCGTATCCGTGAGCGGCTTTTCGAGTTTGCCGTATTCGCCGCGCGCAGCGTGCAGCAGATGCGCCATCGTGATTGGCTCGCTGGCGTCGGCGGCGAGAAAGGCTGCGTGCAGCGCGATGTTGCGAATGTTGCCGCCCGCGATGCTCAAGCGTGCGAGCCGGTTGACATCAATGCCGGAAGTTGGCGTATCGGCGGGAAAGATACGCCGCCAGATTTCCGCGCGCTGCGCCGTGTCCGGGAAAGGAAACGGGATGATGAAGCGCAAGCGACGCAGGAAGGCCGTGTCCACAGCGCTCTTCAAGTTTGTCGTCAAGATAGCCAGCCCGCGATAGGCTTCCATGCGCTGCAAGAGATAACTGACTTCTATGTTGGCGTAGCGGTCGTGGCTGTCTTTGACTTCGCTGCGTTTACCGAAAAGCGCGTCCGCTTCGTCAAAGAGCAGCACCGTGCCGCCCTCCTCCGCCGCATCGAAAACGCGACGCAAATTCTTCTCCGTCTCTCCGATGTACTTGCTGACCACTTGGCTGAGGTCAATTCGATAAAGGTCAAGCCTCAAATCGTTAGCCAACACTTCGGCAGCCATCGTCTTGCCTGTGCCGCTCCCGCCCGCGAAGAGCGCGCTGATGCCAAGCCCGCGCTCGCCCTTGGCAGCAAAGCCCCAGGTCTCGTAGACCTTCGCGCGCTGGCGAACGTGTGCGGCGATGTCGCGCAAGGCTCGAAGCTGCTGTTCAGGGAGCACTAGGTCGTCCCAACCCGCGGCGGGCGCGATGCGCTGGGCCAATCCGTCAAGGCGCGGGCGTGCCAGCGTGCGACACGCATCCCACAACGCCGTGCCGCTTAAAGCTGCTTGGCCGTCAAGCGCGAGGCTATCGCACGCCTGCCGGCTGGCGGCGCGAATCCCTTCGGTGCCGAGACTAAATTGCGAGACAAGCCTTTCCAGCTCTCCGTTTAATTGTTGGACCGCAGGCCCGAGCGTAGCTTGCCAGAGCGATTGTTGCTCAGCCGCGCTCGGTTTCTGCACGTCAACGCGAAAACTCTGCCGCGCGCGCAATCTCACAGGCTCACGCGCCGAGACGAAAAGCATTCCGCGCAGATTCTCGATGAAAGAGATGGTGGCGTGTGTCAACTCTTGTTCGGCCTGGTCCAGCAAGAGCGCGCTGCCGAGCAACACGGCCTCGCGTTCCCACAAACGCGCCAGCGCCTCGCGCTCCGCGACCGCTGGCGGCACATCCGCCGCGCTCATCACGTGTAGACGCAGCCCCAGCGCGGCGCAAGAGTGGGCCGCGACGGCGCGCTTGCCCACATGGTCGCTGCCGCAAAGAAGTGTTATCGGCCACGAGGCGGAATCTTTCGTGTTGGCCCAAAAGTCTGCGATGCGTTCGGCCAGCACGCGTTGCGAGGGCGGCAGTTCATACGTCGCGGTGGTGGAAGGCTCAATGAGGCCGCGCAGTCGTTCGTCCAGATAAGAGACTCCGGCCAGATGATGAAGCACGCGCTCGTCTATGCGCAGCGGCGATTGGACCAGAGTGTCGTTGCCGCTCTGCGCGATTTCTATCAGCCGCCAGCGACGCAAAGACGCAGACGGCG
>CAZEZJ010000266.1:0-3447 GCA_964516695.1 uncultured Blastocatellaceae bacterium
GGACACGTGAGGTCGCAGACATCGTTAATCTCGAAGATGGGCGAGCAGGTGTGTTGCAGGTGGTCTTCGCAGAGTCCGCAATCAAGCGGGCAGCCGTGCTCGACTTTCGTTGAGAAGTTTAAGGGCATCGTGCCCGGCTTCGTGTAGGAGAGGGATTTCGTGTAGTACTCGGCGTCGCTGGAAATCTCAACCTCGAAATAGCCATGTTGCGGACACTTCTTCTGCATCCACACGCGGTCGTCGCGCAAGACAATATGCGCGTCAATCAGCTTCTTGCACGAAGGGCAGATTGACCGCGTGTAGGAGAAGAAGGCCGCATCTCGGTCCCTTTTAACGAGCGGGGCTTCGAACAGGGAATTGAGTGGTAACATCGCTGTGGCTCCTTTTGAGAAAAAGCGTTAACGAGGTAAGACTGAGAAGCTAGTGAGAAAGATAATCGCGACCGGGACGCTGGGACGAGAAAATCTTTTGAGTCGATTTCAAACCGCCGGATGCAAAGTAGATTCTAATCTTTTTTCGATGATAGTCAATAAAATTTGTGTTAGGCGAGCGTGCCTCCGTCAAGAAAGATAACTGTGCCGTTCATGTAGGTGTTGCGCCTTGAACCGAGCCACGCGACAAACTCGCCACACTCCGCGGGCTGTCCAAAGCGTGAGAGCGCGCAGGCATCCAGATAGCGTTTCTGATGATGCTCCGGGATGGTCGAGCGCAGTCCGCTCTCGAAAATGCCCGCCGCTATCGCGTTGACCAGCACGCCGTATGGACCGACCTCATGCGCGAGGCTGCGCGTCAAGCCTTCGAGCGCGCCTTTGCTGGCGGCATAATGAACCGGCCCGGCAATGGAACGAGAGCCGGTGATGGAACTAATGTTGACGATGCGCCCGTACTTCTGGCGAATCATGCCGCGCACGGCGGCACGGCACATGCGAAAGGCCGCGAACAGGTTAAGCTCCATCAAGTCTGCGAAGTCATCGTCGTCAAGGAGAATAAACGGCACGGCTTCGCTAAACGCCGCGTTGTTAACCAGAGCGTCCATCGCTCCCCAGGCTTCGTCAACCGCCGCCGCGACACGCGCCGCCGCTTCACGTTCGCGCAAATCGGCCTGAATCGCTAGGCACTCGCCTCCATAGCCGCGCACGATTGCTTCCGTCTCTTCAGCGCCCGATTTATTACCATGCCACGTGAAGGCCACGCGCGCTCCCTCGCGCGCCGCGACCGCGCAGATGCCTTGGCCCAAGCCCCCTGAGCCGCCCGTGACCAGCACACGCAAGCCGTCCATCAGCCCCGCGCTTCGCGCTTCATCCGTTCCATTCGATTGCTCGGTCATTTCCACCCCCACGCAGATTTATCCGCCTGACAGAGAGATTATTTTCTTCGCACGACTCTATTAATTCCGTTGTGGCTTTGTCAGTCTCAGCATCACCGACGAGACACAGCGCGCCGCCCGTGAAGCCCCAACCACGAGCTATCAGTTGCGGCACGAAGCCGGGCGTCAACTCAAGCACGGCGCTCGGCAACAATCTGCCGCCGATGCTCGCGCGTTCGTCTGGAAGCAACGGCTCATCCATCCGCACGACGAGAATATCAGGAGCCACTTGAGGACGAAAGCTCATTGCTTCAGCGGCAATTCGTCGCAGCACAGGATGCATCAATGGGCCATGCGCGCTCGCTTTTTGCCAGCCTTTAACTAAGCGCGGGCGTTTCTCCATGGCTGCTCCCACGCTCACCGCAGCACAAGCGCCGCTCAGCGCGCGACACGTAACCAGTATTCTCTCTCCCTTAGCCGAACCGTTAAAGAGCGGCCTCCCATCAAAGGCCGCCGGCGCTGGCATTGAGAGCACGGGCAGCGGCGCGGTTTGTTGCCACGCGAGAGTTGCCAAAGCAATCGAGAGCAGGCTCGAAGCGCCCAGCGTGTGTCCGAAGTGGGCGAGCGGTGTAGCGAGAGGGACGACCTCGCTGGCGTTGGCTCTGAGCGCAGATAATTCCAACTCGTCGCTCTGAAAAGGGCCTGTGCCTTGCCCTAGAATGAGTTTGAGGTTTTCGGGGCGTAGCTCCGACAATGCTGCCGAGAGTCCGTCATGTCCGTCGAGGTCACTCGCCAGCACTGGCCCATCCAGTGCAAGTGCTTCTTCTTCATCTTCGACTCGAACGAGACGCAAAGCGACGGCTGCCTCGCCCGGCATGAAACCGCTGCTCGCGGATTGCCACGGCGCAGGCTTCTCGCTGAGAACGCGTAAGACCTCGAAGTTATCATGGCTCGCGGGCGAAAGAATATCGACGGCCAGAACAATCGCCTCCTTTCGATGTCCGGCGAGCAAAAGTTGCGTGGCTAGATAGAGAGCGTGCAAACCTGAGTTGCACGAGGCGCTAAAAACGGGCCAACTCAGTTGCGACCATGCGCTGCCTTTAAGCAACAGCTTCGAGTCAAACGCCTGACGCCAACTCTTGGCATCAAATCCGGCGGCGGCCCCGTTGCAGGTCGCCACTAAGAGCGGAGTTGCGGCGGGCAGCCTCTTGTCGCCGCAACATTCTTCAAGGGCTTTCTCTGCGAGCGCTGAGAAGCGTTCCCTTCCGCCGTGTGAAGGATTGATTCCGGCGGCCTGATATGAGCTTCGGCACGTAGTCCATCTATCAGCGGGCCAAGGTAACTGGACGGGTAAACGGAGCGGTGCTGTGTTAATAATATCGAAGGCACTGCCTTGTGAGGTGACCAGACCGACGGAGGCGATAGCGACCTTCATATTAAAATCCGGCGTTGAGAGAAAGTCAGCGTGATGGTTGGATGCCAGCCATCTTTAGCTATCTGTTTTGAGTTCGGGTTTAATTAAAAAAACTGGCGCTCCTGCATTCAAGGGGCTTGTTCATTGAGTCTTCGGGCTAATGCCCGGAATGCTTTTCCAGCGTTCGGGAACAGGCCGTCGCTCATAACCCCAAATGCCGTCCAAACGCTCTGTGCCCGTAGTCTTCTCTAATCCTTCCGCAATCATGCGAAACGCCTCGACAGCGCCGGGAACCAGCAGCACATGCCCGTTAATATCGCGCGGCATCTGCCATCTAAATTCATGCAGCGTTCCCAATTCCGCCATGCCCTCTTGCAGCAGGTTATGCAGGCTGCGCAATCTAAATAGCAAAGCGACGAGGCCGGAGGTGGTGAAAAAGCTGTAGGGTTCAATCTTCAGCAGTTCGCTTCGCAGTTCGTCCTCGGTTGAAACCTGCTTCAGTTTTCCGCTGAGACTCATGTTGGAGTTTTTAGCGGTGCAGACCAGCGCCAGAGGACGCAAATCAACAAAGCCGCCCGTGCACAGATGAAAATCACGAAACTCCTCAAACGAGCAGTCGTCGCGGCTCTTTTCACGTCCTTCCTTGATGTGCGCTTGGAAATTTGTTTTCAGCCAGGCGGCGATGGCATCTTGTTCTGAGACGAGCAAATCGAGAGGGGCAGCGTAG
>CAZEZJ010000266.1:3457-7321 GCA_964516695.1 uncultured Blastocatellaceae bacterium
AATGAAGGTCGTGCCCTGAGATTCATAAATCAAAGGCGAGCCGAGAGAGGGAACCATCCACACGGCCTGAAGCACGCGCTCCAACACGTGTGCCAGCGCCTTATCTCGCAGCGGAAACAGCCCGCTATGATAACGGCTTGGAATCAAGCCGATGAGTTCGCTTGGGGTTTCGGCTGAAGCGAGAGTTTGCATCTCTTTGGAGAGCGTATCTATGTGCCAGTTTTCCAAATCATCAAACATCAGCGAGCGCGAATGTTCAACGAAGAAACGGGTCGGGTCAAAATGTGCGAGGTCAACGTAAGGGTCTATGGCGTCTGTGTCCAACGTGCGCAGGCGATGCAGGAGGATTAGTAAAGATAAGGTGTGCAACTCGCCTTGATGTTTGGCCGAGCCTAATTCCTGAAGCGCGAGCGGCTCAAGCCCGCTCATTTGAGCTTTGAGAAGCGGCGGTTGATTCAACAGGTCGAAGACTTGGCGCGAGTTATCGGTTTCCGAGTAATAGCAAACGTTGTCGTTAAACCAAGGGGAAATCGGGTCGTCGCCAAAAAGCCCGACCGTCGCCAGCACTTGTCCGAGTTCGCTCGCGGAAGCCACACGCATCACGCGATAGAGAGCATCGGCGTTAGCCACAGAAAAGAAGCCGTTTTCTCCGCTGCGAATAGAGAAAGAGGGGCGCAGCACTTCTCCCTTATTGAATCTGGCCGGGCCTGTTGGCGGCGCAGCAAGAGAAACGGCCAGCGGTTTATAGATTCTGATGACTTGCCGCGCCGGAGCTGTCTGCCCTGTATCCTGATTTTTTTTAGCTTCAACGGGCAGCGTCTTCTTCGCACCCGGAAACAACTCTGCGGGGTGTTCAGAGAGTTTTTGTGCAATCTGAAAATGCAGGGGAATCTCGGCGCGGATGCGCACTTCGTCAATGCCTATGGCGGCGGCTGTCACCAGCATCTTGATGCCGATTCCGGCATACTCCTTGGCAAACTCCTCCGCCTCGCGTTGTTTGATGATGAGCCGCGTATCCTGCGCGCTATGAGCGAAGCCGAGGCGTATGCTCCTGACCACGTTGCCGTCTTCAATGTCCTCATCATACATTCCGCCAACCGCCGTCGTGTGCGCGACCAGCACGCTGTCAGCCAAGGACGTTTTTATCTCGCTCAGGTCATCGCGAAATGCATGGCGAAAAGCTTTCAGCAGTTCAGCCAGCTTTTCTTCCGTTATCTCGTCAACGTAGCTGAGCGCAGCTTTCAGATGGTCCATGTGATAAGCGACCAGACTGGGAATCGGGACGCCGATAACGACGGACCTAAATCGAGCCGGCTCCTTCTCTCTAAAATGTTTTGCTTGATATGAACGCAGAAAAGTGCTCAGCGGACGGGTCGAGGAAATAGCTTGCATGAGTGCGTCGAAGGTGTGAAGCGAGCCGCCGACTTGCGAGATAAAGTCTCGGACAAACGCGGGCCGCTCATCCACGGAAACCTGCCACAAGGCATCGAGGCCGGGCAGGACGGTTAAGCGGAATCTCTCAAGCGCCACGAAAACACCGCTCTGAGTGATGTAGCCCGAGCCGACGCTCAGCGGACGCTTCGCAGCGCCATGACGAGACTCAACGAAACGAAACAATCTCCTTGTAAACGCGTGCAAATCTTCCGCATTCCTGCCGGTCGTGACCAAGATAGGCACATCATCCGGCTGAGGAGCTTGGATGCTCATCATCTCTTCATACATCGAGAGCATCTGCAATAACGCCGTTCCACCGACCGCCCCCGTGCCGCCGATGAAGACATGTATATCTCTATACCTCTCCTCGGTTCGCGCCGCGCGGAGTAGTTTCGTTCCCAATCGCTGCTTTTTGTAGTTCATAGTTGCGCCGCTATTAATTGAACCAACCTGAATGCGATGGAGCCATTGATATTAAGTAAAGACTTGGTTGAAAACCTGATGACCAGTTTTACCAGCGGCAAGAGGTGTTGCCATCTGCGCAATCGAGAATATTTATCTGGCCCTATTATATCCCTTAATGATGAAATTTTTGAAGACAGAGGCAGCTTAAATGCCGCGTTGCAGCGGTCGCCAACGGCTATCACGCCATGTTCGCGAACAAAAAAGTTCTTCCCCGATGAGGGCGTCAGACTTGAACGAAGGGTTAGAAATGGTCATGTGCCGGGCTGTAAATTATAACGGATGCGGAAGAGGCATCATGGAGAGCAGGCAATCATGTTCGGCTTTGAGAGCATAATCCGTTTTGATTTAGATAGCCCACTACACACGAAAATGCTTGACATCAAGCCGTTTCTGGGAATAAAGTCCCATCTGTTCTGGATGCTTTCACAAACCCGCTAATGATGGCGCTGCCGCAATTAGCTTGGCTACACCGTTTAACAATCGACCACCTCAATCAGCAATCCAGGCATTTCAAACAGTTGACACTTGATAGCATAGGCCCTCGCTGGTGTTGTGTAACACCTCAATAATGCCTACGGCCGTCAAACACAGAGTCACAATCTACGCCGGAAGCCCGATGAGCCGCCTTTCTCTTTGAACGCGAAAGGGTAGGCACCTGAAATGAAGAAACTCAAACTACTTGGAAATCCGTGCATGGCCTCGTTCTTCATCAGAGAAATGATGTCGAATGTCATGCCCTCGTGAATCCTGTAGTGTGGCTTGGTCCCTAAACCCAACTCTTTCGGTTGCCTGTGCTGATGAACTCAAACACAGGACGCCGGGCAGATTATTGTTGACCGTTTACCCTTGCAGATTCTTGCGCAGTTCGAGAAGAACGGACAATTCTTAACCAAGACAAAATGGGAGAAAGATAATGGAGAGCACAAGCAGAAAAAGCGTAACCCCCAACTTTGATGAAGACATTTTCATTAACTACACCCATATCGATAACACAACTAGCATCCCAACTTCCAGGGGTTGGGTCGATACAATACACGAAAGCCTGCTGATGCGCTTGACGCAGCTTATCGGAGAGAGGCCAAAGATATGGCGGGATATAATGATGGACGGCAATCAGCCTTTGACTGATACCATTGTCCTCAGACTTTCGAAGACAGCTTTTTTGGTCTCCGTTCTTTCACCCGGTTACATCAAATCCGATTGGTGCATCAAGGAGCTTAGCGAGTTCTATGAGCGCGCGGCTCAAAACGGGGGCATCAAGATTAACAACAAGTCGCGAATCTTCAAGGTAATTAAGACTCCGCCGGGAGATCAATATCCTCGTACTGACCCGCTAGAAGGAAGTAATCTGCCTAGCGAACTACGAGCGTTGCTACGGGAATCTTTGGGATACGAGTTTTACGAAATCGATAATATGTCCGGCAAGTTGCGTGAGTTCTGGCCCGAACTGGGCCCGGATTATATGAAGAAATTTTTGGAGAAGTTGGAAGACCTGGCGCAGGACATTAAAGAGTTCATCAGATGCCAGCAGCAATTAGCCCCCCTCGATCTAACTTGCAGGACAAGCATCTACCTTGCGGAAACAACACCTGAACTCAGCGACGAGCGCAATCAAATTAAGCGCTCCTTGCAACTGCGCGGCTATCACATCCTGCCCGATGAAAACCTGCCTTTTGAAGGTTCAGCATTTGAAGAGAAGGTCAAAGGCTATTTGGAACAGTCGGCCCTCTCGATTCATTTGATTGGGTCAGACCACACCGTCATCCCGGCGGAAGAGGAATTACGGAACAGCTTAAATCTTCAGCATCAAATGGCCGCCGAGCGAGTCAGCAAGCAGCATGAACTGGCAATGAATCGCAACGACCAAGATGCTGAATTCCGCAGGCTGCTCTGGATGCCGGAAGGATTAGAACCGCAAGAGCCGAGTTACCAGCGCTTCCTGGCATACTTACAGAATGACCCCGG
>CAZEZJ010000267.1:0-7313 GCA_964516695.1 uncultured Blastocatellaceae bacterium
TTAAGTTTTATGGAAACAATTGTCGAAGAAAAAATCTGGACTGATGACGAACTTCTGGCGCTTCCGAAGGGCGGGAACAAGTATGAAGTCGTGAAAGGAGAACTCGTTGTGAGTCCGGCAGGCATCGAGCACGAAGTGATAGGCGTTCGCGTCATCGCGGCTCTCGCTAATTTCGTTCGTGAACATCGGCTCGGCATCGTTTGCGGCTCAAGCGCGGGCTACTGGATGAAGCCGAAAAATCCACAGCTCCCGAAGAAGAAAAACTTTCTCTCGCCGGATGTTTCCTTTCTGGCTAAAGAGCGCTTGCAGGGACTCAAGCGCCCGCCCAAGAAATTCGGTGACGGCGCGCCCGACCTCATCGTCGAGATACTTTCTCCGAGTGATACCATTGAACTGCTGCACGAAAAGATTGTCGAGTATTTTGAAAACGGCACTCGCCTGCTCTGGGTAATTAATCCGGCGGAGGAGATTGTGCTGGTCTATCATTCTCCGCAACCTGACCGTCTGCTTCGCAGCGGCGACACCCTCGACGGAGAGCAAGTCGTTCCCGGCTTTGCTCTGCCCGTCGCAATCTTATTTGCGGAGTTAGAATTTTAAATGAAGCGATGAGCGATGACTAACGAGTAGAAAGCCAAATGCTTTAACTCATCACTCATCACTCATCACTCATCACTTTCATAAATGTCACGCATCATCACCGCCGCCATCCTGCTTCCCGTTCTGATTGCATCAATCCTGATTTCATGGCTCGCGCCGTTGTTTGTCGCGCTGGCGCTGGCGGCGATGGTGCTGGGCTTGTATGAGTTCTGGCTGCTGGCGCGGCGGCGTGAGATGAAGCCGGACGTGGTCGTCGGGTTTGCGGCGGCGGCGGCTATCCTGACCGCCTTTTATTTTGACGAGCCGGCGCTCCTGTTGCTGATTCTGCCCGCGTTCACGATTATCGCGCTCTCGGCTGAGATGCTGCGCGGCGCGCCGTTTGAAAAGATGATGGCGTCGGTCGGGGCGACGATTCTCGGCGTGATGTATGTTGCGCTGCTGGGCGGGCATCTGGTCGCCGTGCGGATGGGCTTTAGTCAGGAGTGGTCAGCCGACTTGCTGGCGTTCTTCTTTCTCGTCATCATGGGTTCGGACACGGGCGCATACTACACGGGGCGAACCTTCGGGCGGCATAAGCTCGCGCCGAACATTAGCCCGGGCAAGACGTGGGAGGGCGCAATCGGCGGGATGGCGGCGAGCCTGCTGATGGCCGTCATTGCACACTACTGGTTCTTTCCACAACTCGCGCTAAAGTTTGCGCTGCCGCTGGCGGCGTTGATGAACGTGTTGGGTGTGGTCGGAGATTTAACGGAAAGCGCACTAAAACGTGGTGCGGGCGCGAAAGATGCGGCGCAGATTCTACCCGGACACGGCGGCCTGCTCGATAGACTCGATAGCTTGCTCTTCAACGCGCCGCTCATCTACTATTTCGGTAAATGGTTACTGGCAAGTGTTAAATAGTAAGAGAACAACGCTCGTCTATTGATTATCAACTGACCATCAACCGTTTTGACTCTGAACACGCTTTTCTATGAACGCTAAAGGCATCGCTATTTTAGGCTCGACCGGCTCGATTGGGTGCAATACGCTGCGGGTGGTTGAATCTTTCGGCGCGGAGCGGTTTCGCGTGGTGGCGCTCGGCGCGGGGCGAAACATCGAACGGCTGGCGGAGCAGATTGCGCTTCATCAGCCCGAGTTGGTTTCGGTCGAGTCTGAGGAATGCGCGGCGGAATTGAAAGCACGGCTGCGCGGGCAGGACGTGAGTGTGCCGCGCGTCATGGTGGGAGAGGCGGGACTGGTGGCGGCGGCGACGCACGCGCGGGCGGACGTGGTTGTCTCAGCGACGGTTGGGGCCGTCGGGTTTGTGCCGACCTTAAGGGCCTTGGAAGCTGGCAAGCGCGTGGCGCTGGCGAACAAGGAAACGCTGGTGATGGCGGGAGAGTTGATGACGCGCGCGGCGCGCGAGGCGGGCGCTGAGCTATTGCCTGTTGACTCGGAGCATAACGCCTTGCACCAGTGTTTGCGCGGAGAGCAGACGCGCGAAGTGCGGCGTTTGATACTGACCGCATCGGGCGGCCCGTTTCGTTTGAAGTCGAAAGAGGAGATGCGCGGGGCGAGCGTGGCCGAAGCGATGCGCCATCCGACGTGGAGTATGGGCGCGAAGGTGACGATTGATTCCGCGACGCTGATGAACAAGGGGCTGGAGGTGATAGAGGCCCACTGGCTCTTCGGTTTCGGCCCTGACGAGATAGGCATTCTAGTGCATCCCGAATCCGTGCTGCATTCGATGGTGGAGATGATTGACGGCTCGGTCATCGCGCAGATGGGCGTGACGGATATGCGCCACGCGATACAGTATGCTCTGACCTACCCGGAGCGTTATCCTTGCGACTTGCCGCCGCTTGATTTGACACAGCTTTCAACACTCCATTTTGAAGCGCCCGACGTAGAGCGTTTCCCCTGCATCGCGCTCGCGTATCGCGCGTTGCGCGCGGGCGGCACATTGCCGGCGGCGATGAACGCGGCCAACGAAGAGGCCGTGCGCGCCTTTCTGGATGAAGAGATAGCTTTAACGGACATTCCGCGCGTTATCGAGCAAGTGATGGACAACCACGCGCAGCGCGCCGTGAGCAGCCTTGATGTGGTGCTGGAAACTGACCGCGAAGCGCGCCTCGCTGCCGCCACCTTTATCGAACAGATAGCGAGTGAACCTAGCATTGCGGCGGGAAGATAAGAAGGGAACCAGGTAAAGAGCGCAGGTGAAGAGAGAGCACTAAAGAGCGCTCTCATGCTTGGCCGTGGCCCCACACCTTTTTCCTTTTGCCTTCTCTCAGTGTAAACTCGTGTGTGCAACCCGGTTCGGAGTCAGTGACTCTAACCTTTTGTTTTGTGAGTTTTGACCGCTGTTGATTGAGAGAGAGTGGAGTTTTAATGAGCTACTTAATAGGGGCGCTGGCCTTCATCTTTATCTTGGGCGCTGCCGTCGTTATCCACGAGTTTGGTCATTTCATCGTCGCGAAGCTGTTTAAAATCCGCGTCGAGGTCTTCAGCGTCGGCTTTGGCCCGCGCCTTTTCGGCAAACAATGGGGGACGACGGATTACCGCCTGTCAGCGATTCCGCTCGGCGGCTACGTGAAGCTCGGCGGCGACGAATCAAACGCGGCGATTGAAGGCGAGGGCGCATCCGACATTCCGCCCGAGGAACAGTTTAACTTGCGCCCGCGCTGGCAGCGTTTGCTGGTCGCCATCGCCGGGCCGGTGATGAATATCCTGACGGCGCTGGCGATTCCGTTTATCGCCGCGCTGCTCTACGGCGTGCCTGTCAGCCCGACGCCCGTGGTCAGTCGTGTGGTGGAGAATGGCGCGGCAGCCGTCGCGGGTTTGCAGCCCGGCGACCGCATCGTCTCCTTCAACGGTGTGGAGTCTCCGAGTTGGGACCGCATCAAGGGCGACTCTCTTCTCTCGCCCGAACAGAAATTGCCGCTCGTCGTCGAACGCAACGGCCAGCGTATTCCGCTGACCATCACGCCGAGCAAGCGCATTGACGGCGAAGAGATTATCGGCGACATGGATTTCTATCCGTCGTTTGGCAACATCCCCGTCATCATCGGCAGCGTCGAGCCTGAGTCGGGCGCGGCGGCGGCGGGCTTACAAATCGGTGACCGATTGATGGCGCTTAACGGCGAGCCGGTCCAGAGCGCCGAACAGGTCAGCCGGTTTGTGCAGGACCACAAAACCGAGCCTTTCCGCCTGACCGTCGAACGTGGCGGCCAGCAACAAGAGATTACGGCCAGCGTGCGCAAGCTGCCCAACGGGCGTGAGATTCTGGGCATCGGCTATCAGCCGCCGCCGCGCGAAAGAGTCGGCCTGCTGGCTTCGGCTTCCTACGCCCTCAACTTTAATTTGGAGATACTGCGCTTGACGGGCAAAGCGCTCGGCCAATTGTTTAGAGGCGAGCGCTCGGCGCGCAACACCGTCTCGGGGCCGATAGGCATCTACACGGCAGCTTCGACCGCCGCTAACGAACTCGGCTGGGCCGGCGTCTTCAGTATGCTCGGATTTTTGAGCTTGAGCCTCGGCGTCTTCAACCTGCTGCCGATTCCCGTGCTGGATGGCGGCGCAATCTTCCTGCTGCTCATCGAGGCCGTGCTCAGTTGGGTCGGCATCAAGCTTTCAATGACGATACGCGAGCGCATCCAACAGGTCGGCTTTGTCATGCTGCTCTTGCTGATGGGCTTTGTTATCACCAACGACCTGATTAAGAAAGCATCGAGTATGCGCGGCGCAGGGGAAGAGAAGCCAGCGGCAACAGCGCCCGCGCCAGCGCCGCAGAAGTAGGTTTCAAGTTTCAGGGTTGAAGCTTATAACCCGAACCTGAAACTTGAGACTTCAAACCTCGAACCTATTGATAATGAGACAAACGAGAGCAGTTAAGGTTAAGAATTTACAGATAGGCGGCGGCGCGCCCGTCGTCGTGCAGTCTATGACGAAGACTGACACGGTTGATGCCGGAGCGACCGTGGCGCAGATTGAAGAGATGATGCGCGCGGGCTGCGAGATTGTGCGCGTGGCCGTGCCGGACAAGGATGCGGCCATCGCTTTGAAGGAGATTAGAAAGCGCGTGCCCGACGTGCCGCTCGTCGCTGATATACATTTTCATTACAAGCTGGCTTTGATGGCGCTCGATGCCGGAATTGATAAGCTCCGGCTCAATCCTGGCAACATCGGTGCGCATGAGCGTGTGCGCGAGGTCGTGCGGGCGGCGCAGGCGCAGCGGGTTCCGATTCGCATCGGCGTCAACGGCGGCTCGCTGGAAAAAGATTTGCTCGCGCGCTACGGCACGGCGACGCCCGAAGCGATGGTCGAATCCGCGCTCCGGCACATACGCATTCTCGAAGACTTAGGGTTTACGGACACCATCGTCTCGCTTAAAGCATCGGACGTTCATCGCACCGTCGCCGCTTACCGCCTGCTGGCCGCGCAGGTTGATTACCCGCTACATCTAGGCGTCACGGAGGCGGGCACATCCTTTAGCGGCACCGTGAAATCCGCCATCGGCCTCGGCATCCTATTGCACGAAGGCATCGGTGATACGATTCGCGTCTCTCTGGCCGCGGAGCCGCAGGAGGAGGTGCGCGTCGCGTGGGAGATTTTGAAATCTCTGGACTTGAGAAAGCGCGGCGTGACGGTCGTTGCCTGCCCGACGTGCGGTCGCCTTGACGTTGACGACTTCGTTGGCAT
Source organism: uncultured Blastocatellaceae bacterium (assembly GCA_964516695.1). Classification (GTDB taxonomy): domain Bacteria; phylum Acidobacteriota; class Blastocatellia; order Pyrinomonadales; family Pyrinomonadaceae; genus DASVTR01. The sequence goes on from CAZEZJ010000267.1 coordinate 5,278, forward strand.
CGTCACGGAGATAGAGCGACGGCTGGCACACATCGAAGAGCCGCTTCACCTCTCAATCATGGGTTGCGCCGTCAACGGGCCGGGCGAGGCGCATGATTCTCAACTCGGTGTCACCTTCGGGCGCAACGTCGGCATGATTTATAAGAACGGCGTGCCGATGCGCAAAGTGGCGGGCGCGGACATCGTCGAGGCTTTCGTCAAAGAGGCGGAACAACTCGTGGCGGAAGGCGAGAAGGCTAGAGAGTCAGAACCGGAACTCGTCGCCATTAAGTAAGCGAGTCTGAAAGTTTAAGAAGCAAAGACGGCTGCGAGCGTTGATGACGTTCGCAGCCGTCCTTGCTTTACGTTTTGTCCTGACAACTCTCGTTCTTGAGAGAGTTGCTTAGCCGCTTTCTTACTGCTGCGGGAGATAGGCCGCGGCGACGGGCACGCCCGGCTGCTGAAGTTGCTCGACGCGGCCCGTGTTGGTCGTGCTGTCGAGAATGTACCAACTGAAGGTGGACGCGCGCCAGACGGCGATGTCCGTCTTGCTGTCGCCATCATAGTCAGCGGGCACGGGCAGGTCTGTTCCCTCGCCCCAGTTCTGCAACATCACCGCGCCCGTCCAGAGGCGGACGTACCAGTTGGCTTCCGATGAGCGGAACACGGCCACGTCCGTCCGTCCGTCGCCATCGTAGTCAGCGGGCACGGGCTTGTCGGTCGAGTTGCCCCAGTTGATGATGCGGGCGAAGCGGTCTTGACTCGTAATCACGTACCAGTTGCCGTCGCTCGGGCGGTAGACGGCGAAGTCTGTCTGTCCGTCGCCGTCGTAGTCAGCGGGCACGGGCACGTCGCCGTTTGTTCCCCAACTGCGCTGCGTGACAGAGTTGTCGCGGCTGTTGAGCACATACCACATGCCTTCGGACGGGCGGAAGACAGCCGTGTCGGTCTTGCCGTCGAGGTCGTAGTCGCCGGGGACGGGGATGTCGCTCGGGTTGCCCCAGTGTTTGAGCAGCGTCGAGCCGTCGCTGGATTTGACGACGTACCAGTTAGCTTCCGACGGACGGAAGACGGCGATGTCGGCTTTAGCGTCTCCATCATAATCGCCGGGAACGGCACGGTCGCCGAGGTCGCCGTTGCCCCAATCGAAGTGTGTGCGCGTCGTGCCGTCTGTGCTGTTGATAAAGTACCAGTTATGGTCAGCCGGATTCCAGATTGAGACATCGGCCTTGCGGTCCGTGTCGAAGTTGGCAATCTCGTTCGGCTTCCCGTCGCCGTTGTAGCGGATGAGCAGGAAGTCGAAGTTAGGCCCGCTGGTGACACCGGCGGCGAGAATCTTGCCGTCGGGTTGGATGGCGAGCGAATAGGCCGTGTCCGTGCTGCCGAAGACAACTTCCGTCGAGATGCCGCCTGTTCCGAACGAAGCATCGGGCGTGCCGTTTGAATTCAGGCGAACGGTGGTAAAGCTGCCAAACGGGTCGGACGTATTAATGCCAGCGAAGACTATCTTGCCGTCGGGTTGCAGGGCGACGGCGTGAGCCATCTCCGAGCCTGTGCCGGGCGCGACCGTCATCACGAGTTTGCCGTCGCCGTCGAAGGTCGTGTCGAGCGAGCCGTTCGGGTTGTAACGCGCGAGCGCGTAGTCATAGCCCTCACCGTTCCAGTAGTAACCGGCGGCGACGAGCTTGCCGTCGGGTTGCAGGGCCAGCGCTTCGGCCGAGCCGCCGAGTTCGCTGAAAGGGGTGACGAGTTTGCCGTCGCCGTCGAAGGTCGTGTCGAGCGAGCCGTTCGGGTTGTAGCGAAGGAGGGCGAAGTCTCCGCCCGTGCCGTTAGGAATCGTGCGCGTCGCCACTCCGGCGACGACGATTTTTCCGTCAGGCTGGATGACCATAGCATGTGCGCGGTCGTCCTGTGCGCCGACGGGCGTGGTCAATTTGCCGTCTGTGTCGAACGTCGTATCAGGTGCACCGCCCGTCGTGAAACGCGCGATGGCGATGTCGTAGGCGCTGCCGGAACCCGCGCGGCCCGCCGCGACGATTTTGCCGTCGGGCTGGATG
>CAZEZJ010000268.1:0-7303 GCA_964516695.1 uncultured Blastocatellaceae bacterium
TCTGCTGTGCGACGAACAGAGCGAACATTCCGATGTTCGCCCCCACGTCGAAGACGCAAGCGCCGGGCGGAAGGCTGAGGCCGTGGCGCAGGTACGCACGTTGGCTGAAGATTTCGTCGTAGAGATATTCGGTCTCGTTACGGTTCAGGTGAATGATGAGACGACCATCGGGCAGCGTGTGCAGGGCGCGTCCCTCAAGGCTCGGCGCGTCTTTGCGACGCGGGACAACATAGGCGACGAGCCGAGCGCCGCTCGCTTCGCTCTGCTTCGCCACTACCGCACTCTCAAACACAGCCGGATGCTGGCTAATCACCGCCTCAATCTCTTCCGGCTCGCAGCGATGCCCGCGCACTTTGATTTGATTGTCGAGTCGTCCTAGAAATTCGATGTCGCCATTGGCGAGGTATCTGGCGCTATCTCCGGTCTTATAAAGGCGTGCCGCCTGAACACCTGCAAACGGGTCGGGGACGAATTTCGCGGCGGTCAAATCAGGACGCATTAGATAGCCGCGCCCGACGCCCGCGCCGCCGATGTAAATCTCGCCCGTCACGCCGATAGGCACAGGTTGCAGCCGCTTATCCAGAATGTAAACCCAGACATTTGAGAGCGGACGCCCGATGTTGGGCCGCTCGGCCTCTGCTCTCACGCGGCGAGCGGTTGCATCCACCGCGCATTCCGTCGGGCCGTACAAGTTGTAATAACTAACTTGCGGGTCGTTGACCATCCACCGCCACAATTGCTCATCGACAGGCTCGCCGCCCGCGAGCACGACGCGCGGGAACGCGGATGCCGAAGCGCCGTGCCTTCCTGCTTGACGTGCCGCCAGCAGCAGTTTCAATTGCGAGGGCGTGCAATCGAAAACGTCTATTCGTTGGCGCTCCATGTAGGCGAGGAGCGCAGCCATGTCGAGCCGCACCTCTTCGGGAATGATGCAGAGCGTTCGCCCGGCGAGCAGTTGAATTATTTGCTTGACCGAAGCGTCGAAGGCCAGCGGAGCATTGAGGCTCACGCGTTCGAGTTGACGATGGCGCGCGTAGATGTTTCGTTCGAGTGCGCCGAAGAGGTTGAGCACGGAGCCTTGCCGAATCATCACGCCCTTCGGCCCGCCCGTCGTGCCGGAGGTGTAGATGACATAGGCCAGGTGATTCGCCTGCACTTCGACGCCGAGGTTTTCCGTACTTTGTTCCCTAAAGACTTCCGCAGACGCGTCAAGACAAAGCACCTCGGCGTTAACCTCCGGCAATCTCGCCGGAAGATGCTGACTGGTCAGCAGCACGCTTGCTCCGGCGTCGTTCAACATAAAAGCCAAACGCTCAACCGGCTCGGTTGGCGACAGCGGCAGGTATGCGCCGCCCGCTTTAAGCACGCCCAAAACGCCGACCAGCATCTCGATGGAGCGCTCGACGCACAGCGCGACCAACACTTCCGGCCCGACGCCGAGCGAGCGAAGATGTCGCGCCAACTGATTAGCCCTGGCGTTTAATTCGGCATAGCTTAATCGCTGCTCTTGATAGACAACTGCCGTCGCCAACGGCGTCTCCACGGCCTGCGCCTCGAACGCTTCTTTGATAGAACCAACGCTCGCCAGCGGCGCTCCCGTCGCGTTCCAGTCTCTTAATATCGTTCGTCGCTCCGCTTCGGGCAGAAGCTCTAAGCTAGCGACTTCCGACTGCGGGGCTTCGACGGCGCTGCGCAGCAAAGTGATAAACTCCTCGGCCCTACGCTTCACGCTGGCAGGGCGGTAAACGTCAGGGTCGTAGGCGAATTGGAGGCGCAGGGATTCGCCGTCCTCAAGGCAGGAGAGTTTGATTTTGAAATCATCCGTTTGACAGGAGAGTTGTTGAAGGCTGAAGCAATTGCCGCCGATATGCTCTGTAGCAGGCCGCCAACGCGCGTATTCAAAGCCCACGGGCAGCGCGCCGCTCTCGCCGCCGCGCGCAGTGGATGCGGCTTCGGGTCTGTAGAACTGTTGTCGTGTCTCAGCCTCAAGGCAGGAGGCATGAACACTCCTGACGACATCCGCGAAAGAATATCCTCCCGCGAAATCACACCGGACGGGTAAATACTTCGTGAGGAGTCCCAACGTCTCCCGCAACGCCTCATGCCTGCGGCCATCGAAGGCGGTCAAGACCGTGACGTGCGGCTCTCCTGTTAATCGCCACAGAAGATTATGCCAGCAGGCCAGCAAGACGCTTGAGGGCGTGGCCCCGAGCCTTTCGGCCAACGAGCGCACGCGATGCATGACATCTGGCTCGACGCCGGGCGACAAAATTTGCGGCCACCGCTTGTCATCTCCCGCAGGCATCAGTTCTTCAGGCAGTTTGAGTTCGCTTGAAGCTGTTTCGAGTTTTCGCCACGCTTCGACCGCTCGCCTCTTCTCTTCATCATCTGCTTCGAGCAATTCGTTCTGCCACTCGGAATAATATGAGTATTGGAGCGCGTCTGCGGGCAAGGCTTCATCGCGCCGCGCCGCTTCATAGTCGTTGATAATGTGCTGGCAGAGAAGCATCATTGACGAGGCATCGGCACACATGGACGGCAGAGTCAAAGTCAGTACGTGCTGTCGCGGCGCGAGCGCAAGCAGACGCGCTCGCAGTAGTAAGCCCTGCGCGCCGAAGTCTGTTTCCCGTTCGCGCTCTTCGCGCAGATGCGCTTCCACCCTCTCTTTTTGCGCGCCCGCACTCAGCCCGCAGAGGTTCACGCGCTCAACAACTGCCTGATAACTTTCGGCCACGACTTGCACGGGCACATCCATGCCGGGTATTAACGGGAAAGAGCTTCGCAGAATCTCGTGCCTGTCAACGCTGTTTTGGAGCGCGCGGCATAGTGCGGCGAAGTCTAGCTCGCTCTCAATCGAGAGCGCGGCCTGAGCGCAATATGCGCCCGGTTCGCGCCGCAGAGTCCACAAGCGGCGCTGTTGAGGTGAAAGCCTGTACCCGACGTTTATTTCCTGGTGCGGCATGACCAGTCGTAGCTTTGAGGAAACACTTCTCCAACAAGAGTCGCCCCGGCTCAACCTTCGTTAAAGTCGGGTCGATGTGCGCGAGAGCAATCGGGACGGCTCAAAAGCTGAAACGAAGTTGAAAGTCTATCCGGCGCGGAGTGCTGGCGCTCGTGTTGGAAAGACCAAAGAGCGGTGAACTGAGATTGCCTATGATGGGGCCGCGATTGTTGTGGTTCAGCAAGTTCTGCACCTGCACGGCCAATGTCAGGCTATAGCGCCTAGCGTCTTGACCGGACTTGGCGGCAGAGTTTCCGTTGCCGTTGCCACCGCCGAAGTTTATCGTCTTGGCAACACGCTGGTTGAGCATAAAGAAGGCCGGACCTTTACCGATGAAGGGCGGAATAATCTGCTGCCCGGGCAGCGGGTCTGTGTCGAAGGCTCCGAGCGGCGTGACAACTACGCTGGGGCGGCTGAGGTCAGTGGCGTAGGCGGGCCGGTCGGTGAAGACGGCGTCGCCGTTAATATCGCGCCCGATTGTGATATTGAACTTATTGGAGGCGACCGCCCGCATGAAGGTGTTGAAGGTCAGGCCCCACGGCCCGACGTAATTTATTCCGACGGTGGCATTGGCGCGGATGTCGAAGGAGACTGAGCCGTAGTCTGCCCGCACGTCGTAGGAGTTGGCCGGGAAGGTGAAGGCATCTTCGTTATCGCCCTGCTCCTTGCTCACAACGAACCGACCGAATATCGTGAGCTTTTTGGTGGGGCGGCTGTTGACGTTAATCAAGAGGGTGTGCTTATTCGCCACGCCCGTCGTTTCAAACTCGAAGATGTTGCCGATGTCGCCTAAGGGGCGGATGCCGCTGCCTGGAATGTCAGGGTCGAAGGTGCCCGGCAGCGGCGCGTTGATGTTGCGCGAGCGCGGGTAATGACGGTCGGCGCGGTAGATGTAATTGACGCTGAGGTTGGTGGAGTAGGGCAACTCGCGCTCAACGCTGATGGCGAGCCGTACAGTGTTTGGCATTTTCGGGTCGCTGACGATGCGCCGAACGGTCTGGCGTTGTGCGGCGTCGGATAGTTCCGCGACCGTCGGGATGCGCGGGTAGAAGTTTGGGTCTCTGACGATGAACTGCTGTTGGCTAATGCCATTGAAGCGCGTCGCCAGCAGCGTCAGGTTCTCTTCGACGCGACCGAAAAAGATTCCCGCGCCGCCGCGAATCACAGTCTTCGGCTGCTTACCCGGTTCATCGAAGGGCGACCAGGCGAAGGAGATGCGCGGCCCGAAGTTGAGAGAGTCGTCGAGGTTGGTCTGCTTTTCGTAGCGCAAGCCGGCCGAGAGCATAAAGGTGCGGGTCACGCGCCAGTCATCTTGCGCATAGAGGCCGAAGTCCCACTGGCCGATGCGCGCCAACTGTTCGCCGCCCGCCAGCGTAAACTGCGCCGGGCGCACTCCCGGCACACCCATCAACACCTGCCGGTATTGGTCGAGCGACGAGAAGACGAAGGTTCCGGCGAAGTTTGAAGTGTCAACGTCCGAGATGTGAACGCGGCGCAAGCGCCCGCCCACCTTCACGGTGTGTTGGCCGCTGACATGCGTCAGCGAATTAGACAACTCAAAGCGTTCTGTTCTCACGGAGTTTGAGCCAAACGGTGAGCCGCCGCCGATGAAGGCGTCCTGCACGATGATGGCCGGAAGCGTGTTGTCGCCTTCTTGGCCCGCGTTGTTGCGAACGTATTGAAAGCGTAGCTCGTTGAGCATCTTCGGGCTGAGCACGGCTGTTTCTGTGAGTTGGAAGAGGTGTTCGTCGCCCGCCCTATCGTAGGCGCGCGAGGGCAGCGTGAAAGCGTTGAGGCCGATGTTCTCGAAACCGAAGCGCAGGTAATTGTAGCGCGTGACGAGCGTATGATTGGTGTTGAGTTGAAAGTCGAAACGCGCCGAGAAGTTGGTGCGCTTTTGCGGGGTGATGATTGTCTGGTTGAAGGCCACGGGGTTCAGCGCAGCGTCGAGGACAGTGGCGTTGATGATAGCGTTCTCGTCAATCCGGCGCTGCTCGAAGTCGAAGAAGAACGAAGATTTCTTGGCTTTGAGCGGCCCGCTCACGCTGCCGCCGTAGAGGCGCGATTGGAAGGCGGCGCGTGAGACGGCAAACGCGTTGCGCGCGTTTAAGCTCTCATCGTTGAAATTGAAGAAGCCTTGCCCGTGGAAGGCATTTGCGCCGGGCTTGGTGAAAATCTCCACCCGGCCGAAACCGAAATTCTCCTGCTCGGCGGCAAACGGATTGGAGTTGATGCGCACTTCGCGGATAGAGGACTTGGGCGGAACGCGCCCGCGGCTAAAACCGTCAACGAGCAACTGCGTGCCGTTGGGGCCGTCTGGGCCACCGGCGAGGGCTTCGAGGTCGGCCGCGAGTTGGTCGGGGTCGTCAGCCAGGAAGTCCAGGTCCGAGCCGCGCAACACTGTCCCGCTCGCGTTATCATCCGGGTTGGTGCCAAGCTGCGGTCCTGCCGCCTGAACCTCTATCTCCTCTTTCTTTTCCTCAATGCTCAACGTGATGTCGAGCGTTTCGCTGCGCGCCGTGGAAACGTCCACCTCGGCATTCTCGTAGAGGGCGAAACCCGGCGCGCTGACGCGCAGGCTATAGCGCCCCGGCGCGAGACCGCTAAAGACAAAGACGCCCTCGCTATTCGTCGTCGCAACTTTTTCCGCACCGCTCGCATCCGTGATGGTCGCCGTCGCGCCAATGATTAATCCGCCCAGGCTGTCAACGACACGGAAGCGCAAACTCCCTTGAGACTGTTGGCCTGAGACTATCAGGGCACACAGAGCGAGCAGTGAGATGAGCAAAAGACATCGTTCGATTTTTCTGCGAAAGACTTGCATAGTCCTACTTCCTTGAGATGAGACCGAAGTTGATTCTTGATAGAGCCTGTGAGGCCGGATGACGGCACCGGCTAGACGTTTTAGGGAACGACCCCGGCGGGAAGGCCGAGACCCAGATTCAATTCGCGCTGCGGCCCGGCCCTTTCTTGTCGCTTAAAGAAATCTTCCACACCCGCCGCGATGAGGACTGCGGTGACGCGCGACGAGTTGGCTCCGGCTGAACTCGAAATCAAAATGGCGTCGCCCGGTTTTAGTTCCGCGAGCGTTATCGGCGGCAAACTCTCGATAGTATTCTGAAGGTCGCCGCCCGTGCCGCCTCCTGCTTGGACGGTACTGTTGGAGACGCTCTGCTCAAGAACTTTCAGCAGTTCCGGCGTGAAGCGGCGCAGGACGGAATCTTTCGTGACGACGACCGTTAGCTGCTGGTTCGTTTTTATATCTTTGATGGTCAACTCGCCGGACGTGGGCGCGGCGACGACCGTGCCGCCAATCGTGCGAAACGTTCCAAAGACGACCTCTTCGGCTTTGTAGCTCGCGCCGTCAGCGCTCTTCTCTCCTAAGGCTCGCAACTGGTCGCCGACTTTCAGTTCGTCAAACGAACTGGCGCGCGCGTCGCTGAAGTTAACGGAGTCGGGCGCGTAGCGGCGAAAACGAACGCCGTCAGCCGCCGAGACGACGATGTTCTGATTACCCTCGGGCGTGCGCGCGAGCAGCGTTATTTCTTTAGCCGCGGGGTTGGTGGCCGTCACTACGCCGACGATGCCGCGCCGCAGCCATTCCGCACGGTCGCGTTCGCGCTTCCGCGTGATTTCCGCCTTCGACATCACGACGACAGCGCGTGCGAGCAGCACTTCTTTCTTGTCGTCTAACGTGCCGCGCGCCAGCACGCGGTCACCCACGCCAATTTCCGCAAACGAGATTTCGACCGCCTTCTCCAAAGTTTTTTCGCCCGGCGGCACACGCCGGAAGATAGCTTTTTCGTCGAGCTTGACGAGCATTTTTTGGCCCGCCGCCGTACTCAAGGTGAGATGGCGCGCCGGGGCGTCAACTGTTGTCACCTCACCGAGCACGCGGTCAAGCGGGGCGGCAGCGGCAGTTGTCTGTGTCGAAGTCGAAGGCGTCTGCGCCGCAGCGAATGCCGCCAGGCTGAGCACCAGGACGAGCGCCGGTAAGCAAAGATTTTTTTTCATTATTGACACCTTACACGCTGAGTGTGGGGAATGAATTGAGAACCACTCAGTCCGAGAATAAGGGAGACCGTGATGGTAAAACGGTAACATAGAAGCCGCGAGGGAATCAATTATCGAGACCCGCCCGCCGCTCTTCGCGACAACTCAAAAAACCAAGGCAGACAGCCCCCGCAAACAGAGGCTAGAATTGAAGTTCCTGCGAGAGAATCTTGAGCAGTCGCGATTGTTCGTAGTTTACAAAGAAGTGGTCGCCGGGCAACATCCAGAGCTTGAAGGGGCCTGTGGTCT
>CAZEZJ010000269.1:0-7283 GCA_964516695.1 uncultured Blastocatellaceae bacterium
GGCCTCGTCGCGGCGGTCGCTCTCTTTTTCGGCCCCGACCTCGTCGCGGCGGTCAAGGGGATATTCGCATTTATCAAGTAAGCAGGTTTTATTTTTCAGCTTCCAATTTTCAGAGCCGTCTCTTGCGCGCAAACTGAAGGCTAGAACCTGAAACCTAAAACCTGAAATCTGAAACCTATGAAAATTCCATACCTTCTCTCCATCGTCACGTGGCTGCCTGCGCTCGGCGCTGTTCTCATCCTCGCGCTCTTCAAGAAGGAGCAGGGCAATCTCATCAAGAAGTTTACGACCGCGTGGTTTGGCATCACGTTCGTCGCGTCGCTGTTTTTGCTCGGCTACGACCGCGTGAAAGGCGGGATGCAATTTCTGGAAGACCGCGAGTGGATTCCGGTGATTGGCGCGCGCTACCAGATGGGCGCTGACGGTGTGGCGGTGCTCTTAATCGTGCTGACGACGCTGCTTGGCGTTATCGCCGCGCTCTCGTCTTGGAAGTATATCGAGAAGCGGGAGAAGGAATACTACGTGCTGCTGCTCCTCTTGCAGACAGCCGTGGTGGGCGTCTTCGCTTCGATGGACTTGTTTCTCTTCTACCTGTTCTTCGAAGTCTCGCTCGTCCCGATGTATTTCCTGATTGGCATCTGGGGCGGCGAGCGCCGCCTCTATGCGGCCATCAAGTTTTTTCTCTACACGCTGGTCGGCTCGGTCGTGATGCTGCTCGGCGTTTTGCAGATGTACTTTCTGACGCAAGACACCGCGCTGACTTCACAAATCACCGGAGCGACGATCGCCAACCTTGCCGGAAATTCAGAGACGGCCACGCTCGTCAGCAACACTTTGCAGGCCGCGGCGACAAACGCCACCGGCACGTTCAATATCATCTATATGCAGGCCGTCGGCTCAGTGTTGCCGATGGGAACGATGCAAGTGCTGCTCTTCTTCGCGTTTGCGCTCGGCTTTGCGATTAAAGTGCCGATGTTTCCGTTTCACACGTGGTTGCCGGACGCGCACGTCGAAGCGCCGACCGCCGGCTCCGTCATTCTCGCGGGCATCTTGCTCAAGCTGGGAACATACGGCTTCTTTCGTTTTAACTTGCCGATGTTTCCCAAAGCCTCGTTTGACGAAAGCTACTGGGGTAGCTTCGGCGTGCGGAGCATAATGATTCTGCTGGCGATTATCGGCATCATCTACGGCGCGCTGGCCGCGATGTATTTCGTCGTCAAAAAAGACGGCGATGTCAAGAAGCTGGTCGCTTATTCGTCAGTCTCTTCGATGGGCATCGTGATGCTCGGGCTTTTTTCGCTGAACCCGAACGGCGTCAACGGCGCCGTGCTCCACATGGTCAATCACGGCATCTATTCGGCGGCGCTCTTCCTCCTCGTCGGCATCATCTACGAGCGGCGGCATACGAGAAACGTCGCGGAGTTTGGCGGCCTCTCACACGTCATGCCCGGTTACGCGACCGTCTTTCTGGCGATGACGATGACGGCCATCGGGCTGCCGCTGTTGTGCGTCTTCATCTCGGAATTTTTGGCGATGCGCGGCGCGTTTGAAGCCAACCCTTGGTGGGCCGGATGGGCCGCGCTCGGCATTATTTTGAACGCGGGTTATATGCTCTGGCTCTATCAGCGAATGTTCTTCGGCAACGTGGATAATCCGAAGAACAAGACGCTCTCGGACATGAACGGTCGCGAGTGGGCCTACATGCTGCCTCTCGTTATCCTGTCGCTCTGGATAGGCGTCTATCCGAAGCCTTTTATTGAATACATCCAGCGGCCCGTCAACGCGGTCGTCCGGCAGATACGCCCCGATTACCCAATCCCGGGCGCGCCCGCGACGCCGCAAACATTGCCCGCGCCCGTTAGAGCGGCAAAGTGAGTTTGAAAATTTTTGATTTTAGATTTTAGATTTGCGATTGGATAAGGCGAAAAACGCTCTCTACAGATTCAAAGTCAGATTCGTAGAATCTGCTTGCTTCCAATCAAAAATCGCAAATCTAAAATCGCAAATCCCTTATGTTTCTTCTACAAGCTTCAACTAACGCCCTCTTCAACCTGAGCGACCTCAGGTTGATTGTGCCGGAGATTATCCTGACCATCTGCGCGTGCGCGGCGCTGGTGATGGAGGTCGTCCTGCCGTACAAGAAAGGCAAGTGGACGGCCTACTTCGCGCTGGCGAGTCTGGGCCTGGCGTTCATCTCGCTGCTCGTGCTCTTCTTTGGACTCGGCGGAACGCTCCGCCCCAATTTACAAACTCCCGCGCTGCCCAGCGTCTACGGCTTCTATAATATGATACGGATGGATGGCTTCGCCTTTCTCTTTAAGGCCATCTTTCTGCTGGCGGCGGCGCTCACGGTCGCCATCTCCACACGTTATCTTGACATCGAAGGCGAGCAACACGGCGAGTATTACGCGTTAGTCTTGTTTGCCACCACGGGGATGATGTTCTTGGGATGCGGCTACGACCTCATCTCGCTCTATATCAGCCTGGAGTTGATGGCGCTGACCTTCTACGTGCTCGTCGCCTTCACCAAGCGCGAGAAGCGTTCCAATGAAGCGGCGATGAAATATTTTCTGCTCGGCGCTTTCTCCTCCGGCGTGTTGCTCTACGGCATGTCGCTGCTCTACGGCATCGCGGGTTCAACTAATCTCGGTGACATTGCGACAAAACTCGGCGTCGCTATGAGTTCGGCCCCGGCTGAAACAGCCGCTTTACCGCTGCGCCCGCTCATATTGCTCGGCATGATTGCCTTAGCCGCCGGACTCTTCTTCAAAATCAGCGCCGTGCCCTTCCACATGTGGGCACCGGATGCTTACGAAGGCGCGCCAACGTCCGTCACGGCGTTTCTCTCGACCGGCTCAAAGGCCGCGAGCTTCGCGCTCTTCGCGCGCCTTTTCATGGAAGCTTTGGGGCCGCTGCGCGCGGATTGGGCACCGCTGCTTGGCCTCGTCGCCGCCGTCACCATCATGGTCGGCAACTGGGCCGCCGTCACACAGGAAAACTCCAAGCGCCTGCTCGCCTATTCTTCCATCTCCAACGCGGGCTACCTGCTGCTCGGCGTCATCGCCGGAAACGCTTATGGCTACACAGGGCTAGTTATCTACCTTCTAGTCTACACGCTGATGAACTTGGGCGCGTTCGGCATCATCATTAGCCTCCGGCGGCGCGGCATAATCGGAGACCACGTTGACGACCTGACGGGCTTAGCGCAGAAGGCTCCGGGCATGGCGATTATGATGGCTATCTTCATGCTCAGCCTTGGCGGGCTGCCGATGACGGGCGGCTTCATCGGAAAATATTTTCTTTTCGGCGGACTCCTTCAACGCGGCACAGCCGAAGGAAAAAGCTGGTACACATGGCTCGCCATCTGGGCCATCCTCAATACGGTTGTTTCCTTCTTCTACTACGTGCGCTTTATCCGCGTCATGTATTTGGGCGACAGGCTGGCTGACGAACGCCCGCTCTCTCTTTCTCCGGCCCTGCGGACGGCGCTCATCGTCTCCGTCATCGGCGTTATCTTTATCGGAATTTTCCCGCAGTTCTTCATTAACCTTGCGCAGGAGTTAACTAAAACGCTGCTTCCCGGCAGCCCTCTTGCTTTGCGCTAGACCGGAGGTAGCCACCATCCCAACCACCAACAGGAGACTAAAACCATGAACTTCAAACACATTCGCTTTTTCCTGTTAATCGCCGTGTTGACTCTGGCATCTCAACCAGCTTTAGCTTCCGGCGCTGCTCTCGGCGCTCAGAGCCAGTCGTACGCCACCACAACTGCCACGCTCAAAACTCCCACCAGAAGCGCGCAATGGAACAGGCGTTGCCGCGCAAGATGTACTCGTGCTTATCAACTCTGTCTCAGAGGCATCGCTGGCCCGCGCGTCGCACGCTGTCGCGCTCGACTGCGCAACTGCCTGCGACGTTGTTATTGATGACTTGTTAGCTGTTCCATAGGTGAATTTCAATTTGCGGGAGGCGACTGCTTAATGGCAGTATCGCCTCTCGCTCGTCCATGTGGGTCTTCTCTTTCTTTGCCGCGCTGCTCATCTGGCAGGGTCTCGTCTCGCTCCATGGCGGCATGAGATACCTCGCTTATGTCCGGCGTGAGATAAACGCGGCGCGCCCGCCTTTCGCTCCGCTCGCCTCCATCATCGCGCCATGCCGTGGCCTGGATTTTGGACTGCGCGAAAACCTCGATGCGCTTTTCCGTCAAGACTATCCGCACTACGAAATCATTTTCGTCACCGGCAGGGCAGACGACGCTTCTCTCGCCGTCGTCGAAGAACTACGCCGTGAGTGGCAGCAATCAACACAGATGCGAACGCGCGTCGTCATCGCAGGTGAAGCAACAGAGAGCGGGCAGAAGGTTCATAATCTACGCGCCGCGATTGAGCAAGCCGATTCGCTGAGCGAGGTTCTCGTCTTCGTTGATACGGATGCGCGCCCGCGTTCAAGCTGGCTGCCGGCGCTCGTCGCTCCGCTCATCGACGAGCGCATCGGCGCGACGACCGGCTATCGCTGGTTTATTCCCGTCAGAGGCGGCTTCGCCTCGCACCTGCGCTCCGTGTGGAATGCCTCGATTGCTTCGTCGCTTGGCGAGCGCACGGACAGAAACTTTTGCTGGGGCGGCTCAACAGCGATTCGCCTTGCAACTTTCCGTCAACTGGACATGCTTGAAAAATGGCGCGGCACGCTTTCAGACGACTTCGCGTTGATGCGCGCTCTGCGACGCGCACAGTTGCCGATTCATTTCGTCCCGCATTGCCTGACCCCCTCGCTCGAAGATTGCAATGTGCGCGAACTGCTGGAATTCACCACGCGACAACTGAAGATTACGCGCGTCTATGCTTCACACTTCTGGAAAGCGGTGCTCTTGGGAAGCCTGCTCTTCGTGCTCGTCTTCTTCGGCGGCCTCGCGCTCATCATCGCGCGCGCCGCGGCGGGTTTGAGCTTCGCGGTGCCGCTCGCGCTCGTCAGTCTTATCTACGCGCTCGGCATTGCGAAGGCCGCCTTGCGTTGGCGGGCCATTAATCTTCCTCTGTCAAGCTACCGCGCAGAGTTGCGGCCTAGCCTTCTGCCGCACCTGCTGCTCTGGCCGCTGGCCTCCGTGCTCTACCTCTATAACGCGCTCGCGGCCCTCCTTTCGCGCCGCATACGCTGGCGCGGAATTACTTACGAATTGAAATCCCCAACGGAAACTGTCATCATAAAAGCTGACCGCAGCTAAAATGCCTAACAAAGCCGTCCAACTTTATCAACTCTTGCGCTCGACCGACCGCGCGCTAAAACTCGGCACCGTGATTCTGTTCGTCACGTCGCGTTGCAACGCTTTCTGCCAGACCTGCTTTTATCATGCGGAGTTGAACCGGCCCGGCGATTTGACCTTCGAGCAGTTAGAGAAAGTCTCGCGGACGATGCCGCCGATTACAGACCTCTGGCTCTCCGGCGGCGAGCCTACCCTGCGCCGCGACGTGCCGGAAGTGATTGACACGTTCATCAACAACAACAACGTGCGGCGCATCATCATCCCGACCAACGGGCTGATAAAGTCGCGCGTCTATGAGATTGTTGACCGCGCTCTCGGGCTTCATCCGTCGCTCGAAGAGTTGTATCTCAACATCGCGCTCGACGGCTACGGCGAAACGCACGACCGCATACGCGGTGTGCCCGGCAACTGGCAGAAAACTCTCGATTGCGTTCGCGCCCTCTATCCGCTGAAGGAAAAATACAGAGACCGCTTTCGCCTCAACGTCAACACGGTCGTCTGCGCCGAAAACTACACCGAGATTGAAAAACTGGCCGATTACCTCTGGGAAAATTTCCGGCTCGACGGCCACTACTTCAATATCATTCGCGGCGAAACAATGGCCGGTGAAGAGATTAAGCGCGTGCCCTTGGAAATTCTGCCCGCGATGTACGCCCGCGTCTCTGCGCTCACGAAGCGCTACGGCGACCGCATGTTTGCCGCAGACGATGCGAGCAAACGCTTCGTCAAAAACATAGCCTACGTCGGCACCATCACGACGCACTACCGGACGCAACACGAAAACTTCCAACAGCCGACCGCCTGGCCTTTTCCCTGCACGGCGGGCGAGACGACCGCCGTTATTGACTACAACGGCGATGTCCGCGCTTGCGAGTTGCGCGAAAAGTTTGCGACGCTCTCTGATTATGATTACGATTTCGGCGCGCTCTGGGCCACGCAAAGCAGGGGCCGGGAACTCGCGGCGATTGACGGCGGGCAAGCTTGCTGGTGCACACACGTCTGCTTTATCCACGACTCCATGCGCCACTCGCGCCGCGCCCTGCTATATGAAGTGCCGAAGAATTACGCGACGCGAAACAGATGGTAGTTTCAAGTTTAAGGTTTCTGGCTTGAAGTTTCTGTCTTGAACCTGAAACCTGAAACCTGAAATCTTTAAATATGCCTAATCGCGATGATGAGGATGTGACGCGAAGGAGCGGGGTGGCTTATGCTGCCGCGCTCACGCTCTTCTTCTCCGTGGCTACGCTGCTGGGTTTGGGTTATCTGCTGGACCGCTGGCTGGGGACTGCGCCGTGGCTGTCGGTTGCCGGGATAGTGTTGGGTTCCGTCGTGGGCCTTTACCAGTTTGTCCGCATGACCTCGACGATTTCCGAGGATTAGGGCGCGCGGCTGCTCGACACTGCGCTCTCTCGCGTGTAAAATCTCCTGCTTTGCTATGAGCGAAATCGTGGACAGTGTAGAGCGTGCTGCGTTTGCCGGCAGCGAAGGCGCGGCGCTTGAAAGACGACTTCTGCGCGCGATGTATGTCTTGATTGCGCTGGCGGTCGTGGTCAGCCTGTTGGTTGCGCCGTGGCGCGTGACGACCGGCTTGCTGTTGGGCGGTGTGCTGGCGCTCTTTAATCACCACTGGCTGCGCGGCAGTCTGGCCGCGGTTTTCGGCAGCTCAAGCGTCGCGGGAAAGCGAGCGCGCTTTAGCGCCGCGCGTTATGTTCTGCGTTATTTTGTCATCGGGTGCATCGTGGCTGCGGCCTACATGCTGAACTTGATTTCCGTGCCCGCGACGCTCTTCGGACTCTGCGCGTTTGCCGCCGCGGTCATGGTCGAAGCTTTTACACAATTTTATTTTGCCATCTTCCGTCGAGAGGAATTTTAGGGAATGTACTGGTTGCTTAAAGTAGCTCCAGCGGGCGGCGGCGAGCACGCTGCCGAGACAGTGGAGAAGACAGGCGAGCACGCTGCCGAAGCCGGCGGCGCAGTCGCGCATCACACGCCGATTATCGTCGAAAAGATTAACCACATGATT
>CAZEZJ010000270.1:0-7243 GCA_964516695.1 uncultured Blastocatellaceae bacterium
CCGCGCACGTCCACGCCCTGCCAAAAACTGGCCGTCGCGAACAAAACGGCGTGCGGCGTCTCTCTGAATTTTTCCAGCAGCCCCGCCTTCGACGCCGTGCCCTGCAAGAAACAGGGATAATCAACCAACGGCGCGACCCGCTCATACAGCGCACGCATTCCCGCAAAGCTCGTCGAGAGCACAAACGCGCGCCCCTCCGTCGCCTTCAGAATTTTGACGACTTCCCCTGCCGCCGCATCGGCCCATTGCGGCGAACGCGGGTCCGGCATATTTTTGGGCAGATACAGCACAGCTTGATTCTCGTAATCGTAAGACGACGGAGCAATGAGGTCGCTCGTCTCATCGTCAAGGCCGAGGCGCTCTTTGATAAAGCCGAAGTTGCCCGCGCTCGCCAGCGTTGCCGAAGTCAGCACGACCGTCTCGACTCTCTCAAAGAGCCTTTCCTGCAACAGCCCCGAAACGTCAATCGGTGAAGCGCGCAGGAAGACTCCGCGCCCGCGACGTTCCAGCCAGTAGACGAAATGCTTATCGTCGCCCGCGACGATAAACTGCAAATCAAAGCGTATCTGTCGCACGCGCCTGATGAGATTCTCTACCTCGGGCGGCTGTTCCGAGAGCGCGTCGAGTGTGGTCTCCATTCGCGCGAGCGCGCCGTCAAGGCCAAGATAAGCGTCGCCTATCGGTGTGGCCTCAATCTCACCGTTCGTCTTTTTGCGTGCAAACGTTCCCGGCAAGATAGGGCCGCGTCCTTCCTCGCCGCGCCCTGCGTTGAGGCCCATCCAGAAATGGTCTGCGAAGCGCGTGATGCGCGCGGCAATCTTCGTTAGGTCGCGATTGGCGTCAACGTTTGTGATGGGAAGCTGCGCGAGGTCGCGCACGAGGTCTTCCAGTTGATAGTTGGAAACCTGCGCGCCGAAGTATTCCGCCGCCACGTCTTCCACCAGATGCGCCTCGTCAAAGACCACCGCCGAATAATCCGGCAAGACTTGCCCGTACTCGCTGTTCCGCAAAGCGAGGTCAGCGAAGAAGAGATGATGATTGACGATAACGATGTCCGCGTCCATCGCGCGCTGCCGCATCCGCGTGATAAAGCAGGCGTCATAATCATCACACTTTTGGCCGATGCAGATTTCCGAGCGCGCGTCTATGTGTCGCCAGAAGGAGAGATTTTCGGGCAGGGCGACAAGCTCCGCGCGGTCGCCCGTCTGCGATTCCCTGACCCACTCGCGCACTTCCTCAAAATAGTCTAGTTCGTCCAAGCCTTCCAGCACGGGCGAATTCTCGGCGCGCTTAATGCGTTGCAGGCAGGCGTAGTTGTTGCGTCCTTTCATGTAGGCGGCGGAGAATTTTCGCGGCAGCACTTTTTGGAGGAAAGGAATGTCTTTCTCCATCAATTGCTCTTGCAGATTCTTCGTGCCCGTTGAGATGACGACGCGCCCGCCTCTGCCGACCGCCGCCGCAATCGCAGGGACGAGATAGGCCAGGGTCTTGCCTGTGCCTGTGCCCGCCTCGACAATCAGATGGTGCTTCTCCTCGAAGGCGCGCAAGACCGTCTCGGCCATCACAATCTGGCCGGGCCTGTACTCGTATTCGGGATGCGACTGCGCGATTAATCCCTCGCGCCCGAAGATTGCTTGCATAACTCTCGTTAACGCCCCGGCACGGAAGCGTCCGGCTGATTGATTTTGAACGACCGCAAGAACGCCTCACGCACGGCCAGAGGCGTTTCCAGCGGCCACATGCCCATGACCACGACGGCTCTTTTTTGATAAATCAACGCCTGCCCGCGAACCTGTACTGCGCCGAGCGCAAATTCTCGCTCCTGCCCGCTCAAGCCTCCGATTATCGCCGCTCGCGCCGCACCCGATTTTAATTCCACCTTCGGGCCTTCTATTCCTGCCAGCCACTTTTGCAGCCCCTCGATAGTTCCCTGCCACAGACCGCTGTAAAACGTCTCGCGGTAAGCGCGCGGCATCAGCTCGGCGCTGTACGGTAAGTCCGCGACGGACATCAGCAGGTAAAAGCCGCCATCGTTTTCCGCCTTGTAATAAGTCACCGTGACGTTTTTCGTGTCGCCAAACTTTCGCGACCTTATTTCTTCTTGCGGCTGCGCGGGCAACATGATACTGAAACTGCCGCCGCCCAACTCGTAACGCTTCCAATTCGCGAGAGGCGGCGTGCTGGCCGCTTCCGCCGCCGCCTCGCGCGCCATCTCCATCGTTAAAGAATTAAAGAAGGCCGCACGCTCTCTTGCCGGGTTTTCCTGATTCCAGATAGCCAACACCGCCAGCGCGGCCTCGCCCACAAAAAACATCTGCAAGCGCCCCCGGTAAACGCTAAATGAAAGCTCACACTCGAAGCCCTCAATGCCGCCCGCCTTCACCCTCCGCTCGCCTAGAATCTCCACCTTTGCGCCGTCGTCCAAGCTTCCGTTTGTCAACAGCCTGTTCGCGAACCCGGAGGCGAAGTCGTTATAGTATCCACTCTTCTCCGCTTCCGATTTCCCACGGATGGAGTCGTCCACCATGTAGATAAGTCCGTAGTTGGCCGTCTCGCTGACGGCTACATAGCTGCGGATGCCGAGACTCTTATCTCCATCGTCTGGCGTCTCCTCGTTTCTGATTTTCTCTTCCGGCGGCTGAGGTAAGACGGCGCCAAACAGCACAGGCTCTCCAAACTGGTATCGCTTCCAGCCCGGCGGAGACTGCCGCCCCGCCACCACCTTAATCCGCAACGGGGCCAGCGCCTTACCCGTCGCCGGCTTGACAACCTGCGCCCGCCCGTTGCCAACGAAGACGGCACAGAGCGCCAGCAAGAGCAGCACAGCCCGCGATTGATAGTTAGCTCTCATGCTCGATTGACCGCTCAAACTTTTAATCAGCGCCCATCGCTTCCTGTTGCGGCGCGCCCTGGCGCAGGCGATGCGGATAGAGTGGAAACCGCGAAGCGAGTTCCGCAACGCCTTGCCGGACTTTGCCGCGCACCTCTTCCGATTGCGGGTCGTGCAGGACGGCGGCGATGAGCGAGGCGATTTCGCGCATCTCCGGCTCATTCATGCCGCGCGTGGTGAGCGCGGGCGTGCCGATGCGGATGCCGGAGGTGACGAAGGGCTTGTTGGTGTCGAAGGGAATCGTGTTTTTGTTGACGGTGATGTGTGCCGCTTCGAGCGCCTTCTCGGCATCCTTCCCTGTGATGCCTTTGCCCTCCATGAACACGTCAACGAGCATCAGATGATTGTCCGTGCCGCCGGAGACGATGCGCAAGCCCTGCGCTTGCAGCTCGGCGGCGAGCGCCTTCGCGTTTCGCAGCGTTCGGGCTTGATACTCTTTGAAGTCTTCGCGCAGGGCTTCACCGAAGGCGACCGCCTTGGCAGCGATGATGTGGACGAGCGGGCCGCCCTGCACGCCGGGAAAGAGTTTGCGGTTAACTTCCGCCGCGTGCTCTTCCTTGCAGAGAATGAGTCCGCCGCGCGGGCCGCGCAAAGTCTTGTGCGTGGTAGTGGTGACGTAATCAGCGTGCGGCACGGGCGAAGGGTGTAGTCCGGCGGCGACAGGCCCCGCGATGTGCGCGATGTCTGCGAACATGCGCGCGCCGACGCCCCTGGCGATTTCACCGATACGCTCGAAATTAATCGTGCGCGGGTAGGCTGAAGCGCCGCAAACGATAAGCTTTGGTTTGTGTTCTTCGGCGATGCGCTGCAATTCGTCGTAGTCAATCTGCTCGGTCTCGCGCGCGACGCCGTAGTCCGCGACCTTGTAGCTGATGCCCGAAAAATTCATCGGATGGCCGTGGGTGAGGTGTCCGCCGTGCGAGAGGTTCATGCCCAGAATCTGGTCGCCGTAAGAGATGGCAGCCAAATAGACGGCCATGTTGGCCTGTGCGCCCGAATGTGGTTGGACGTTGGCGTGGTCAGCGCCGAAGAGTTGTTTGGCGCGGTCAATCGCTGCCTGCTCCACCACGTCGGTCCACTCGCAGCCGCCGTAGTAGCGCTTCTTCGGATAGCCCTCGGCATACTTGTTGGTGAAGACCGAACCCATCGCTTCGAGCACGGCCTCGCTGACGAAGTTTTCCGAGGCAATCAATTCCAGCCCTTCGGCCTGGCGTCTCACTTCACTGTTAACGGCATCGCTAATCAACGGGTCAACTTCCGCGAGCGGCGCATTCATCTTTTCGTTCATGGGTTCCTCTCTTCGGGCAGCAAGAAAAAAGTTTCACTCACGAGCTTGGATTGGCGTGTAAAAATGGATGGTACATCACGCCTTCAATGCCTGCAACAGAAGCGTCCACGTCCATCAGCCTTGCTCTTCGCGCCGTTGCTGCGCGAGAATGTCTAGCGGTCAGAAAACTTTGCTACGAGGAAACAAGAGAGCATCAGAATCTCATGCGCTGGTCACAATTTTTCATTCCCACACTTCGTGAAGTCCCGGCTGACGCCGAGGTCGTTTCTCACCGGCTGCTGTTGCGCGCCGGAATCATTCGTCAACTCTCCGCCGGAGTCTATTCGTATTTGCCGCTGGCGCAGCGCGTGGCGCTCAAAATCGCGCAGATTTTGCGCGAGGAGATGAACCGCATCGGCGGGCAGGAGTTTTTCTTGCCCGCGCTGCATCCGCGCGAGATTTGGGAAGAGTCCGGGCGTTGGAATGCGATGGGCGATGAGATGTTTAAGCTCAAAGACCGCAAAGGCTCGGAGATGTGTCTGGGCATGACGCACGAGGAGATTTTCGCCTCCATCGCGCGCAACGAGGTGCGTTCTTATAAGCAACTGCCGCAAATCTGGTATCAGATTCAAATAAAATTTCGCGACGAGGCGCGCCCGAAATCCGGCTTGATGCGGATGCGCCAGTTTCTAATGAAGGACGCGTATTCATTTGACCTAGACCAGGCCGGACTCGACCGCTCGTTTGCCAACCAGCGCGAAGCCTACAAACGCGTCTACGACCGTTGCGGCTTAAAGCACGTCATCGTCGAAGCGTCTTCGGGAACGATGGGCGGCAAGGAGTCGAACGAGTTTATGGTGAAGACCAACGCGGGTGAGGATTTAATCGCCGTCTGCGAGCATTGCGGCTACGCGGCGAACCTCGAAAAGGCGAAGTCGCGGCTGCCGGAAATCAAAGACGGCCTTGGCCTCGACGCGCCCATTGAGTTTCCAACGCCTGGCGTGCGCACGATTGAAGATTTGACGACCTTTCCGGGCGGCGCGGCGGCAGACCAACAGATAAAGACGCTCGTTTTCATCGCTACCAAAGACGGCGAAGCGCAACCGCTCTTGGCGCTTTTGCGCGGCGACCATCAACTGCATGAGACGAAACTAATGGATGCGCTCGGCGTTAACGACGTTAGGCCGGCGCACCCCGAAGAGATTAGAGAATTGCTTGGCGCCAGCGCTGGCAGCCTCGGCGGCGTCGGCGCGAAAGCAAGGGCGCGCGAAGCGGGCCGCGAGCTACGCATCATCGCAGACCTCGCTCTGAAAAACCGCCGCAACATGACGACCGGAGCCAACAAAGACGATTATCACCTGCGCGGCGTCCATCTGGCGCGCGATATTCCCGTTGACCAGTGGGTTGACTTGCGCACGGTCGCATCGGGCGAGGCTTGCCCGCAGTGTGACGCGGGCAAGCTCGACGTGTCGAAGGCGATGGAGGTCGGGCACATCTTCAAGCTCGGCACGCGTTATTCCGAAACGATGAATGCCACCGTGCTCACGCAAGACGGCAAGGAAGTGCCGCTCGTGATGGGCAGCTACGGCATCGGCGTTGACCGCATTATGAGCGCGGCTGTTGAACTGCATCACGACGACGACGGCATCATCTGGCCCAAAGCGATTGCGCCCTTCGATTGCGTCGTCACCATCACCAACATGAAGCAGGACGAATTGCGCACGGCGGGCGAAAAGCTCTATCAAGATTTACAACGCGGCGGCCTCGACGTGTTGTTAGACGACCGCGACGAGCGCGCGGGCGTCAAGTTTAAGGACGCAGACTTAATAGGCATTCCCTATCGCATCACCGTCGGAAAGAAGATTGCGGACGGCGTGGTAGAATTATTTGAGCGAGCCACGAAGACGACCACCGAAGTCCGCCTCGCGGAAGCGGTCGAGCGCGTGCAAAAGTTGGCGCTGGCAGGGTTGTAATAAAGTTTCGGGTGAGAAGTAGAAGTTTTAAATCCGAAATTAAAGAAGTGATGATGAGACGCGCGAGGAATTTCTGTTTGGCTATCATGCTGGTGCTGGTTGGCGCAGCGCAGTCTTTCGCTCAGGAGGAGCATTTGCCGGAGTTGGTGAGGCGCGTAAAGCCTTCGGTCGTGGCGATTGTGACCTACGACGCGCGCGGCGAGAAGCTTTCCAAGGGCAGCGGTTTTTTTATCGCCACGGACCGCGTCGTCACCAACCGCCACGTCATTGACGGAGCCTTCAAGGCGGAGATTCACACCACGACGGGCAACACCTACAACGTTCGCGGCGTGCTGGCGGTTGACGGCGCGGGCGACATCGCTTTGCTTCAGATTGACATCGGGCCGAACATCGTCAACCCGCTCACCATCACGCGCACTTCACCGCAAGAAGGCGAATCGGTCGTCGTCGTCGGCAATCCGCTTGGGCTTGAAGGCAGCGTGTCAAACGGCATCGTCTCCGCCGTGCGCGATATTCCAAACTTCGGTCGCATTATTCAAATCACCGCTCCCATCTCTTCGGGTTCGAGCGGCAGCCCAGTCATCAACATGCAGGGGCAGGTCATCGGCGTCGCGACCTTGCAGTTGACTGACGGGCAAAGCCTCAACTTCGCCGTCCCCTCAGACCGCGTCGCGGCGCTTTCCGCCAGCGCGCTCCGCACCTTGAGCGAGGTCGTCTCCGCGACGAAGAAGAGCCAGCGCGCCACCGCCGAACGTTTCTACATGCAGGGCCTGGGCTTTCTCTCCCGTGATGATTGCGAAAAAGCGCTTCCCTATTTCAAGCGGGCCGTTGATTCCGACCCGACGTATGCGGAAGCGTGGGCCCAGACAGGCTTCTGTAACGGGATGCTCGGTCGCCACGAGGAAGCGCTCAAGGCTTCGCGCCAGGCCATTCGCCTGCGCCCAGACTCCGCCGAATCCTACGTTAACATCGGCTCGGCCTACGCCTATCTAGGGCAGTATAAGGAATCTGCGGACGCTTATCGTCAAGCCCTGCGCCTCGAACCCGACAATGCGGACGTGCACTACGCGCTCGGCCTCACCTACAACAAGATGGGACGCGCCGACGACGAAG
>CAZEZJ010000271.1:0-852 GCA_964516695.1 uncultured Blastocatellaceae bacterium
GCGCTCTGGAAGAGCCGCTGCGCCAGATTGTGCAGAACGCTTGCAAGGAAGGCGCGGTCATCGTCCAGAACGTTCGCGACCACAAGAAAGAGAACTTCGGTTATAACGCTGCGACGGAGACGATGGAAGACCTCGTCGAAGCGGGCGTTATCGACCCGGCGAAGGTGACGCGCACGGCGCTGCAAAACGCTGCGTCAATCGCGGGCCTGATGCTGACGACCGAAGCGATGGTCTCGGAGCTTCCCGAAGACGATAAGGGCGGCGGTCAGGGAATGCCCGGCGGTATGGGCGGCATGAGCGGCATGGGCATGTAAGTTGGCCCATCAGTTCGCGCAGTTAAAAAGCGGCTTCGTTCTCAATGGACGAAGCCGCTTTTTTTGTGTAACGAAAGCTGCCTGGTTATTAAATTTCAGGAAAGGCCAACTGAAAGCGGGCTTCGATGACGGAGCCGCGCTGCTCCCCGTGCCTTTTCGTCAGTTCGGGGTAGGAGTCCATTTCGGCTTCCGCGCTCGCCAACTCTAATAAGTCTTCGACCTCTTTGATGGCCTCCTCTTCGCCTTCAATCTCGATAAAGAAACCGAAGGGCAAATCATCGAGCACGACTTCCGCTTGGCGAACGTGCCACGTCGCGCGGCGCTTCTCATAAACGAGGGCGGGCTTGTAGCCGAGCGCGTCGAGAATCGCGTCGAGGGCGGCGGCATCCTCAACGCGTGTTTCATCTTCGCGCTGGTGCTTAATGGCCGACTTGGTTTCGTAACGCTCCTTGAACGTGAGGATTGCTTCATCACCGACGCGGCGCAGCCGCAAGACCTGATTGCGCGCGTTAAGATTGCCGCCCGCGTATAGAGTGTT
>CAZEZJ010000271.1:862-7236 GCA_964516695.1 uncultured Blastocatellaceae bacterium
AAACTCCCTGCCCTGCAACGTCGCGCCCACTTGCCGCAGCCTGTGCGACAACGCCTCGCGCTGCTCAGGCAGCAACCGATATTTCTTCTCGATTTCAGTCCCCATAAATTCAGCGGTCAGTTGGTCGGCAGTCAGCAAAAGCGTAGAAGAAGATAATCCACCTCTACTCTTAACACAACCATTCACGAACAGCCTCAATTAACGCCTGACCACCGACCGCCAACCACTCTTTTACGCCTGCCTCACCCAGCGCACAACTTCGGGGATGGTCGCACGCTTGCCGTACATCAACATTCCGATGCGATAGATGCGCGCGGCCACCCAAACTAAGAGCACGACCGTGGCGAACCCGATGAGGAGCGAGAGCGCTATCTGCCAGAAGGGCGGCGTCTGCGAAACAATACGAACGAGCATGGTGATGGGCGAGAAGAACGGAATCATCGAGGCCCAAAAAGCGAGCGGCGAGTTTGGGCTGCGCAAGACGGGAAACATCAGGTAGTAGCCCGCCATGATAAGGAAGATGATGGGGAGCGCGACCTGCCCGCCCTCCTGGGTGGTCGTCACCATCGAGCCGATGAGCGCGTAGAGCGTGGCGTAGATGAAGTAACCGAGAATGAAGAAGAGGAAGAAATAGACGTAAAAGGAGATGGGCAGATTGGGCAGCGAGATGTCAGCGCCGCCGGCGCTGAGCGCGCCCGTGCCGTAGAGCGCGAAGAGCGCGAAGGCCAGCGCCCAGATAGCATACTGCGTCAGCGCCAGCAGAGAGACGCCAATCAGTTTGCCCAGCATCAGCGGAAAAGCGCGCATTGAAGAGAACAACACTTCGGCAATGCGCGTCTCCTTCTCTTCGACGACCGCCGCCAGAATAATCTGCCCGTAGGTCGTAATCATAATGAGAATCAGAATGCCGATGGCGAGCACTAGGAAAAAGCCGCCGCCGGAATCTTTCTCCGAGCCAGTTTCCGTCACCTTCACGGCGCTCATCTCGATGGGGCGCGACATCTCATCCACACGGGCCGTATCAATATTGGCGTCGGCCATGCGCTGCGTGACGACGGCGCGGCTCAGGCGGTCTTCAATCTGGCCGCGCGTCACAACGTCGCTGACGTTGCGCCAGTGGGATTCGACCATCCCCTTTTCCAGCACGTCGGGCGGCAAGATGATGTAGCCGTCGAGCTTGTCTTGCAGCACTTGCGCGTTTAGCTCTCGCTTCGCTTCATCGAGCGAGCGATTCTCCAGCTTGATTTCGCGCACGTCGTAGTTGGCTGTCATCGCCGCGCCGACCGTTTTGATTCGCTCCTGCGTGTTGGCGTTGAAATTCTGCTCGACGTTTCTGTCAGCGGCCGCTTTATTCTTTTCGTCGCCGCGCAATATTGTGTCGCGCACGCGCTCATAAAGCTTGCCCGTCTGGTCAATCACGGCGATGCGCGTGGCGTCGCCCGCCTTCATCGAAAAGAGCATGGCGGGCACGACCGTCAGCACGACCATGATGACGGGGCCTAAGATAGTCATAATGATGAACATCTTGGTGCGCACGCGTTGCAGGTATTCGCGCTTGACGACGGCCAGAAATTTTCTCATTCGCTTTCACCCACCTTTGCAATGAAAATGTCGTTGAGGCTCGGTTCGACCAGTTCGAATTTCAGGACGCGGGCGCCGGTATCAATGAGACGTTTGAGTAGAATTTGCGCGTCCGCTCCTGCCGCCAGCAGCGCTTCGAGTTCGTCGCTGTGATGCTCGACTTTGGCGACCAGGCTGTGGTCGTCAAGTACCGCATCGCCGCCCTCCAGACGCAGGGCGACGCTGTTGCGCCCGAAGCTGCGTTTGATTTCGCGGAGGCTGCCGTCCAAGACTTTGCGCGAACGGTTAATCATGCAGATGTCGTCGCACATCTTCTCGGCGGTCTCCATCTGATGCGTCGAGAAGATGATGGTCTTGCCCTCGGCCTTGAGTTCCAGCACGATTTCTTTCAGCAGTTCGACGTTGACGGGGTCGAGGCCGGAGAAAGGCTCATCGAGAATCAGCAGCGCGGGGTCGTGCAAGACGGCGGCGATAAACTGTATCTTCTGCTGCATCCCCTTGGATAATTCATCAGCCTTCTTGTTCTTCCATTCCGGCAGTTTGACGCGCTCCAGCCAGCGGTCGATGGCTTCGTCGGCGGCGCGGCCCGTGATGTTTTTCAACTCACCGAAGAAGCGCAACTGGTCAACGATTTTCATCTTCTTGTAGAGACCGCGTTCTTCTGGCAGGTAGCCGATGCGATTCTGCAACTCGGCGTTCATCTGCTGGCCGAAGAGTTCGATGCGGCCTTCGTCCGGGGCGGTGATGTTGACAATCATGCGAATGGTCGTCGTCTTGCCCGCGCCGTTTGGGCCAATGATGCCGAAGATGCGGCCCGCGCGGACGGCGAGGCTCAAATCGTTGACGGCTGTAAAATCGTCGTAACGCTTGGTCACGCCCGCGAGCGTTAGTGTTGAGGCATTAGCATTCATAGGATTTCCGGCCGATAAGTAAGGCAAAATCTTGAGCACGCTTGAAAGCCTGCGGCGCGCTGCAAAGGTAGAGCGAGAGTTATACGCAAGCCGGAAGGCGAAAGTTTTTTACACTAAAATTTTCGCCCGCCCTCACACACGCGCAAAGACCCATGCTATTATTCGTGCGGTCTCCCTGCCCGCAATCCAACTTGAAGCCGTTGCTGACTCTACCACTATGCTCTTCCCCAATTCGACATTAAAACGCTTGCCGTACATTGTGGCCTTCGCCTGCTTCCTGCTCCTGCACGTCTCCGGCGTGCTCGCGCAGCAGCCAACCCCAACGCCGTCGCCTGAGCCGGACGATGTCGTGCGCATTAGCACCGAACTCGTCCAGACGGACTTGATGGTCTTCGATAAGGGCGGTCGCTTCGTTGACGACCTGAAGCAGGAGCAGTTTGAGCTGAAGGTTGACGGCAAGCCGCAGCCGATTGCCTTCTTCGACCGCGTCACCGCCGGCAGCGCCAGCGAAGAAGCACAACTCGCGGCGGCGCGCGGCGCTCCGCGGCCCGCCGAGGAGAAGACTAATACGAGCGTCGGGGTCTTGGACCGCGGGCGCATCATCGTCTTCTTCGTCAACGACCTGCACCTCGGCCACGACAGTCTGAGGCGCACCAAAAAAACGCTCCTCAACTTTATTAACAACGAGATGGGGCAGAACGATCAGGTCGCCATCGCGACGACGAGCGGGCAGATAGGTTTCCTACAACAACTGACTGAAAATAAAACCGTCCTGCGCGCAGCCGTCGAACGGATAGGCTTGCAACCGCAACAGATGTCGGACGGCCAGCGCCCGCCGATGTCGGAATATTTAGCGCAGGAAATCATCGTTCGTTTCAATCAGGACGTGATTGATTTCTTTAAGGAGGCGCTCATCAAGGACGGAGTGCCCCCGAATAGTCCTAACCTCGAAGAACTCGTCAGGGGCCGCGCGCGGGCAATCATCGACCAAGCCAATGCCGTCACGCGCAACACCTTTTTCTCATTGGAGAGCCTGACGCGCACAATCTCGCCGCTGCCCGGTCGCAAGTTGGTCTTCTTTATCTCAGAAGGCTTTCTCCTAGACACGAGCCAGACGGCTACTAATGAAAGGCTCCTGAGTATCACGAATATGGCGGCGCGCAACGGCGTCGTTATTTATACGATGGATGCGCGCGGCCTGGTCGTAGACTCTAGTTTCGATGCCTCACAGCCGTCAACGACCGATAATACCGGACGCATTCAGACAGCAGCGTTTGGCGAACTCACGGCTATGCAGATGGGCCTGCGCACGCTGGCAGACAATACGGGCGGGCGGGCGCTGCTCAACAGCAACTCGCTCGATGCCGGAATCACCAAAACGCTGAAGGAGACATCCACCTATTACGTTATCTCCTGGCGACCTGAAAGCGAGGAGCAAAAAAGCGACAAGCTGCGGCGCATCGAGGTGAAGGTTAAA
Organism: uncultured Blastocatellaceae bacterium; assembly: GCA_964516695.1. GTDB lineage: Bacteria > Acidobacteriota > Blastocatellia > Pyrinomonadales > Pyrinomonadaceae > DASVTR01. The sequence continues at coordinate 4,832 of CAZEZJ010000271.1, forward strand.
GGACGCCCGGAGTTGAACGTGCAGGTCAAGCGCGGTTATCTTGGCCCACCGAAGAAACCGGCGGCCAAGCCTGCGCCCGCCGCCGACGCCAAAAACAGCAAACCTAAAACTCCCGCCGACGAAATACGCACCGCCATCACTGGGTTTTATCCGAACAGCGATATTCCGACCGCGCTTTCTTTGGATTACATCGACTCGCCGCAAAACGACGGCGTGATGCTGACCATCGCGATGCAAATTCCGGCCAACGCGCTCTCGTTCGACGCCAGCGAAGGTAAGTTCAAAGCGGAGGTCGATGTCACGGGCTACGTCTATAACGATAAGGGCCAGACGGGAGCCAGTTTTCAGGAACGACTGACGGCTAATGCCGATTCGATGGAGGTGGCGCATCAAAGCGGGCGCGCCGTTTACTATGCTTCCAACGTGCGTCTCGCTCCAGGTCTGTATCAGGTGCGCGTCGGCGCGCGCGATGCGAAGACCGGGCGCATCGGCACGGCGATGCAATGGGTCGAAATCCCCGATTTGAAAACCAAGCGCCTCACCTTGAGCAGCTTGATGGTTGGCGAGATGACGGCGGCCAATATCGCGGCGCAGCCGACAGAAAATAAGACCGGAGCAATTACGCAGGCCCAACTCAACGTGGCTCGCCGCTTCCCTCGTACCTCGCGCCTGAGATTTGTGACCTTCATCTATAACGCGACGCGCGGCACGTCAGGGACGACCCCGCCAGACGTTGCGATTCAAGTGCAAGTGGTGCGCGAAAACCAGCCGGTGCTGACAACGGCGCTGCGTAAAGTCTCCACCGAAGGTTTGACCGACCTTGCTCGTCTGCCGTATGCCGCCGAGATACCGTTGACGAGCATGACGCCGGGCCGCTACATGCTGCAAGTCTTGGCTATTGACCGCGCGGCCAAAACCAGCGCCACGCAGCGCATCAATTTCGAGGTCGAGTAAAGCGAAGAAGCGGGCGAGCCTCATTAGCCAAGCCCAACGCTCATGCTTGAAGCTGAAAGGTTTGCCATTGTCGCAGCTAAATCCATTGGAGACGGCAAACAAACTGCGAGTAAGTTTCGGATAGCTCGTGGGGAAATCGCAGCCTTAGTAAAGGAAGGATGAAAATATGAAGCGTGCGTGTCTTATCACTTTCGCGATGCTGGCGATGTCATTCCTGTTTGTGATTCAGAATGGAAGCGCAGAGCTGGCCTCGCCCGCGCAAGAGCAGAAGGTCAAGAAGGAGCAGGATAAGGAGAAAGACAAGGATAAACCCGAGGCTGACAAAAAGGTTTCCGGTGCGCTCGGCACGAAGGACAATCCTGTGCGCTGCGAAAGCCCGCGCGGCGAGCGGCAATACTTAAATCGTCTCCGCTGCAAGGATGGAAATCCGCCCGCCTATTCGCGCATTGGCAGTTTTGCTCCCGGCCCGTACGGCAATATTCTGGACGGATACAATGTCAAATGTGAAGGTCGCGATGAAGTGATAATCTTCATGGACATGTATCACGACGGATATGTCGAGAAGGAAGCCGTGCCGGGCTTTACCATCGTCAGCGAATAGTTGCTCGCCGGTGAAATTTTCGCGCGGCTGGCTATCAGGAGGCAAACAATCCGTGAACATCTTTCCTGCCGGCACGCGCTGTTTGCTCTCGTTGCTCCTGCTTCTTATCGCGTGTAGCGAAATGCGAGGTGCCGAGCCTGTGAAGAAGGGGCTGGCCGATGTCAATGGAACGAGCCTTTACTATGAAGTGAGGGGCAAAGGCTTTCCCTTAGTCTTAATCAGCGGCGGCGGAAGCCTCGATAGAAGAGCTTGGGACAATCAATTCGAGGCATTTGCCAAACACTACGAGGTGATTCGCTACGACATTCGCGGCATCGGTAAGTCAGCCCGACCGCTCGCAGCTTTTTCTCACAGCCGCGACCTTTACGCTCTCCTCAAGTTTCTCAAAATCAAGAAGGCACACATCGTCTCGCTCTCGTTTTCGGGAGCGATAGCCGTCGATTTCGCCCTTGAGCATCCTGAAATGGTTGAGCGCCTGATTTTGGCTGCGACCGGCACGAGCAGCGATGCAAAATCGCAAGAAAACCTTGACGGCGTGCTCGCGCTCTCCGCGATGGCGAAAAAGGACGGACTCGCGCGAACGATTCAGTTTATCGTCGGGCTTCCCTTCTTCATCTCTCAGGATAATTCGGTCGCCAAGGAAAAGATACGGCAGATGTATCTCGATAACCGCGACGTGTTCGATTCCGAGTTTTCCCTCGTTAGACTTTGGCAACCGACTGCGCCACCCGCACACGAGAGGCTTTCAGAGATACGCGCGCGCACGCTCATCATCGAAGCTGAAAACGACCATCCCGCTTACAAAGTCATCACCGGCAAACTCGCTTCGGGCATTGGCGGCGCGAGTCAA
>CAZEZJ010000272.1:0-7199 GCA_964516695.1 uncultured Blastocatellaceae bacterium
CTTCCCGTTTCGTTTAGTTCTGAGCGGAAGCAAACCCGATGGGTCTTAAGCGATGAGCGAGACGGCGAACATTTATGACGTGATGATTGTCGGGGGCGGGCCTGCCGGAACGTGTACGGCGATTCACTTGGCGGCGCAGGGAGCGCGCGTCTTGCTGGCGGAGCAGAAGAAGTTTCCGAGGGCGAAATTGTGCGGGGAGTTTATCTCGCCGGAATGCTTGGCGCATTTTGAGCGGCTGGGCGTCATGCAGCGAATGACGGCGGCGGGCGGAGCGAGGCTGATAGAGACCGTCTTTTATTCGCGCAAGGGGGCGGGCGTTTGTGTGCCGAGCGAGTGGTTCGGGGCTGGCGGGCGTGCGGCTTTGGGTTTGAGCCGCGCTGAGATGGACGCGCGGCTGCTGGCGCGTGCGCTTGAAGCGGGCGTCGAAGTGTTGGAGGAACCGCAGGCGTGTGGGGTGTTGTCGGAAGCCGGACGTGTGCGCGGCGTGCGGCTGAAGATGGATGAGAGAGTGCGTGAGATTAGTGCGCGGATAACGATAGACGCAACGGGGCGTTCGCGTGTTCTCGCGCGGAAAGTCGAAGCGGGCAAGGAAGCGGCTTCATCAGCGCCGCAGAGGCGGGCGCGGCTCGTCGCTTTCAAGGCGCATCTGGCGGGAGCGCGCGGCGCAGTTGGAAGTTGTGAAATCTACTTTTATCGCGGCGGCTACGGGGGCTTGAGTCGAGTTGAAGGTGAGTTAAGCAATGTCTGCTTTATCGCGGCGGCTGAAGACGTGCGGGCGTGCGGTGGTGACCCGGAAAGAGTGATGCGCGAGGTGTTGGCGACGAATCGCCGCGCCGCAAACACGCTCGCCACGGCGCGCGTCGAATCCGAATGGCTGGCGGTCGCGCTCGATGGCTTCGGGCGGCGGCGTCTTGTTCCGGCGGCTGGCTTGCTGGCGGTGGGTGATGCCGCGTCGTTCATAGACCCTTTCACTGGCAGCGGGATGCTGATGGCGCTGGAAAGCGGCGAACTGGCGGCGGCAGTTATCAGCCATTATTTGCCGCGACTACGGCGGAACGAAAGCGACGGCGCAGCCCTGTTGCAATCGCTGGCAGACGATTATCGCGCCCGCTATGGCGAGCGTTTTAACTCGCGCTTGCGCGTCTGTTCAATTCTGCGGCGCGCGGTTTTCGTCCCGCGTCTGGCTGAGGCGGGAATCCTCGCCTTGAGCGCCAGCCGTCGCGTGCGCTACCGCCTGGCGCGGGCCACGCGAAAGGCCAGCAGGAATGCGGCAGAATGAAGGATGAAAGAATGGCGCTGCAAGATAAGCAGTCATTCTTTCGCTCTTCTCATCTTCCGCCTGCCTTCTTGCTTTTCATGCTTGCCACAAGCGCATGTTTTGGGGTACAAAGGCGGCGCGTTCGTTGAAAAGAATTGCTCCCGGCGTTTGACTAACAGCGGCCCAATCATTGGCTGACCGCTTCACTCCCGTATACGCCGCGAGACTCCTGTAGCTAATAAAAAGATACTGCCGTTCCGTTTTCACGCGCGGCGCGCCTGGGCTGTTCTGTCCAACAAGAGCCAGGGGGCCGCCCGTCTGGCAGTAGCGAAACTTCCTAGACTTCTACTTTTTTGTTCCGGTAAGGAGAATACCATGAACGTTGCGTTCCCTCAGCGGTGGCTATCTGACTCTCTTCGATTCGTCTTTTTGTGCGCGGCGCTGCTCATCGGCGCAAGCGTCGCGCTGGGTCAGGCGCAATCCAATGCGGCTGACTTAAGAGGCTTTGTGCGCGACCCGACGGGCGCGGTCGTCGTCGGCGCCAGTGTGACGGCGCGCAACACCTCGACCAACATTGCGCGTGATGCGACGACCAACGACGAAGGCTTTTATCAAATCCTCAATCTGCCGCCAGGCGATTACGAAGTGACGGTCGAGGCCGCAAACTTCAAGAAGGCTGTGCTGCCGTCCATCACGCTGACGGTCGGGCAGCGGGCTGACTTGGATGTTCCGCTGGAAATCGGGCAGGTCGGTGAAAGCGTCACCATCAGCGGCGCGACGACCGAACTGGTCGAAACTTCGCGCACCGCTGTTGCCAACACCATCGAGCAGCAGCGCATCGAGAATCTACCCATCAACGAGCGCAGCGCCACCGGCTTCGCCTTGACCATCTCGACGGTCGGGCGCGACAACGGGCGTCCCATCGGACCAGCGCCGACATCGGGCTTAAACATCGGCGGACAGCGCGGGCGCTCCACGCTCGTACAGGTTGACGGCGCAGACTATACGGACAATTCGATTAACGCCGCGCGCTCAACCGTCAGTCAGGAAGCCGTGCAGGAGTATCAGGTCGCGACCAACTCCTACGCCGCCGAATTCGGACGCGCCACGGGCGGCATCGTCAACGTCGTCACCAAGTCAGGGGGAAACGATTTTTCAGGCAACGTCTTCGGCTTTCTCCGCCATAAGAGCATTCAGGCCCGAAACCCCTTCGCTCCCATCATCGACGGCGACCCCAACAAGAAACCGCCCTTCACGCGCGGCCAGTATGGCGCGACCTTCGGCGGTCCAATTAAAAAAGACCGCACCTTCTTTTTCACCAGCTTCGAGCAGCGTCGTCGTCAGGAATCCGGCTTCTTTACGTCGGATGTCGCGGCGGGCTTAACGGGCAGCGTCACGATTGGCGCGCCGTTTCTCCCCTTCACGAACGTCTATACAGGCATCACGCCTGCGCAGGCGGCGTTCATCAGCGGTGAGCTGGCGCGGGCGCTAACTATCGCTGACCCCGCGACGCGCGCCGGAGTTATCGGCAATGCCATCACCTACGCCACGTTCGCTTCATCCGGCGGGCAAATAGGACTCAACGGCGTCAGCCCCCTGCGTAGCCCGGGCGGCGCGATTCCGGCGGGCCAGATTATCGGCGGGCGTTTCTTTATTACAGGCGCGCCCGTGCCGACACTGGCTAACAACAACGCTCTGCCAAACTTTATCACCGTCAACGAAGCGGGACAGCCCATCGCTTTTCGTCCGCTCAATAGCCTGCTGCGCATCTTTCCGATTTCGGAAGCGACGACCTACTTCTCTTTGCGCGGCGACCATCAAATTAATAGCGACCATCAACTCTCTCTGCGCTTCGGCTACAATCCGTCGGACCTAACCGGAATTCAAGACGAGTCGCAGAATCAAACGCTTGGACAAAACGATTTCTCGCGCACAGGTATTCAGACTCTACGCGACATCTCCTTTGTCACGTCGCTGGCCTCCACGCTCTCGAACACCGTTGTCAACGAAGCGCGCTTTAACTTCGGACGCCGCAAAGCGACCTTCGATTCGCAGATTCCCGGCACGGCCATTCAAATCATCGGCTCGGCCTTCCTCGGCTCGAACCCGTTTTCGCCCGTGGACCGCACCGAGAAGCGCTTTCAATTCACCGACAACCTCAACTACATTTACGGCAACCACACCTTCAAGTTTGGCGCAGACATCAACTTCATTGACATCGCCGCCCGCTTTGACTTGAACTTCCCCGGTCTCTTCAACTTCGGCGGCGTCCCGCGCAGCACGCTGGCTAACTTCATTCCCGGGCTGCCCATTAACGCGCCCGACATTACGCCCGTGCAGTCTTACGGCCTCGGCTTCCCCTCTGTCTTCATCGAGGGCTTCGGTGACCCGAATAGCCAGATTAAGAATCGCCCGCTCGCCTTCTTCGCTCAGGATTCATGGAAGATACGCCCGAACCTGACGTTGAACTACGGCGTGCGCTACGACGTTGAATTGACGGACACAATCGCGCCCATCGCTTTCACAGACCCGCTGACTGGCATCTCGCTTTCGGCTGCCGATTTGCAAACGGCGCAGGATGCCGTCGGCGTCCAGCAGGGTTTCCCGCGCGATAAGAACAACTTTGCGCCACGCTTCGGCCTGGCATGGGACGTTACCAACGATGGCAAGACCGTCATTCGTGCCGCCTATGGCATCTTCTACGACCATCCGCTGCTGGCCGTCGCCTTTAACTCGGACATTGCCGACGCCGCGCAGCAACAGCAATACACAAACGTTCTGCCCGGCAACCCCGCGCCCAACCAGCTCTTGAATCTCTTGCAGATATTCCAAGGCACGGTTTGCTCTGCGGCCAGCAGCAATCCGTTGTGCGCAGCGTTGCCCCCCGGCTTTACGACGCCCGGTGTCGCGCCCACCTCGCAATACCTGCCCGGTCGCGTTCGCTTCAACGACCAAACGTTCGTCGGCTTCGGCCCCATCCTGCCGTTCACATTGGCGGTCGGTAAAGATTTTGAATACGCCTATGCTAATCAGGCCAATTTCACCATCGAGCGCCAGTTGACGAAAGACATGTCGTTTTCGGCCAGCTATCTCTTCGTCGGTGCGCATCATCTGCCGCACCCGCAGGACGTGAACGCGCCGCGCACAGACCTGCTGATTGAAAACTTCCGCCGCTTCGCCGGAACCGCTCCGGCCAGCAACGCTCAGGCGCTATTCTTTACGTTGCCTGCCGCTTGTCCGGGAGCGGGTTGCCCTCCGGGCTTCACCGTTATCATTCCCGGCCTCGTCGGGCGCAACGCCCTCGGGCAAGGCGTCATCAATCCGATTGCCGCCAATTTCTTCCGCCCGAGTGCGCCAAACTATTTCTTCATCGCTTCGGCCACCGGCGGCGCGGTGACGAAGGCTGCGTTCGATGCGGCGCTAGCGGTTGCCAATTCCTTGCGCACGCCCGGGCCAATCTCACCCTTCGGTGATGTCAGCGCGCAGCTATCCGATGGCAACTCAAACTACAATGCGATGAACCTGGAATTGAAAAAGCGCTTCTCGCGCAACTTCCAGTTTCTGGCCTCTTACACGTGGTCGCATTCGATTGACGATTCATCAGACTTGCAAACGCTCTTGAAGCCGCAAGACAACCGAAACTTCCGCGCTGAACGCGCCGATTCGCTTTTTGACCAACGGCATCGCTTCGTCTTCAGCGGCGTTTTGACATCGCCCACCGGATGGCGCAGCTCCGGCAGTATGCTGACGCGCTTCTTCTCGGATTTCACGCTGGCGCCGATTATCGAAATCTCTTCGGGCCGTCCCTTCAACATCCTGACGGGTTCGGATACCAACGGCGACCTGCAAAGCTCGAATGATCGTCCGGGCGTCACGGAGGCCGGCACGCTCTTTCTGCCAGCCACGGCGTTTACGAGCGGAAGCTTGGGGCGCAATCGCGGCATCACGCACGGTTATGCTTCCTTCGATTTGCGTGTTTCGCGCATCGTCCGCCTGTCGGAGCGCGTGCGTTTAGACATCATCGGTGAAGGCTTCAATCTCTTCAATCGTTTCAATGAAGCCGCTGCTTCGCCCTTCTTCTCGGATGTCAGCGCGTTTAACCAGCGCGACGGCGCGGGCCGCTACTACAGCCGTTCAACCGCCGCCTACGACCCCAGACAATTCCAGTTCGGTCTGAAGATTAGCTTCTAAGAGACGCGGACAATAAAGCCCTCCGATTGTCGCCTTTGGCAATCGGAGGGTTTGATTTTCTAACCCTAGCCGCCACACGCCCTACAACACAAAAAACTCGCGGGCGGCCAATCTGCAAGGGGTGCTACTAAAATGGATAACCATGTCTCGCCAAGATGGTGAAGCTGTAATGAGCCGTGTCTTAACGATAGGTGTGCTCGGCGGAATGGGGCCGGAGGCGACCAATCGGCTCTGCGCTTTAATCACCAAGCTCACGCCCGCCGCGAAAGACCAAGACCATATCCCTGTCATTACGTTTAATAATTCTCTCATCCCTGAGAGGGTCAAAGCCATCAGCGGAGAGAGCGAAAGCCCCGTGCCCGAAATGATACGAACGGCGCGTGTGCTTGAGCAGGCAGGGGCCGACATGCTCCTCCTGCCCTGCAATTTAGCTCACTACTTTCTCGCGGATGTGCAGCGGGAGATAAACGTGCCGATTCTCGACATGATTGAAGAGACGGTCAGATTCACGCTCGTCAGATATCCAAACGTTCACAAGATAGGGTTGCTCGCTTCCACGCTGACCATCAAAAACGGTCTCTACGAACAATCATTCGCGCGCCACAAAAGAGCTGTCCTGACGCCCGCTGCGTCCGTCCAGCAGCAAAAGGTGATGGAAGCGATTTACGGCAAGCGCGGCATTAAATCGGGCTATCAGAGCAGGCCCCGCGCGCTTCTATTGGAAGCTGCGCGCCAACTCTTAAACGACGGCGCAGAGCTTATCATCGCCGGTTGCACGGAAGTCTCGCTTGTGTTGGGAGAGGAAAGGAGCGCGCCTTGCCCGGTTATTGACCCGATGGAGGTTATCGCCCGCGTCGCCGTCGAAAGAGCAAGAGCGGGCGCAAGCAACAGGCTCGAAGACGAAGGCAGCATAAAAGCCATGCGTTCGAGCGTTGGCCTGTAGGCAGTCTTGCCTTGCCGGGCGGCGCGGGGGTTTTCGTAAAAGGATGAGTAATATTCTGCTGACAATGGCCGAAGAGCGAGAAGAGACGACCGCCAACTTCTTCGCCGTCAAGTATCAAGTTGATGAGTACGACTGCTTCGATTTCTCCAAAGGCTTGCAGGCTCTCAAGCACGACGTGTTCTTCGCCAATTGGGACGATTTGCGGGAACGAAAATTCCTGCGCATGTTCCATGATAACGAAAAACGATTCATCGCTCCGCTGCCTCTCACCGAGATGGACTTGATTTTCGTCTATAAGATGGAGGGCTTTTATTTTAACCTTCCCAGATTTTTCAGGATGATAGAGACCTTCGCCGCCGCCTCGCCAAAGGTCGTCAACCACCCGAAGACTATCAAACACAATATTGATAAAAGATACTTATGGGACTTGGAGCGAAAAGGCGTGCGCATTATCCCGACCGAGTATGTGAATGAGCGTGTGCGGGAAAGGCTGGCGGCGGGCCAAGCGTTCGTGCTCAAACCGATTCACGGAGAGCGCGGAACGGGCGTGCTGCTCGCAAAATCAATTGATGATTTGGCAGCCATCAAGGGGCGCGAGCGTGAATATCTCGCGCAAGATTTTATGCCCTCGATTCGCGACGGCGAAAAAAGTCTGGTCTATTTAGGATTCGAGTTTCAACACGCCGTCTTGAAGAAGCCTCCGACGGGTAATCCGCATGAATTTCGCTGCAACGAATCGCTCGGAGGGACGGTCAGTGTTTACGAGCCGACGGCGGAGGAATTGAGTTTTGCGCGCTACGTGCTGGA
>CAZEZJ010000273.1:0-7191 GCA_964516695.1 uncultured Blastocatellaceae bacterium
ACAATCGGTGAGCATGTGAGTTTGATAGAGTCCGGCGAGGCGACGGCGCGCGACGTTGAAGCCGAGCTTGAGGCCGCAGGACTGGCGCGCGAGGCGACGGAAGCGCGCGGTCGCGAGCGCCGCTTGTGTGATGATTTGGACCATTTTTACGTGACGGATGCGGCGGAGCGGTTCAGCCGCGTCGCGGCGAGATTCTTGGGAAGCGCGCCTTCCGTACTGGAGGCCGTAGAGGTTTGGGGACACGATGAGCTTCGTACGCAACGATAAGCGCGCCGCCGATGAACTGCGCGCCGTCAGCATCACGCCCGACTTTTTACCGAACGCCGAAGGCTCGGCGCTCATCGAGATGGGCGGGACGCGCGTTATCTGTGCCGCTTCAATCGAAGACCGCGTGCCGCCCTTCCTGCGCGGTCGCGGAGTGGGTTGGGTGACTGCCGAATACGCGATGCTGCCTCGCGCCACACAGCAGCGGACGGCGCGCGAGACGGGGCGCGGCGGCCCATCTGGACGAACCCATGAGATTCAAAGATTGATTGGCCGCTCCCTGCGGGCCATTGCCAAGACGGCCAACTTGGGCGAACGCACCGTGACGCTCGATTGCGACGTGCTGCAAGCCGACGGCGGAACGCGCACCGCCAGCATCACGGGCGCTTACGTCGCCTTCGCTCTGGCCTGTCGCCGCCTGCTTCGTTCGGGTAAAATCACACGCAATCCTGTGACGGGAGAAGTGGCGGCTGTGAGCGTCGGGATTGTCGAGGGCACGCCGCTGCTGGATTTGAAGTACGACGAGGATTCGCGCGCAGAGGTTGATATGAACGTCATCTGCACGGGCGACGGGCGCTTCATAGAGGTGCAGGGCACAGCCGAGGGCGCGCCCTTCACGCGCGAAGAGATGGATGCGCTGCTGGCGTTGGCAGAGCGCGGCATTGAGCAGTTGCTCATCGTCCAGCGCGCGGCCCTCGCACAAATCGAGAAATAAGCTTTGACAAGGCTCTGGCGAGCAGCCGCAGTTTCGGACAACGACCGTGCCCCGGCCTTCATCTGATAAGCGTGCAATTTTAACTACGGAACTTTCTCGTTCCCTAAATTTCAAACGCAATCTCGCAACCATTAACCACTGGACAGCGAAATTAATAGAGGAGTCTGATTGACCATGCGCCGCCTGAAAATCTTTTTCTCTCTCCTGATGCTTGTGCTGGCGACGACGATAGCGGCCACGGCGCAAGAGTCGTTTACCAGCGATAAGGTTGACTACGCTTTGGAGTTGCCGTCCGCGACTTGGCGCGTCTCCGCTGAGCCTGACAGTATGCGCCCGCACATGGAGTTTATCTACGGCGACCGCAACGACGGCCACCTGCGAATTCGTAAGGAAATCGTTGACGCGGGCACATCTGCCTCCGACCTGGCCAAGCGCGACCAAGACCAGAAGCTGCGTTTTATGACCGGCTATGTTGACGGCAAGGAGGAGAAGTTCGCCGGAAGGTTGGGCGGCGTGGTGCTCTCCTTCGAGTATACCAGCGGCGGCAAGGCGATGGCCGGGCTGACTTACTACCTGCAAGCAGACAACCGCACCATCTACACCCTACGCTTCACGGGCCTCCGCAACAAGCTCGGCGTGATTCGCAATCAAACCGATATGATTGCGCGCAGCTTCCGCATCAAGTAGGGTTTCGGCCCTGACGGTTGCAGCAAAATCTTGAGCGCCCGCTCGCGAGCTTATCACCCGTGAGCGGGCGCTTAACATTATTTCAAACTTCAAACTGCCTGACGTCTCACTTCCCTTCTCCCCACCTCTGCGGCGCGCGGTCAACACCTGACTTTCAAACAGAATTTGCTTTAGAATCCCCCTCATGCAACTCGCTCATGGCCTGATTGTCAGAAAATCGCCCATCAACGGCAAGGGATGCTTTGCGACCGTTCGCTTCCCAAGCCGCAAGAAAATCGCGGACTACGCGGGCGAGAGAATCTCCAACGCCGAAGCCAAGCGCCGGGCCGGGCGGCGCGTGCTGCGCATCTGCGCCATCAACAATCGTTGGAGCATTGACGGCAGCCGCGGCGGCAACGGCACACACTACATCAACCACAGTTGTTGCCCCAACGCCTACATGAAAAGCCACTACGGGCGGATGCAGTTCTACGCGCTCCGCGACATCCAACCCGACGAAGAGATTACCGTGGACTATCAAAGCACCCTACATCCCGACAGTAAAAGATGCCGCTGCCGCACACCAAGCTGCCGTGGAACGATTAATAAAGTGATGAGTGATGAGTAATGAGTGATGAGTATTAAGCAAGGCTGCTTTTACTCATCACTCATCACTCATCACTCATCACTTCTTCTACAGTCTTGGAAGCGTGAAGCTGAATTTCGAGCCGCGCCCGACTTCGGATTCGAGGGCGACAGCGCCGCCGTGTTGTTCGACGACTTCGCGGACGAAGGAGAGGCCAAGCCCTGTTGATTCTTCATCCTTCTCTTGGCCTTCGCGCGCGACGCGGTAAAACTTTTCCCAGACCCTATCAAGCGATTCGGGCGGAATGCCATAACCGCGGTCTTCCACCGAGAGGCGCACGGCGTCTGCTTCGAGCGCGGTCGTGACCGTGATGGTGGTTCGCTCGGGGCTGTACTTGATGGCGTTGCCGACCAGATTCTTGACGGCCTGTGTAATCAGGCTCTTGTCGGCGGCGACGGGCGGCAGCTTCGTTGTCGGCTGTTCGATGAGGCGAATGCGTTTTTTCTTCGCCACCGGCTGAAGGTTGTTGAGCGTATCGCGCACGACATCATCGAGCCTGAGCGGAATCTTCAAGACTTCCTGTTTGTCAGCGGCCTCAAGCTGCGTGACGGTGAGGACGGTATTAATCATCTTGGAGAGACGTTGCGATTCGTTGCGGATGATGAACAGAAACTCGCGCGTGTCTTCGGGCAAATTCTCGTCCATCACGAGCAGTTCAGCGAAGCCGTTGATGCTGGTGATGGGCGTGCGCAATTCATGCGACATCAGCGAAATCATGTCGCTCTTGAGCTTCTCATACTCCTTCATCTCGGTCACGTCGCGCACGGTGACGGCGATGCAGAGCGGTTGCGAGGCCGTGTCGCTGCCTTCTTCGCGTTCGGCGGCCAACGCGATGCGCAGTTCCAGCGTTTGATTGCGCTCGGCAAACATTAACTCGCGCTCGTAAGCATCGCCCGTCTGCAACACGCGGCGCACCGCAATCGAAGGCTCATCGAAGACGCCGCCGCGAAAACGGTCGAGCAAACCGAAGAGGTCGAGCGCGCTCGCCTCCGTTTCCGTCAGGCGCGCGGCAGCGAGCAGCGGCGCGTTGACATAAGCCAGCGTGCCGTCAAGGTAAGCGATGGCGTGCCCGTCGGAAGCTGAAGAGAAGACTTCAGGGCCGAAACGCTGCTCGGTCAAAAGGCCGCTGACGACGGCGAAGGAGTCTAGGCGGTGAGCGGCGGCGTGTGCCGAAACGAAGGTCAGAAACTTATGTTTGACTCCGGCTTTGCGCGCGCCGTCGCGCTGGAAGTTGCGCGCCAGTTGCGCGCCGACCGCGGCCAACAAAGGGCGGTCGCTTTCGTCAAAGCCTTCGCGTAAGCGTAGCAACAGAGCGCCGAGCGGGCGCTCCTCGTGCTGTAAGGGCAGCGCGACGATGGCGGCGTTGCTGGCTTCAGCATCCGAGGCGGCGGCAGCGGCGGTGACGATGGCGTTTGTCGCGACGGCGCGCTCACACAAACGCACGTTTTCACGCCAAGTAGAATTCCGCCCGGCTTCGAGCGCTGCGCCTGGCGTATTGCGCTGAAGGCGCGCCGCAGGAGTGAGCACGCCGTTTTCGTCCGGCTGAAAAATCACAGCCTCGTCGAGCGGCAGCACGGTTGCCAGCAATTTGAGTCCGCTGTGAAGGCGCGCGTTGGCAGCCGTGCCTTCAAGTTGATTGACTTGGCTGGCGGCGCGCCAGATGTTGCGCGTCAGTCGCCGGTCAATACTCCACAGGCGTTTGGTCTGCACAACCGCCATCGCCCCGAGCGCGGACAGCGCCAGCGGCGCAAACGCAAAGTCTATCCCGCCCACCCTCGATGCCAGCAGGCTCAGCCCGCACAACACAAGGAGCGTCCCACAGACGAAAGGCAGCGCTCGGCCCGCGCCGGCGCGTTCGACGGCAAAGCCTGCGCTCAGTCCGGCGGTGACGATTAAGAGCGCGACGAGCCACGTCTGCGGGCGCGCCGTCTCCATCCCGCCCGACAGCACGAAGGCATCCTGCACGGACGAGAGCGCTCCGGCGCTCCACAATAGCCAGACCAGAAGGACGACTAACAGCGACAGGAAGAGCGAATCAATGAGTGATTTGTAAGAAGTAAACGAGTTTTTCAAGCTTGCTAGAGACTGTCAGGCTAGAGAGTTACAGGATACGCGCGCTCAGGGTCGAACCCGTCAGCGGCGGGGCATCTACCAATATACACTGAACAACCAGACCGGATGCAAGAAGTTTTTTAAAACTTACGATAGCTTCAAGCGGGAATCGCTGTTAAAGCCGCGAGCAGTTCGGTTTCCTCGTCGGGCGCGACGGTGCGTAAATCGAGGAGCACTTTGTCTTCGCTGATACGTGTGATGACGGGCGTGGCGGAGCGCCGTAAAAGCTCTTCCAGCGCGTCAGCCGAGAGCGTTGCATGAGAGAGAGAGAGGAGTTTTGTGCGCGGGTGCGTGGTCGGGGCCGCGCCGCCGCCGATAGCCGAGACGCCCTCCGTTATCTCGCAGCGCAGGCTATTTGAAAGGGAACGCTCTTGCAGTTGTTGCAGAAAAGAGAGAGAGCGTTGTTCGATTTCGGCAGCGGTCAGCGCCAGCATTCGGAGCGTCGGGACTTCCGTGAAGGAAGCGCCGCGACGATGCGCGTCAAGTGTGGCTTCGAGCGCGGCGAGCGCCAGTTTGTCGGCGCGCAAGGCTCTGTAAAGCGGATGCTTGCGCAGTTGTTTGACCAGATTGCTGCGGCCAACGATGAGTCCGGCTTGCGCAGCGCCCAGCAGTTTGTCGCCGCTAAAAGAGACGAGGTCAGCGCCGTTTGCGATTGATTCACGAATGAGCGGCTCGCCCTCCAAATCGTAGGGGCGCAAATCAACGAGCGCGCCCGACCCTGCATCTTCGTAGAGCGCGAGTCCGGCTTCGTGCGCGAGCGTTGCCAGTTCGGAGAGCGCGGGCGCGGAGGTGAAACCGACGATGCGGTAGTTAGACGGATGAACGCGCATGACGAGGCGCGTGTTTTCCGTGATGGCTTGGCGGTAATCAGAGAGGCGCGTTCTGTTGGTCGTCCCAACTTCAACGAGGCGCGTGCCTGATTGCGTCATCACATCAGGGACACGAAAGTCTCCACCGATTTCGACAAGTTCGCCGCGCGAAACAATCGTCTCGCCATCGCGGGCCAGCGCCGTCAGGACGAGCAGGGCGGCGGCGGCGCAGTTGTTAACGACGAGCGCATCTTCCGCTCCCGTCAACTGTGCGAGCAGTTGTTCGACGCGCGCGCCTCTGCGCCCGCGCGCCCCCGTCTCAACGTCGTATTCCAGCGTGCAATAGCGCGACGCTTCGTTCGTGAGAGCGTGGCGTGCGGCCTCTGATAGCGGCGCGCGGCCCAAGTTGGTATGCAGGATAACGCCGCTGGCGTTGATGACGCGGCGTAAGCTCGTCGTCGTTTCGCGCCGGAGAGCTAGTTCGAGCCTGCGCGTGGCCTCCGAGAGCAACTCGCTTTTGGTGGGAGCGCCATTATCGCCGTCTTCACTCGTCGCCCGCGATTGAATGTCCGCGCGCAACTCTTCCGTGACGGCGCGTGCAACCGCCGTCAAATGCTCGACGCCAACCGCATCGCGCAGCGCTTGCGCTGTTTCCGTTCGCAACAGCGCATCAACCGACGGCAGCGCGCGCAGCAATGAAGAGTCCGTCACTTTGGCAGACATAAATTTCTTTTCGTTTCACGCAGGTTTCAGGTTTCGAGTTTCAAGTTTCAGGTTCGGGCTTTTAACTTGAACCCTTTAGACCTGAAACTTAAAAGCTTAAATTCTGCCTTTCGTAGAATATCTTTCCGCGCTCGCTGAAGCAATCCGTGGCATGGGTTTGCGCTTCGTGTGAGGGCGTGGCAGAACATTTCGTTGACACGCGGCTCTCAAAATGCATAGACTCAAAAGAGAGCGCTGCTTTGTGCCCTGCGGCGCGCGCCTTCCGGGAGAGACTACCGTGCCAATCCGCGATAACAAGTTTGCTCGTCAAGCTAATCAAAGAAATAGGAAGAACACAATCGTCCGCGATAGCCAGCCGACGATTGATGAGCAGTTGAAGCGTCTGGAAGAGGACATTCGCCGCCTCAAGATTGAATTTGACATCTACTTTAACGGAGCCAGCAAGCGCCCGCCCTACGACACCAAGAGCCGCGTCGAGACCATCATCAAGCGCATCGCAGACGACCGCACGCTCTCCTTCGCGCAGCGCTATTTCTACAACTCGCTGGTCGCGCGCTTCACTTCGTTTCGCGAGTTGTGGCGGCGAACCATGCAAGACCGCGAAGAAGGACGCGAGCCAGCGGGCGCGGCCCGCGCACAAAAACGCACCGAAGCCAGACAACCGCAACCGCGCTCAAACTTCGTCTGCGCCGATGCGCATAAGGATGTCGAGACCGTCAGGAATCTATACGAGGCGCTCGTTGATGCCAAGGCGCGGTGCGGTGAACCGACCGATGACCTTTCGTTCCCGCGCTTTCATCACCTGATTGCCACCAAGACCGACAAGCTCAAAGAACATCTTGGATGCGACCGCGTCCGCTTCTCTGTGGGCATCGAAGATGGGCGCGTCAGTTTCAAAGCCAAGGCTGACGAAGAAGCTGAATAGAGCGCGCCGCAGTTAAGTGATAAGAGGCGGCGCAAAGCCTCTACGGCTGACTGACACTCGGCGCTGCGGTACGGGGGATTTAATAAAACAGGCGGACTCTTGAACAAAGAGTCCGCCTGTTTTGTATCGAGCGCTTTCCGGCAAAACCGGAAGCGGTCAGTGGCTTTTCTAACAAAAGCCTGGGGAGTTACATCTTGGTCACTTTCTCAGCCTGCGGGCCTTTGGGGCCTTGCGTGACTTCGAATTCAACTTCCTGTCCCTCTTCGAGGGTCTTGAAGCCGTCGCCCTGAATGGCGCTGTAGTGAACGAAGATGTCCGAAGAGCCGGGCTG
>CAZEZJ010000274.1:0-710 GCA_964516695.1 uncultured Blastocatellaceae bacterium
AAGAGGAACGCGCTCCTCAGTGGTCGCCGGACGGCAAGCGCATTGCCTACATGTGTCGGAAAGGCGGCTCTGACTTCGAGATTTGCGTGATGAACGCGGACGGTACTGGGCAAAGGCAGTTGACCGACAACACGTTGGGTGACTTGACCTGCTCGTGGTCGCCCGATGGACAAAAGATTGTCTTCCACAGACAACCGGCGCGCGAAGCCGGTGAAGCTCGCGGAGTCGCTAAATATCTGCTCTGGACAATCAACGGCGACGGCACGGGCGAGATGAAGTTGACCGACACTCCCGGTCTCAATGGATTTCCGAACTGGGGCGTAGTCCGCGTCCCAAGCGAAAAGCGATAGACGCTTCTTGAAAAAGTTTGAAACGGGCGGCGCGTGATCAGTAACATCAAAGAATGCTCCGGGCGTCCCCGACGTTGCGCGGAGGCAAACGGCGTGGTGAAATCCACACCGCATCTAACAGCTCATTCGACGCGAGCGCGAATAAAGGGGCTTTCATGCGCAAGACTATGTTGTTGTTACGGTTCGTCGCGCCGCGTCAGTTCGGGCGTTAGGCCGCCGCAAAAATGTACCGACTCCAGGCTGGCATAAACTAAGTTATGGATATTGAAGAATTGAAATATACACGGGTTGAATATGAGAGGAGATTCCTCATTTCACCTCATGCCGATTGGAGAAGCACAGTCGAGCCATATTCTAAAA
>CAZEZJ010000274.1:720-7186 GCA_964516695.1 uncultured Blastocatellaceae bacterium
CCGTCACGCGAGGCTTCGGTTAAGAGTTTTGACAGATTCGGACACGGGGCGGCAAATCATTAAGCTTACCAAGAAGTTTGAATCATCCTCGCCTTACTTCCAGACGATCAGCCGGATACTTCTATCGCAAAGCGAGTATGAACTCTTCAATAATCTTGAAGGAGATCGGCTGAAGAAGGTCCGCTACTATCACAGCTATCGTGACTGGGTTTTCTCTATAGATGTATTTGAAGGCGAGTTGGACGGCCTTGTGTTGTGTGAGGTGGAGGCTGAAGGAATCGAAGAGTTAATGTTGGTCGATCCTCCGGCCTATGTAAAATATGAAGTTACTGAAGATGGTTTCTTCAACGGAGGAAATCTTTGTCGGACGACACGGGCTGAGTTACTGCGTAAGCTTGGTAATGTTGCTTAGTCTCTATGTGCGGCTTGCATGATACTATGCATTGCAGGTTGTTCACAGAGAATGGCGGCTGTCTAACAACTCATTCAACCGGAGCGCGAATAGCATTGTTTTTATTGAAAACTTGAATCTATTAGCGGCTCGTCGCGCCCGGTTAATTCCGGCGTTGGGCTGCCACATTTCGCGTATTTTGATTAAATCATAGACGATGAAGCTTGAAGTCATAGCGCGGGAGTCAAAAGGAAGAGGGACGCACACGCCCTTGTTATTCGTGCATGGTTCATGTCACGGGGCGTGGTGTTGGGCGGAAAATTTCCTCGATTATTTCGCTGCTCATGGTTATAGCTCTTACGCCTTGAGTTTGCGCGGGCATGGGCAAAGTGAGGGGAAAGATGTTATTCAGTGGGCTTCCGTCAAAGATTACGTCGCCGATGTCGCCCGTGTAGCCAATGGCTTACCACAACCGCCCGTCCTAATAGGGCATTCGTTGGGCGGCCTGGTCGTTCAGAAATATCTTGAAAAGTATGAGGCTCCGGCGGCGGTGTTGGTCGCATCATCTCCAGCTTCGGGGATGTTCGTCCGCGGGTTATCTCTTTTCTGCCAGCGACCCGTGCTCTTCACCAAAACATTTTTCAGGTTGGATGTGCAGACAGTTTATGGAACGCCCGCTTTGGTTCGAGAGATGCTATTTTCTGCGGGCATGGAGAAAGCCAAAGTTGAAAGATATGCGGAGCGTTTTGGGAAAGAGTCGTTTAGAGCCTTCTTGGAAATGATGTTCTATCTACCCAAGCCGAAAAAGGTGAACTCTCCGATGTTGGTGTTAGGTGCGGCCAATGATGCGATTGTTCGCCCGCGCGCAGTACAAAATACCGGGCGCGCATATCGAGCTACGGTAAAAATCTTTCCTGATATGGCGCATGACATGATGCTGGAAGATGGTTGGGAAGATGTTGCCGCGTATATCAAGCAATGGCTTCAAACAAACGGTTTGTGATGTCTCGGCAAGGCAGCCCAACATTGGCATGCACCAGACCGCGAATAGCGTGGCTTTCATCCGCAAGACTTGCCGCTAACCCATGTTGTGTGCGCGGCGGGTGAGGCGGCGGGGCGTTAGGCGCTTGCTGATCGCAGGTACAAGGTAAAACAAATTCTTGACCGTACGCGCCGCGCCGGAGGAGAGCCGTTCCGGGCCGATACACGGTGGTAAGTGAGGATACGATGTGGATAAAGAGCATTTTAGCACTGATACTTCTGGTTGCTTTTCAGGCAGGGTCAACAGCAGAACCAAGCCGGCAGTCCGCGGGCGCGGCCCGAACGAAGACGGAAGGAAAAGCGCCGAAGCGGGCGCCGTGGAGCGTGGCTTATCATGACGGCAGCGGAAATGGCTTCCGCTTCTGGAAGGATACTGAAGATGAGAGACCGCGTTTCGAGTACACCCCCGTCCGGCCTGAAAACAGCTCCACCGGCATTTACAGCGGCGGAGAGCCTAAGTCGGGCCGGTTGGATGACCGCCACGCGCGCGAGCTGTGGCGCTGGGTCAGAAGATTTGAGTCGGACGCATCCCTTCAAACGGACTCCCGCATGAAGGGCACAGGCGCTTTCAAGCTTACGGAGTCCGCGGGCGCCACGCGGGAGTTCATCATCAAGAGCTCTGCCCTCCTGAGCAAGTTCGACAAATTCCTTGAGCCGTTCCGGGGCGGAACCCGCCGCATGCTCCCGACAACAAGAAAAGCTAGCGTGCTATTTGCTTCTTAAACGGTTGGTACAAACTTGGGACAATAATTTCTACTAAAGCCCTGACGGATAAGGGTTGTCTTCATCCTTTTTCTTCTCGCTTCTCAGGTCGGGTTTGAGCGTCAGCAGTTTCTCCATTACCGCAGGGGAAACATACTCGCTAAGGGTGCATGTGATGTAGTTGGTAACAAAGTGGTCCTGCTATGTTACGCAAAATTGGCTATTGTAACTAACCTCCTTTTACCATATATCAAATCAAAAAGGTGCAGGCCAGAGGTTAGCCAAGGAAGTGGCTAACAAACTGGGAGCATCCATTTAATTGTCGCCCTGACAACCGAACAGGAGAAGCGAAGACGATGAGGTTGTTGCTACATATGAGAGTTTACCTGCTTGCGTGCGTACTCTGCTGTTTGTGTCAATCGGCAACAGCATTTTCACAAACGAATACGACACAGGTGAAAGCAGAGTCGGCCGGCTCTCAACGGGACGGGCAACACGATTTTGACTTCGAGATTGGCACATGGAAAACATACCTTAAGCGTCTGCTGAATCCCCTAACAGGGTCGACCACCTGGGTCGAATATAATGGGACTACGGTCGTGCGAAAGGTTTGGAACGGTCGCGCTAATCTGGTTGAGCTGGTTGCCGACGGGCCCGCTGGCCATTTCGAAGGACTAAGCCTGCGTCTATACAATCCACGGTCCCGCCAGTGGAGCCTCAACTTTGCCAACGTCAATAGCGGTGTGATGACCCAACCCACAATCGGCGAGTTTAAAAACGGGCGGGGCGAGTTTTTCAGCCAGGAAACATTCAATGGCCGGGCCATTCTTGTTCGCTTTGTGATCTCGGACATTACCCCGAACTCCTGCCGCTTCGAGCAGGCATTCTCGGATGATGGAGGCAAGACATGGGAAGTGAACTGGATTGCTATAGACACGCGAGTAAAAGATTGAACCGTCGAACTATTTCATAATGGCTGAGAGGATTATTCATGATTGTCGAAGTCCGCAGCTACAGTGAGACCTCGCCCAGTTGCGCTTTCGACCTCTCGCGGGAAGAGCACTAATCCAAAGGGTGCCATATAGACGAAGCGCAAAGTCGAGCCTTTCAGTTCTTCCTGATGGCATCAGGAGCATGATCTGCTGAGAGATTCAGGGCGATATTGTGTTCAAGAAATGCTTTTAGTCCGCTCAGCAAAAACGCAAAACCTCCTTGCGAACTAATCGCTTTTTGGACGACCTCATCCCCGGTTCCACTAAAACCTGATTCCCTAACAGTAACGAATGTTGTAGCCTCCCCCCGTTGAGCGAAAAGCCATTCGACGGTCGTCGGATGGTCGCCTGACAACCACTGGATGAGTATACGTTTATTCGCTTCGATTGCTTTCACGCTGACTTCCGCTGAAACACCAAACATTTCCCAGTCCCATCGAACGGGCTTGCCGGAATCCAGACGGCCGCTGCCTTTTGTGAACCAGAACCTGGACGTGATGGCGGGGTCAATAAAAGCTTCAAATACCTCGGACACAGGTCTGCGAATAAGCATTTCCGCTTTCACAACTGGTATCTTTGTGATTTCCATAATCCCCTCCTGTTTCCTTAAACGGTCGTTCTCTCCAGGTGACCTATCTATTGGCACACTCAATTCAACCAATATCCGCCCGAAGCTAAATGTCCAAGTGTTATCTCCAATAACACGACGGGCAGGCCCCCGCAGCATCTACTACTTGCTTGCGCTGGGCCTGAATACCGCGCGAAAAGCCTTAAGCGCGGCTGGATGATAGATCGTCGAATGTTTCTCGTCCGGCATCTGCTCGTAACGCCAAAGCACGCCGGCAGGCGCGTTCTTGCCGAGCGCGTCCGCGAGCCGCTGTGTGGCTCCGAGGCGAAGGTCATCTCCGCTGCTGGCAAAGTACAACGACTTCGTCAGCTTCGGACGGGCGCGCAAACGCTCGCCAGCTTCTTTAACCAATTTCTGATCGTTCCACCAAAGGCTCGGGTCGAAGGCAATATAGGTATCAAACAGATCAGGTTCGACGAGAAAAGTCTCTACCACGAATAGCCCGGCGAGTGATTCCCCAACGATTGCTGTCTCCTCGGTCGTGCGATAGCGACTTTTAACCTGCGGCATCAACTCCTCGCGTATGAACTTTCTAAACTGCGCGGAGCCTCCTACGCGCGGCGCGATTTTTTTGTCATCCTCGTTTTCGGTGGGGCCGGTCATGTCGCGGCGACGCTCGGTATTCTCAATCCCCACGAGCAGGAACGGTCGCATCGTCCCGTTGCCAGCCGATACCTGGACCAGACCAGCCACGTGCAGGAAGTCTTCAGCGATGCCGCCGTCCGGCATGTAAAGCACCGGCAGGCGCGCTTCGGGAGACTCCGCATAGCCGGGTGGCATGTAGACGTTGATGCGCCTGATTTCGCCCAGAATCTTTGAATTGATTGTGAAGGTCTCTCCGATAATCAGCGGCGCTGCTTTGTCAGTGTTACCCGCCCGCGCGCTAAGTATTGGAAATAGTAGTACCCATAGAAGAGTGGCCGCCGGAAGCCAACGGAATTTAATCATGCCATTATCCCCTGAGGCTCTAGAGAAGCAGGCTTAATCTAGAGCTGATATCTTTCTGGTAATCTGAGCAAATTTGTTTCTATTGTTGCGCCTCAAGCCGGTTGAAAGGATGCGTCCCATTTTATCTTTTCGTAAAGCTCTTTTGGCTTATACCTGTCAGGCTGCCCAGCCACAGCAAAACTTTACCTTAAAACCGCACTCTCACAAGTACCACTTGGGCCTTCTGTGTGTGTACCAGTTCATCTTCAGACTTAATGCAGCGTCTCAGGCGAAGTGGTCTTATGTGATATTAAGATAGTGGCACTTGCACGCGTCCTGATTTTCTTTAATCTACAATTCTATCTGGAGAACGCGATGGTAACTCAAAGAGAAAAGGCTGAGAGGTTCAGAGCACTGCATGTGCGTGAAGGCGCTTTCGTCATCCCGAACCCCTGGGACGCGGGCTCGGCGCGTCTGCTGGCCGGATTAGGGTTCGAAGCCCTGGCGACGACGAGTTCGGGTTTTGCCAACTCGCTGGGGAGGCTCGATGGACAGGTCTCGCGGGATGAGGTGATAGAACATTGCCGCAGCCTCTCAGCGGTTACTGATCTACCGATTAGCGTAGATTTGGAGAACTGCTTCGCGGATGACCCTGCCGAGGCCGCCGCGACTATCACACTGGCGGCGAAGGCTGGAGTAGTCGGCGGCTCAATTGAGGACTACACTGGCGATCCATTGAATCCCATCTACGAATTCGAACTGGCGGTCGAGCGCGTGCATGCTGCCGCGGAGGCGGCTCGCCTCCTCGATTTTCCTTTCACACTGACGGCGCGCGCCGAAAACCTGCTCCACGGCAGGCATGACCTGGACGATACTATCCGACGCCTACAGTCATTTGAAGCGGCGGGGGCGGACGTCCTTTACGCGCCGGGACTCACCACGCTGGATGAGGTTCGCCTGGTGACGGGCGCGCTAAGCAGGCCTGTGAATGTGCTGGCGACGCTGGTGAAGGGCGTGACGGTCGCGCAACTGGCAGATGCTGGCGCCAAGCGGTTAAGCACCGGAGGAGCTGTGGCGCGTGCCGCCATCACCGCGTTGTTGCGGGCGGGCGTGGAGATGCTGGAGCGCGGGAGCTTCGCGTGGACTTCAGAACTGGTGTCCAGCAGCGACGTGCAGGAGCTGTTGAAGACTTAGGTTAGTTGAGGGTATTAGTTTACTGGATGTTGATGGCTTGAAAACTCTAAAAGATTCTGCCGGAGAGAATATTATGGCGATATTAAAATCAAAGAGATCGTTTTTCGTTCTGCTCATTATGCTCTGCTGCGGCTACTCTATAGCTGGGCAAAACCTGAGCAGGCCTGGCAATTCTTTATCGAACAGAGCGCTGCAAACTGCGGATTCCGAGATGACGGAAGTCCGCCGGGCGATAGATGCCGGAAACGCTGTCTGGGTTGAGGCGTGGGCCAAGGGGGACGCGACGATGCTTCCCGACACATTCACCGTAGACGGAAAAGAACTCATCGCGGGCGGCAAAGTTTTTAAAGGTCGCAAACAGATTCTTGCGCTGATGCGCGACACAATGCAAAAGCGTGGAGGGAAAGCCAAACTCACAGTTACTACGACGGATGTCTGGCTAGATGGTAATACGGCTTACGAAACAGGCACGGCGGTTTATGAATTTACGGTTGGCGGTGAGCCGCAAACTTTAGAGCGGCGATATTTTACTATCTGGAAAAGGCAGACGAAACGAGGCCCGTGGAAAATCTACTCAAACACAGGCGTCGC
>CAZEZJ010000275.1:0-7168 GCA_964516695.1 uncultured Blastocatellaceae bacterium
GTGTTGGATGCCGCCATTTATCCTGCCGCCGGCATTGCGGCAGGATGTGCGGAAGACCCATCCAATATTTTTCTGACGGGCGCGACAGGCTTTCTCGGGGCATTTTTGCTGCACGAGTTGCTTGCACAGACCCGAGCCGACGTTTTCTGTTTGGTGCGCGCGGCCGATTCGATTGCGGGCATGAGGAAGATACAAAACACTCTGGAATCATATTCGCTGTGGAAGGAAGAACTGCGCTCGCGAATAGTTTCCGTGCCGGGTGATTTGTCGCAGCCCGCGCTGGGGCTACCGGCGGAGCAGTTTCAGATGTTGGCGGATAAGATTGATGTCATCTATCACAACGGCGCGCTGGTCAATTTCATCCTTCCTTACTCTGCGCTGAAAGCGCCGAACGTGCTCGGCACGCAGGAGGTGTTGCGACTGGCATGTCAGGCCAAGCTCAAGCCTGTTCATTACGTCTCGACCATCTCAATCTTTTCGGCGGGCCACGACCCGCGCCACAAAGTTTTCCATGAACAAGATCAGGCTGAAGACCCATCCGGTCTTCATGCCGGTTACGCGCAAAGCAAATGGGTGGCTGAAAAGCTCGTCCGTAGCGCAAGCGCAAGGGGCATCCCGGTCGCCATCTACAGGCCGGGCCGTGTGACGGGCCAGAGCCACACGGGGATGACCAACTTAAACGACTTCGCCTGCCGCTTTATTAAGGGCACGATTCAACTCGGCAGCGCGGCCGAACTCGACGAAGAGATTGACCTGACGCCCGTTGATTATGTCAGCAGCGCGCTGGTTTACTTGTCGCGCCGCCGCGCTTCGCTGGGGAACATTTTTCATCTCTCGAACCCGCGACCCGCCAATTGGAGAAACATCGTCAGTTGGATTCGCTCATTCGGATACGAGTTGCGAGAGATGCCTTACGACGAGTGGCGAGAGAAATTAGAACGCGCGCCGGAGTACGCGCTCTATCCTCTGCTGCCTTCGCTGCCTGAGAAGCAGGAGAGACGAGAAACGCTGGCCGGACAAAGCCAACCGCGAGCCGACAAGGTGCGCTTCGATTGCCGGAACACGCTTGAGAATCTGGAAGGCAGTTCGATTGCCTGTCCATCCGTGGACGTGCGACTGCTTGACACCTACTTTTCTTACTTTGTCCACTCCGGCTTTCTTCAAGCCCCGCAGGCTCAAAGCCGGCTTTAAACTGGCCGCCCGGGCGCGAGGGAAAAATTAAACGAAACGACGGCCGACCTCGCGGGGCACGAAAACAAGCCGTCAAACATATCAATGCGGGAAAGCAATTGAGAGAATCATGGCATCACACTCCGGCTCATTATGGCGCAATCAGGATTTTCTGAAGTTGTGGGCGGGACAGACCATCTCAGACTTCGGCACGAAGATTACGATTCTCGCGCTGCCGCTCACAGCCGTCTCGATTCTGAATGCGTCTCCTGTGCAAATGGGACTCTTGGGAACCGCTCAAAATGCGCCGTTCCTTTTGGTCGGGTTATTTGCCGGAGTTTGGGCAGACCGTGTGAAGCGTCGGACCATCCTTATCACGATGGATTTAGGCCGGGCATTGCTGCTGATTAGCATTCCCGTCGCCGCGCATTTTGGCTTGCTGACGATGGGAAGGTTATATGTTATCTCGTTCATGCTCGGCGTGCTGACCGTCTTTTTTGAAGTCTCTTATATGTCTTACCTGCCTGTGCTGGTGTCGCGTGAGCAGTTGCTCGAAGGTAATACTAAATTGGGCGTCAGCCGCTCGCTCTCATCGGTCATCGGACCGGGGGTAGGCGGCGCTCTCGTGCAACTGCTGACTGCGCCGGTGGCTATTCTCTTCGACTCCGTTTCTTTTCTAGTCTCCCTGCTCTTCACCACCCGAATACGCAAGCCCGAGCCTGACCCGCCCGCCCAGCGAGCAAACATCTGGTCGGAAATCGGCGCGGGCTTGCGGCTGATGCTGGCGACGCCTTTGTTATATTCGATTGTGGGATGCAGCACGACGGCCAACCTCTTCGCCTCCGTCTATCAAGCTGTGTTTGTGCTTTACGCGACGCGCGAATTATCAATCAGCGCGGCCGCGTTGGGCGGCATCTTTGCCCTGAGCAGCGTGGGCGGACTGCTCGGCGCGCTCATCGCGTCGCGGGTGACGCGCCTCTTGGGAGTGGGGCCGACCATCGTGGCTTCACAAATCGTAGCCGGCCTTGGAGTGTTGATGATTGGGTTGGCGAGCGGCCCAGCGTTACTAGTGATTCCGATTCTCGCCGTCGGTCAAGCCTTATGGATTTGCACCATCATCGTTTATGACATCAACTCTGCGAGCCTGCGCCAGACCATTACGCCGGACAATTTGCTCGGGCGTGTGAGCGCAACTTTGCGCTGCTTGACGTGGGGCTTTAAACCGCTCGGATTTCTGCTCGGCGGACTGCTGGGCCAAGCCATCGGGCTGCGTCCAACCTTAGTGGTCGCGGGCGCAGGCGTGTTGCTCGCTTCGCTCTGGGTGCTGCTCTCTCCGATGCGTGACCTGCGGGAGCATCCGGCTCCCGCCAGCGCCTTGCCCTCGGCCACTTAGGAAAATTTTATCGCAGCAAACGCCGAAAACTTTTGACAGCTTCAGGCGCAAGCCGCCTGCAACCCTTTGATTGAGATGCCGATTCCAGAACTAAAGACAGCGCGAATAACTCTGGCTGGCCTGCGACAAACGGCCACGATTTTTCGCGATGAGCGAGGGATACCGTATATCCAAGCGGAGAACAATGCCGATCTCTACTTCGCGCAGGGATATGCGACAGCCAGCGATAGATTATGGCAGATGGATTTGATGCGCCGCACGGCGCGCGGCGAGCTGTCCGAAATATTCGGACGCGATACGCTGGATAAAGACCAACGGCGTCGAGTTTACGGGCTGGCTCGGATTGCAAAAGCGATGATGGCGCATTGCTCAGCGCCGGTGCGCCTCGCTTTTCGCAGTTATGCGCGGGGCGTCAATGCGTTCATTGAATCATGTAACGAAAGCGACCTCCCGCCGGAGTTTAAGCTCCTGCAATACAGGCCCGCGCGCTGGCGTCCGGCAGACTCTCACGTCATTGGGAAGCTCGTGGCCGAGATGCTTACGACGACGTGGCCGCTGGATTTGATTCGCGCGGCGCTAGATGATATAGCGCCGGAAACGCTCAACATCTTGATGCCTCAAACATCTCCTGATGACGTTCTTATCTGCGGCCATGACCGGCCTCAGGGCACGACCTCGAAGACTTGCGCTTCTCCGAACACGGCTGTTAGCGAAGCGGCCCGCGCAGAGTTGTTGAGCGAGCTTCCTTCGTTGTTGGAAAGGCTGCAACAACCGCCTGAGTTTGGCGAGCCGTGCGTCGAGAAACTGGCGGCCAGCAACAACTGGGTCGTGAGCGGCAGTCACACGGCATCGGGCAAACCGCTGCTGGCAAACGATCCTCACATGCCGTCGGCCGCGCCTTCGACCTGGTACTTGACGCACCTGAGCGCTCCTAACTTACGCGTCGCGGGAGCAACCATACCGGGCTCGCCCGGCATCATCGTCGGGCATAACGAATATTGCGCTTGGGGAATCACAAACCTTGTGGCTGACGTGCAGGATGTCTATGTCGAGAAGTTTGATAAAGACAGGCCGGGGCACTACCTGACTCCGGCAGGCTGGCGCGAGGCCGAAGTTCGGCGCGAAAAAATCAAGGTTCGTCAGAACTTTGACAGTTGCGAAACCGAGACACACTGTTTTGACGTGAAGGTGACGCGGCATGGCCCCATCGTCTTTCAAACCGCCTCGGCGTCGTATGCGCTCGGGTGGACGATGCTTGATTCGCGCGTGGTCGAGTTAGAGGCTTTTCTCCAGCTCAATCGGGCACGCAATTGGGACGAATTCTGCGCCGCTCTCAAAGATTATCAGGGTCCGCCTCAAAACTTCGTTTACGCCGACGTTGAAGGCCACATCGGCTATTATGGCGCGGGGCGCATTCCGCTCAGAAAAAGCAACGACGGCAGCCTTCCGTTCGACGGTTCGACGGACGAAGGAGAATGGAAGGGTTCCATTCCCTTTGAAAAGTTGCCACATGATTACGACCCTCCGAGCGGAATTATCGCGACGGCTAACAGCCGCGTCGTCGGGACAGATTATCCATACTATCTCAGTAGGGATTGCGTCGCTCCTTATCGCGCGCGCCGCATCCTCAATCTGTTGCAGAACCAAAGTGTGTTAACGGCAGATGATTTTCTGGCTGTCCAAGCCGACACATATTCCATTCCGGGAACACTCTTTGCCCGCGAAGCAGTTCGAGTGTTGAGCGAGAGGCTAGACAACTGCGAGGATGACAAACTGCTTGAAGCTGTTGGTTTGCTCGATAGCTGGAACGGCTTTGTCAAAGCAAACTCGCGCGCGGCGCTCTTCGTCTTGGAGATGCGCGACGCATTTTACAAGCGGGTCATCAAGGCCGTGCTCGGCGCGAACCGAGCGAGAATTTACAGGGCCGGCAACATCGGAACCTTCATAGATTACCTCATCAGAGAGCGAGCGCCCGAATGGCTGCCGGGAGAGTTTCAAGACTATGCGGAGTTATTACGCGCTTGCGCGGCGGATGCCGAGCGGACGATAGAAAAGCGTTTGGGGCCGGATGAATCGCAATGGACGTGGGGGCAAAGCGTACAGGTCAAGTTCCCTCATCCGCTCGCAGCCCTCCCGCAGATTGGTCAACCATACGCCATCGCTCCGATTCCGCAACAGGGCAGCAACGACATCACCTGTCAAACCGTCAACGCCGGGGCAAACGTCGCCTTTCGCATGATTGCGGACACGAGCGATTGGGACAAAACGCTGCAAGGAATAGCTCCCGGCCAATCGGGCAATCCCGCCAGCGTCAACTGGGCCGATCAGCTTGAAGGCTGGCGCAATGTTGCGCCCGCGTACTTCCCCTTCACCCAAAGCGCCGTGGCCAGGGCCGCTCAAACAGCCTTGAGGCTCTCGGCTACCGACGATGTTGATTACAAGACGATTGCTTGAGGTACTACCAGCGATGACCGATAAACATATGGCGATTCTGAAAACTGAGGGAACTGTTGCTGCTTCGGCCTTTGTAGCAGCGCATTTCCCGGACGCCTTAGCAGCTTTACTTGCCGGAAGCGTAGCGCGTGGCGAGACCACGCCGCGCTCTGACCTGGACATCTTGATTATCGCGCCCGGTCATATCAAGCCCTACCGCGAAGCCTTCCGCGAGTATGGATGGTTTATCGAAGCCTTCGTTGAGACTCGACAATCTTGCGAGGAAAAAATCAAGCGGCCTCAGACTAACAGCAACCCTTCGTTTCTCACCGTCTGCGATGAAGGCATCATCTTGAAAGACAGCGAAGATTTCGCTCGGAATCTGAAGGCGACGGCCAGTATATTGCTGCGAAAAGGGCCTGACCCGCTGACGCCACTGGACATCAGCAAGTACCGTTATTTCATCACAGACTTGCTGGACAAATTCATTGACGCCAGCGAGCAGGCTGTCGCCTCTTTTCTGGTTTACGACCTGCTTGCCAAAGCGAGCGAGCTGACGCTGGCTTATCACCGAGTATGGATTGCCGAGCGAAAGTGGCTTTATCGCTGGCTGTGTCGCTTCGATCAAGAAGTTGCCGAGCGATTCGTTAACGCGCTGAAGAGTTTTCACCGGACGGGACAGATAGATGAAGTTGTCAGCTATGTCGAGGATGCGCTGGGGTTGGTTGGCGGAAGGCTCTACGAAGGCTACAGAGTCGAAGCAGGCGTCGTCATCAAACCGGATTGGTAATCCTAAAAGGCGAGCCGAAACAAGCCGCCGCTCAGAAGCTTCCCGTTAGCCGCAAACACTTGCTTGAGGTTCAAAGCGCGCGCATCGGCTCACTTTCAGCGACGCGCCAACGAACATCAATCCTTCGTATACTGCTGCGATGAATTGAACGCTTGCTGCTCAACTGCCAAGAGCGCATTTTGGAGATAAGACTCTCGATAGCGAATCGGCGGCAATTCGTAAACCCGCTTGAAATCACGTATAAAATGGCTCTCATCATTGATTCCAACCTGCAACATAATCTCCTTAATGCTCAAAAAAGTGGTCTCTAACAGCTCTTTGGCTCTCTGTAATTTGAGCGACTTAAGTAGTTGTGTTGGAGACTGGCCGGTTTCACCCTTGAACAAATGATACAGGCGCGAAGTCGAGAGATTCATCTCCCGCGCAATATCCGACAAGTCTAGCTGGCGCTCAACATTGCTTTCTAAAATAGCAAGCACCCTGCTCACTCTGGCATTCATTATCTCACTTACCTTCCCACCGTAAAAAAAACGCAATAAGGCGTTTTTCTCCGGCACACTGCAATTCTTAAACTATGATTATTTGCTGGTTGAAACGTTCAACTGGGAATTGAACAAATGGAATTAATGTTCCACTACATGAGTGAGAGTTCGCTCTGTTAGAGTATACTTTAATCCTGAATCGTTGTCGATGCGGGAGGAAGCCGGGTGGTGATGTACTTTGAGTTGCTAGCTGCTTTCAGGGCTAACACGCGCCTAACAATCACATGATAGTTCTCGCCAGTAGTTCAAACTTGCCAGACTTCTTAACGATAAGGGCAATAATATACTTGACACACCGTGATGGTTGTCGCGGTTGAAAGGGCGCGAATTTAGGCGTTCTAGGAACTGGGATGGACGCGGGGTGAGCCAACTATATTATTGCCCTCCAGAGTTGAGCCTTCCTGCGCTCTGAGATAATTATTGCAACAGTGCCGTTCGGCGTAGGCAGCATTATCTTCGTCCCTTGTCCGTAAGGTTTGCAATGGCAAGTACTAATTCGGCTGGTTCGACCGGCTTGGGGATGTGCATCTGAAAGCCATCAGCGAGCGCACGCAAACGGTCTGAGGACCTGGCGTGTGCCGTCAAAGCTATGGCTGGGATTCTACTACCCAGGTCCTCTTCCAGAACTCGCACTTTGCGAATCAAGGCGTAACCGTCCTCGTTAGCCATTTCGATGTCGCTCAGCAATAGATCCGGCTTCACCAGCTTTAGCTTATCAAGGGCGTCGGCCACCCCTGACGCGGATGTCACGACAGCCCCGCTTTGCGTCAAGATAGTCGCCAGCAGTTCACGCGCGTCCTGCTCATCGTCGACGACCAGCACGTGAACTCCGTCTAGCCT
>CAZEZJ010000276.1:0-7107 GCA_964516695.1 uncultured Blastocatellaceae bacterium
GTTGCAGGCGCAGCGTTGCCGTTAAATCCATTTCTCTGCGGTCGAGCAGTTCCTTAATCTGTTTCAAAGAGAAGCCGATGAATTTCAGCGTCACAATCTGTTGCAGCCGCGCCATGTCCTGTTCGCCGTAGAGACGATAGCCTGCTGCCGTGTGGCCGCTCGGCTTGAGCAGGCCGAGGCGGTCGTAGTGATGTAGGGTGCGCACGGTCACCCCTGCGCGCTCTGCGAATTCCTGCGCCAGATACATTGACGTGCCCTTGTTTTTCAAGCCCGGGCCTCCCTTTCAGTTCTCATCCTAAGGTCTGACGTAACGTCAGGCGCAAGTGTTTTTTTGAAAAAATTTGAGCGTGCTGCTCCCGCTTGACAATCCTCAAGCGGCGGGCATAGAGTCCAGCCCTAAAGGTTAGGTTCGTCCGCTCCCCAAGCCGAAACCGCCAGGCGATGTGATTAGTAAAGAGATGAACTTCAAAAACCTCGCGCTTCTTTGCACGCTCGTTCTCTGCTGCGCGCCTTCGGTTGCGGCGCAAACGGGGAAATGCGACATGAAAACCTCGCAGCTAGCTGACGCGCCGGAGTTGCGCGGCTTTCGTCTCGGCATGACGCTGGAACAGTTTAGAACGCGCGCTCCAAAACTCATCATGCGTCCAGCCGACGAGTTTGGGGCGACGGCCATCAACATCTATCCCGAAAACGAAAACAACATTGACAAGGCTTCGTTTGACGGCATCAGGACCATCTCGCTTGAATTTCTGGACGGGCGCGTCGTCTCGCTTTGGGTCGGCTATGCGCCCGACTTCAAGTGGAAGACGCTCGACGAATTCTTGAGCGGCATGACGCGCTCGCTCTCCCTGCCCGATGCCTGGCAAACCAAAGCCAGAGCGCGACAGTTATCCTGCGACGGTTTTCAGGTGATAGCCACAACTATCGGCGGCAATCCGAGCATTCGCTTGGTGGACGAAACCGCGAAGCGAACGCTCGAAGAACGCAAGGCCGCGAAAGAGGCGGCAACGGAAGAGACAGCGCCGTAATAACTCAAGTCGAAAGTCGAAAGTTCGAGATTCACAGTCCGAAATCCGTGTCCGTGGATTTTGAGTTTTAGACTTCAGACTTGATGTTGCGCCCGTTTTATTTGACTTTTTCCTACAACACGATTAATCTTCGCCCACTCGTTCTAAAGGAGCGGTAGCTCCTTCCACCTCCGGCGAGCTTTTCCGCCCTAGGTTTAAAGGTCTATCGGTTACCACGCTTTTATCTAAACCCCTCGACGGCAGAGGGGCAGCTATTCGGTACCAGTCCATAGGTTTCAACTAACAAGGCTTTAGGAATTCCGCTTTAACCCCATTCTGTCGCCGGACAGACTGCGCATTTCCGTAAGGATTCGCCGCACACGTCTATGCTCCGGCTGCGGAAGAAAGCGGTACACAAAAACCCCAATTTTTTGATGGAGAAACCCCGAAATGAAATCCCCCAACAGCTTCAACGTCCCCGCGAGCCTGGGCGTGCGCGCATTGGTCGCCGCCACCACAATTCTCTTTACTCTTCTGGCAAACGCCATGACGTTTGCACAGAATGCCAGCACAACTAAAGTCGAAGCGCAGCTAGAGCGCAGCAGCAGTAGCAGCAAAGGTGACGCCAAAGCGCGCACCGTTGACAGGGGAATGAAAATGGCGGCGCA
Source organism: uncultured Blastocatellaceae bacterium (assembly GCA_964516695.1). Taxonomy (GTDB): domain Bacteria; phylum Acidobacteriota; class Blastocatellia; order Pyrinomonadales; family Pyrinomonadaceae; genus DASVTR01. The sequence goes on from CAZEZJ010000276.1 coordinate 1,676, forward strand.
GGTGGATGCGCCATCAGGCCCGGAGGTCGCAAGCAACTATAGTTTCACGACCGCGACCAATGCCTCGCTCAACGATATGAGCACAGGCACGACCCAGTTGCTCGGCGCTAACATAGACGACACAGCTTCGGCGCTCACCAATATCGGCTTCGACTTCTACTTTCAGGGCGCGCGATTCACACAGTTCTCCATCAATGAGAATGGCGTCTTGCGTCTCGGCGCCACCGCGCAAACGTCAACTCCCTACAAGCCTCTGGCGCAAGTGAGCATTTCACTCATCACCGCCTACGGCGCAGACCAGCGCACACACGCTGGCGACGGCAAAGTCCATTTCAAAGTTACAGGCTCAGCCCCCAATCGTGTGCTAACCGTCGAGTGGCTTAACAATCAGGCCAATTTCAATACGGGCGGCACGGCAGACCTGACCTATCAGGTCAGACTCTACGAGACGACGGGCGTTATCGAATTCGTCTACGGCAGCATGACGATGACCACGGCGGGCGCTGCCGACACCAATTCGAGAGACCCGCACATCGGTTTTTCTTCAAGCAACGTGGCCGGAACAGTCGGCTCCGTAACGGCGCCGCAATCGGGCACGCCCGCGCCGACCTTCAACGGCGCATCACACGACCCGGTGGAGAATCTTTACACGGCGGGCGCGATTACCGTGCTGACATCAGCCGCGCAGGGTTCAAGGAGAATTTTTACGTTCACTCCTCCGACGCCGGCCGCGCCCACAGGCTTAAACTTCACAGGCGTCACGCAACTCGCCATGACGCTCAACTGGACCGATTCACCTGACGAAACCATCTACGCCATCTATCGCTCAACTGACGGCATCAACTTCACCTTCGACGGTACGGCAGCGCAGAATGCGACTTCGTACTCTGCGACCAATCTGAGTCCCGGCGTGAATTATACGTGGCAGGTCTTCGCGGTGTCAGAGGGCGGCTTGAGCACGGCCCTGTCCGCAAGCCAGGCGACAAATCCGGCGGGCAATATCAGTTCGACGGCAACCGGCGGAAACTGGAGCGCACCCGCAACCTGGGTGGGCGGCGTTGTCCCGGGGGCGGGAGATAACGTGACGATTGTGACGGGAGCGACCGTCACGATTGATTCAAGTAACGCTTTGAATCTGACAATTCAAACCGGCGCTATCTTGCAGTTTGAATCAACGACGGCAAGAACTTTGACCGTCGGCCAGAATGTAACGATAGACAACGGCGGCACATTCCAATCCAACCCGGCCGGAACAGTGACCACGCACCTGCTTTCAGTCGGCGGCGATTTGACCAACAACGGCACGCTTGATTTCAGCACCAACGCCAATACTGCCGCGGCGGGCATCACCTTCACCGGCGCAACCGACGCGGCCTTTACGCTTGGCGGCAGCAGCACGACCGATTTCAAACAGACCGCGGGCGTCACCCTCAACAAGGGAACGAACAACACTCCGGTGCTGACGTTCACGCCCGGCGGCACAATCACCGTGCTTGGCGCTAACACGGTCGGCTTCCTGACCATCACCACCGGCACGTTCCACCTCTCCGGCACTAACGCATTCAGCAATCCAGTCTTCAACGCGGCGGCTTACACTATTCCGGCAGCGGGCGGCTTCCGTCTGAACAACGCGAATGCCACGGTCGTCGGGCAGAACGGCTCGCCGACCGTCACCGGCCTCTTCAGAATGTCGCAGGGCACATTCAACATCGGCATAGCCACCGGCAACTCTATGGGCTTCGCCGCTGGCGCTAACATCAACGTCGAAGGCGGCGCTATCAACTCGACGGGCCGCTTCGGCGTGGCCGCTTCGGGCAACGCCATCACCTACAATCAATCCGGCGGCACCATCACGGTTTGCACCATCGGCAACGCCTCGACCACGCTCGCCAGCTTTGACCTTGGAACGGGCGTCGGAACTACAAACATCACCGGCGGCACTATCATCGTTCAACTTGCCAACACGGCGGTCTCCGGCCCGCGCGATTTCCGTAACCAATCGGGACTCACAGGCACTACGACCGTCACAGGCGGCACGGTGCAGTTAGGCAATGCCGCGTCGGGCACGGCCAAAGCGTTCAGTATCGCTGGCGTGCTCCCGAACCTCGTGCTCAGCAATGCCTCGGCTGGACACTCCGCGACCTTCCTAGCGCCCGCTGTGTTCAATAACATCACGCGCAACATCACCATCAACACGGGCAACACGCTGAGCATCGGCAACAACGTCTTCCTGATGAACGGAACGACGTTGACCAACAACGGAACGCTCACCGCCAACGGTGCAAGTTCCAATTTCGTCTGGTTCTTAACGACCGCTCCGCAGTTGTACACGGGCAGCGGCACGGTGACTGCGCCTGTAACTAACTTCGCGATACAGGCGGATATGGGTTTAACCATTGACCCGGCATCGCCGAACATCGTCGTGACTAATATCAGGTTGTTCAGCGGCAGTCTCATCAACTCCAACAAAATCACGCTCGGCAACGGCGGCGCGACCGGCAGTGTTGTTCAGATAGGCAATACGACGACGCCCACCAACGCCGGGACGTTCGACGTTCCCTTCACCTTCAACCTCGGCACGGCTGGTCAGACCCTTTCTTACCTGCGTACGGGCGCGGCCAGAAACACCGGCCCCGAAATCAACCCGACACGCACGGTCACGACCCTGACCATTGACCCCAACGGCTTTGATGTCAACCTCGTCGGTGACCTGACCGTCACCGGCGTGACGACCATCACCACCGGCAACTTCAACATCGGCGCGAACACGCTGACCATCACCAATGCGATTGCCGGAGCGACCCCGACAGGTCTCAAAGGCGGCCCGACCTCGTCGCTCGTTATCAACGGCACGGTGGCGAGCAACATCCCGAACAGCATCACGCAGCTCAACAATTTCACCCTGAACAACACAGGCGGCTCGACGCTTCAAGGCCAACTGGCAATCGGCGGCACGCTGACGCTTCAGAATGGCGCGCTCTCGATTGGCGCTAACGAACTATCTATCAACGGCCCGCTCACCATTGGAGCGGGCACGCTGACGGGCGGCGCAACCTCCAACATCAGTGTCGGGGGCAACGGTGCAAGCATCACGCTGCCAGCCGTGTCGGGTGGGTTGGGAAGGCTCTCCTTGAATCGCGCCAGCGGGCTAACCCTCGGCGCGCCGCTGAGCCTCAGCGTGGCGTTAGAACTGTTCAACGGAACCTTAAATAATGCGACCAACAATGTGACGCTGGCCAACAACGCCATCATCAGCGTTGATCTTGGCACGCTGGCGGCGGCGCCGGTCTTCGGCACAACGGTCAACGTCGTCTACCTGAACGCAACGCCCATCACAACGGGCTTTGAGCTTCCAGCATCGCCGACCGTACTCAACAACCTGACGGTCAACGGCGCTGGCACAGTCACACTCAGTTCCAGCCCGACGGTCAACGGCGCGCTCAATCTTAACGGAGGCAACATCGCCACCGGCGCTAATGTGCTGAGCATCGTCGCCGCAGGGACAGTCAACCGGACCAGCGGCTTTGTCAACGGCAACCTGCGAAAGTTCTTCGCGGGCGCAGGCGGCAAGACCTTCGAGGTCGGCACGGGCACGACTTATTCGCCTGTCATAGCTAACATTTCGGCGGTCGCGGGCGGCATCGATTCGCTGACGGTTTCCGCGCAAAGCGGGCAGCTCACGAGCGCGCCTTCCGGCGGCTCTAACGCCTTGAATAGAAATTGGACGATAAGCAGCAGCGGCATCCTGAAGGGCACGCTCTCCTTCGCTTACGGCGACGGCGACGTGAGCGGCAATGAAGCGCTCTATCGCATCTTCAGGAAGAATCCTATCGACCAACGCTTCTTCCTGACCGACGGCGCAACCGATAATGTGAATGACGCCCTGAACACTGCCACGACCGTCGGGACAGTCGCCTTCAGCCCGGTTTCGCGTTGGACGCTGGCCGCGCCCGCCGAACGCGGCGTCGTCGTGGGCCAACCACGCCCGTACGAGAACTTCGACTTCGACGGTAATGATGCGAAGTCGGACGTTTCCATCTGGAACGGAATTAGCGGCGATTGGACGATTATCAACAGCGCCACCAGTGGGACTCGCGTCCAAACTGATTGGGGCAAGGCGGCTCTTGGCGATAAGCTCGTGCCCGGCGATTACGACGGCGACGCGCGCACGGACGTTGCCGTCTTCCGCCCAGACGAGGGCAACTGGTACATCGTTCGTTCCTCGAACAGCACAGTTCTCTTGCAGAACTGGGGCACGAGCGGCGACAAGCCTGTCGTCGGTGATTTCAATGGCGACGGCAAGACTGACTATGCTGTCTTCCGCTCGACGGAAGGCAACTGGTACATCCTCAACAATGGCGGGACAAACAGCGTCACAGGTTGGGGCACGAGCGGCGACAAGCCCGTTCCCGCCGATTACGATGGCGACGGCAAGACGGACATCGCCGTCTTCCGTGCGGGCGAGGGCAATTGGTATGTCCTTCAGAGCAGCGGCGGGACAACGGTGCAGAACTGGGGCATCGGTACTGACGTGCTAGTGCCCGGCGATTACGACGGCGACGGGCGCGCAGACATCGCCGTCTTCCGCCCAGACGAAGCCAACTGGTACATCCGCAATAGCTCGGACGGCAGCATCACCGTCCGCAACTGGGGCCTCTCAGGCGGCGGAGACATCCCCGTTCCCGCCGATTACGACCGCGATGGACGCGTTGATGTCGCCATCTTCCGCCAATCGGAGAGCAACTTCTACATCTTGAGAAGCTCCGACGGCAACACGCTGTCCAATTTGTTCAGCGGTTCCGGCGATGTTCCCGTCGCCTTCTCTCCGAACATTCCGTAAGGAGAAAAGGAAGGTAACAGGTAAAACTAAAAAGGAAGGCGGAAACCATTTTTAATAGATGGTTTCCGCCTTCCCTTTGCCTTTTACCTTTCCTTTATTCCGGTTCTTCAAAGCGGGCGCGGCCCGCGCGACAGAAATTATCGGCCTCAGAGTTACGCGCCGAGGCCGCACATCGTCAAGAACGACGACGTAAATTTTCTGTTATCGAGCAGAAAAGTCTAAAGACTAATGCATAGTCTAAAGTCCGAGGGCCAAAGTTAAGACACTTCTTAACTTTGGCCCTCGGACTTTAGACTGTGGACTTTTTCAGGAAATTAGCGCTGGCTTATCGAGCGGGCGCGGGGCGTCGGGCGGCGACGGCACGACGCGAACGCGACACTTCGGTTTGGCCGGAGCGACGTGGTCGCGCGCTTTGATGAGAGCGTCGGTGTTGATGATGATGTTTTCCAGCGTCGTGTCTAGATTTTCCGGCACACGGATTTGCAGGTTTGTCTGCACAAGCTTGTACGTGAAGCGCTCGGCGCGCGGCGTTCCTCGCTTCGGAAACGAGGCGGGCGCACTCTTCGGCGGCGCGGGCGCTGCTTCCGGTTCT
>CAZEZJ010000277.1:0-7078 GCA_964516695.1 uncultured Blastocatellaceae bacterium
GGGACAAGGCGAAGGCTCTGGCTCATCAGCGTTTCCCAAAACTCCGAAGATCACGGTCACAGGCGACAGCACGACCAGAACATACTACAAGGCCGGATGTCCAGAAGCCGAACGAGTGCTTCCGCAAAATCGTGTCTCTTTTGGCAGCGTCGAGGAAGCCGAGAAGGCAGGGTTCAAGCGGACGCCGAATTGTCCCTAGCGCCTTGCAAGCAGGCGCTACTCTTTGTGAACTCGGGTCGCACCTTTCTCCCTTTCATCAAGATGCGTTGACCGCGACTCAAGCGCTCGCCCTCTCGACCCGTTCAAGCAGGAAAAATGGCGGAAGAACAGAAACCAGTGGGGAATTCGCAGCCAGCCACAGAGCTTTACCAACAGCTCATCGATGAAGTTAAGAGCCATGCGGTCTTTGCTCTCAATCCCGCCGGGCAGATTATCAGTTGGAATAAGGGGGCGGAACAACTAGAGGGCTACAGCGCCGAAGAGATAACGAATCGTCCCTTCTCCACGCTCTTCACAGACGAAGACGTCATCCTCAAACGCCCCGAAAAGCAGATGGCGCGGGCGGCCAGCGAGGGCCAGTTTACGACTGAAGGCTGGCGGCGACGCAAAGACGGCTCGCGCTTTTGGGCCAGCGTTTCGCTGACGGCGTTGCGCGACGAGGCGGGCCGCCTCCAGGGCTTTCTCAACATCACGCGCGACATCACCACCCATCGTCAAACCAGAGAACAACTCGAATACCAGCTACGCATCACGGGCGCCATCACCAACAATGCCGCCGAGGGCCTGTGCATGATGGATGCGACGGGCCGTTTGACGTTTATGAATCCGGCGGCGGAAGACATCCTCGGCTGGAAACATGAGCAACTCTTGGGGCGCATTCTGCACGACACCGTTCATTACCGACGCGCCGACGGCTCGCCCTACCCCATGCATGAATGTCCGATGGTTGAAGTGCTCCGCTCGGGCGCGACCGTGCGTAATCGCGAGGACGTGATGCTGCGCAGCGACGGCACGCTCGTTCCCGTTTTCTGTTCCTGCGCGCCGATTACCGTTGACGGCGAGATTACGGGCGCTGTGCTGGCGATGCACGACATCACAGGGCGCAAGCAGATAGAGCATAAGCTGCGAGAGCAAACGGAAGTCGTCGAGACAGTCAATCATATCGGCCAACTGCTGTCGGCGGAACTGGACCAGCAGAAGCTAGTGCAGGCGGTGACAGACGCGGCGACCGAATTGACCGGCGCGCGCTTCGGCTCCTTCTTCTACAACGTGCTCGACGCGCACGGCGCATCCTACATGCTCTATACGCTTTCGGGCGTGCCGCGTGAAGCCTTCGCGCATTTTCCGATGCCGCGCGCGACCGATCTCTTCGGCCCGACGTTTCGCGGCGAAGGCGTGATTCGCATTGATGATGTCAAGCAGGATGCGCGCTACGGCCAAAATTCGCCCTACTACGGAATGCCGCCGGGCCATCTGCCCGTCACGAGCTATCTGGCCGTTCCCGTCATCTCTCGCTCCGGCGAAGTGCTGGGCGGACTCTTCTTCGGCCACCCCGAAGCGGGCGTCTTTAACGAGCGCACGGAAAACATCGTCAACGGACTGGCCGCGCAGGCTGCGATAGCGATGGATAACGCGCGCCTGTTTGACGCGGCCCGCCGCGCCCGCGCGCAGGCTGAGGCCGCCGGAACGCGCTCGGCGTTTCTGGCCGAAGCGAGCGCGATACTGGCGTCCTCCCTTGATTATGAAACGACGCTGGCGAGCGTGGCGCGCCTCGCCGTTCCGCATATCGCAGATTGGTGTTCCGTGCATATCCTCGAACGTGAAGGAGTGATTCTGCCGCTGGCGGTGGCCCACGTTGACCCGTCGAAAGTAGCGATGGCGGAGGAGCTACAGCGCCGTTATCCGATTGACCCGGCTGAGACGCGCGGCGTGCCGCATGTGATAAGGACAGGCGAGCCGGAAATCTACGCGGACATTCCCGATGCCCTGCTCGCAAACGCCGCCCGCGATGCGGAGCAACTGGCTATCATGCGCGCTCTTGGACTCAAATCCGCGATGACCGTGCCGATGACCGTGCAGGGCCGCACGCTCGGCGCTATCTCCTTCATCTCGACGGAATCAGACAGGCGCTACGGTGCCGAGGATTTGTCGCTCGCCGAAGACCTCGCGAGCCGCGCGGCGCTCGCCATTGACAACGCGCGCCTCTATCGCGAAGCGCAGGAAGCCAACCGCATCAAGGACGAGTTTCTGGCGACGCTCTCGCACGAATTGCGCACGCCTCTGACAGCCGTCCTCGGCTGGGCCAAGCTGCTCGGCACCGGACAACTCGATGCGGAAACTTCCTCCCGCGCCCTTGAAACCATCCAACGCAACGCACGCGCGCAACAGCAGATTATCGAAGACATACTCGATGTCTCGCGCATCATCACAGGCAAGCTGCGTCTGGACGTGAATCCGGTGGAGCTGGTGCCTGTCATCGAAGCGGCGATGGAATCCGTGCGCCCGGCGGCTGACGCCAAAGCGATTCAACTGGAAACGAGGCTCGAAGCACAAACAGGTTTCGTCATGGGCGACCCTTCGCGCTTGCAGCAGGTGGTCTGGAATCTACTCTCCAACGCCGTCAAGTTTACGCCGCACGGCGGACGCATCCAGCTTCAACTGCACGACGTTGACGCTCATGCGCGAATCACCATCACGGACACAGGTGAAGGCATCCGGCAGGAGTTTTTGCCCTACGTCTTCGACCGCTTTCGGCAAGCCGACGGCTCAACCACACGGATGCACGGCGGACTCGGGCTTGGCCTCGCCATCGTGCGCCATCTGGTCGAACTCCACGGCGGGACGGTCGGGGCCGAGAGCGAAGGCGTCGGACACGGAGCGACCTTCACCATCACGCTTCCGCTGTCGGCCCCCGCGCAGGAGAGCGCGCCGGATGGCGAGACCGAGCGACAGCTAACGACTCAGGAATCAGAACTCGAACATCTGGCAGACTTGAGCGGGCTGCGCGTGCTGGTGGTTGATGACGAGGCCGACTCGCTAGAGTTTCTCAGCGTCTCGCTCGCGGGGTGTGGGGCGGAAATTCGTGCCGTCTCATCGGCGGCGGAAGCGCTCTATGTGCTCGGGCAATTCCAACCTGACGTGTTGGTTTCGGACATCGGGATGCCGCAAGAAGACGGCTACACGCTGATGCGCAAAGTGCGCGCGCTCGGGCCGGAGCACGGAGGAGCGATTCCGGCGGCGGCCGTCACGGCCTACGCCCGAACCGAAGACCGTATGCGCGCCCTGCTGGCTGGCTTCCAGACACACATCGCCAAGCCCGTCGAGCCTGCCGAACTGGCGGCGGTCGTCGCGAGCCTCGCCGGACGCGCTGTGGGTGATTAAAACGTGCCGTGAGTGATTAAAAACGGGTGATGTTTTCGCCTCCGGCTTCAGGGCACATCGTAGACGGTGAAATTATCCCAACGATTAACTAAGCCTGAGCCTGGCGAATTGTTGTATAGCCCCGCCCCTTCGCCTGCCAACAGAAGTTTGCTGTTAGTTGAATAAACGAGCGTCGTGCCCGCATAGACCTTGATGCTGCCGTCGCTCTTTGCCACCACGCGCAGCGTCGTCCAATATGCCGGCATCTCCACGTTCGTCGCCAAATCGGTGCGCTCGCCGTCCTGATAGTATCCGACCATCAGCTTGCGCGGGGCCGAAGGCTCGCTGCCCTCGCGCGTGTAAGCGTAGAAGAAACTCCCTGCATCAACGACGCGAAAGCTCAGGCCCGTATCGAGGCCGCTGCCCCACGAGCCGGAACGGCGGTCAACGCGAACGTCCAGATTTCCCCCACGCGCGGCGTTCGAGACCCACGCGAGAGCAGGCTCATTGGCGAGCAGCACCGCGCGTCCGTTAAGAATGCCGAAGGATTGCGGGCCGGATGGGTTGAGCGCGCTGTGCCAAGTTTGCGGCCCTTCTGTTCCGCCCTCGGTCGCACCGAGGCCGCCCTGACTGTAAAAGAGATACGTGGAATTAGCGCGCGAGAATGAATCGAAGATGCGCGCCGCGACGGGCACGGGCGGCAGCGCCGGAACTTGAACGGGCTGCGGCGCTATGTTCTGCACGAAGTTTGGCGCTGTCGGGTCAAGCACAAATTGCGGCGTTGGGCAAGCACCGCAGTCGTAGTGAATGCCGAAGGCCGTGCCGCGCACATTTCCCGGGTGCTTGTTGCCGTCGCCCTTGATTCCGTCATAGCCGCGCGAGAGGTCTGCGACCCTTTGCGCGGGCCGGAAGAAATAACTGAGAAGATTGCCGCCCAACCCGAAAACTGTTTGCGGAGCGAAGGCGGCTTCCACCGTTCCGCCCGTCGGGCCGCTTGCATCCGCGAGCGGATTGCGGCCCTCATAGCCGCGCACCTGCGCGATGCGACCGATGAAATTGCTGTGGTCAGAGCCGCCGATGAGCAGGCGGTTGCCGCCGTGTGCGGGGCTGGGTGTGGCTCGCGTGCCTGCGTACGCCCTTTTCCCGACCGGCACGCCGTTGAAATACAGGATGATGCTCTGCCCGTCCCAACCCACCGCGAAGTGTCCCCACTCTCCTGGAGCAGGCCCTTCATCGCTGTAGAAGGGAACGAGGTGCTCGCCGCTCACGTAGCCGTCGAAGAGATTGCCGTAGAGTTGATAACGGCCCGGCTCGGCCTCGTTGTAGTGGGAGAAGCCAAAGAGCAGCGCGTGGTGTCCACCGTAGCCGTCGGACAAAAGGTAAGTTCCTCCGGCGTTTGTGCCGGGCATGGCCCAGAATTCCCAGTAAAAAGGTCCGAGGTCAACGTAAGGCGTCCAGAAGTTGCCGTAGTCCACGGTCTTTGGCGTGCCGTCGAATTCGAGCACGTAAGTTGGATTGGGAAGTGGACTCAGTAGGGCTGTGAAATTAACGGTTTGATTGCCGGTTAAATTTTGCAGCGCCAGGTTCGACGGAGTAAAGATGTAGCTGTCCTGCTCTATCGAGGGCGTAATGATGTAGTCGCCGGTTGCGCCCGCGGGTAATGAATAATGGCCGTCGCTGTCGGTTCTCACAGTCTGCGTTTGCGAGCCGCCGAGGTTAATCGCGATGCCGCCGAGTCCGGCACCGCTGGCGTCAGTCACACGCCCGCTGATGACGTGGTTATCGTCCAACGCTGCGAAATCCGCTTGTTGATTGCCGCCGAGATTATTGAAGGTCTGATGCTGCGGGCTGAGAATGTAGAACACTCTCGACGCCGTGACATCATAGTTGCCTCCGGCTGGCAAACCGGCAAAGGAATAATTGCCTTGAGCGTCGGTCGTAGCGGTCGCCGTTTGCGAGCCGCTGAGGTTGACGGTCACGCCGCCAAGCCCCTCGCAGGCCGCGTTCAGCGCTTTCCCCTGAATCGTATAAGCGGAGCGCACGCCGCTAAAGCTGAGCGTGAGATTGCTGTCGAGCAGATTGATGCTCTGTGCGGTGAAGGTGAAGAAATTATTGTTCGTTACCGCCGCCGTGTAGTTATAACCGGCGGGGAGATTCGTGAACGAGAATTGGCCGCCCGCATCCGTCACGGTTGACTTCATTATCGCGCCCAACTCGTTGCGCAACGAGACTTCGATTCCGGCAAACGCCTGCCCGTGGTCGTCCAACACCTGTCCGCTGACATTGAATGACTGTCGCGTGGCGAAGAAGTTGACGTTCGCCTGATGGCTGCCCAAGCTGACGAAGGCGTGAGTTGGCGGGCTGAAGTCGTAGTAAGTCTGCGAGACAGTTAAAGCGTAGTCCTCAAGCGCCTCCACTGTGAAGGAGTAGAAGCCGTCTTCGTTGGTGAGCATCGAGCGCGTTTGCGGCCCGCTCAATGTTACCGGCACGCCAGCGAAGCCCGCACCGCTGCTTATCACACGCCCGCTGATATTGAAGTTTTTCAGCGTGGCGGAGAAGTTGACGTTCTCCTGATGATTGGTCAGGTTGACGAAGGTGCGGCCCGGCGGGCCAAAGTCGTAGTGGGAATGCGACGCTGTAACAATATAGTCGTCAATTGTTTCTACTGTGAACGTATAAAAGCCGTCTTCGTCGGTCAGCATCGTGCGCGTTTGCGGCCCGCTCAATGTCACCGCCACGCCCCTCAAGCCCGCCCCGCCGCTCATCGCCACCCGCCCGCTGATGACATAGGGCGGCACTATCGCCGGGCCAGCACCAACATCGTCCGGCGGGCCGCCGCCGATGGACCCGACGCCGATGCGCACGCGATTGCTGCCCACCCCGCGATAGCTAACACGCACCAGAACGTCGCCCGCCGTAGTCAATTCATCGCTCAGCCTGAGAACGACTGCGCTCAGCCAAGCTTGCTCCTGAACCGGCTCGACAGATTCGACCTGTAAATTATAGCGACGATGCTCTGCATCCTCTGCTTCCGCCGTCACGACAGACAAATCCTCCCCGGGCTGCAACGACAGATTCAAAGCGAAGAGCATCACGCGCGTGCGCGTGTCCGTGCTCCAGGCGTAGGGCGAAGCGAGCGAGAAAGGCTCGCGAAAGAAGGTCGGGGATTCAAAGGCGATGGCCCGCGTCGAAGTCGGTTCGCTGATGAGCACAGGCGGGCGAGTTTGCGCAGCGGCGAACAGCGGAAAGGCGCTGGCGACAAACAACGTGATGAGCGCTAAGCCGGCGCGCTTGACCAGCCGCGCACGCTTGCGCCAAGAGAGCGCTGAAATCGGCATCTCTCTCAGCGCTTTCGGTAGAGCGCGGCCTGTCATCTCTTTATGAAATGATAAAAGCGAAAGATAAAAATCGGAAAGATTCACTAAAGGGCGACTCCCGCTAACAGGAAATGCCCCCCTTGATGATACAGCCCCAAGCTTGATGTTCGGGTAAAAAGCTTTCGGATAATAGGGCACAGCGTGGGCCAACGTCAATCGGTTCGCGTAGCGAATCTCTTCGACTGGCAAAACTGGTCCATAATCTCAGCCGGGCTTATTCGTCTGGCGGTTTATCTTTGATGAGGTGGCCGAGGCGCGCGCGCGGGTGATGGCGGTCATAGGTGGCGCGCATATGGTTGTCTGTGATGTGCGTGTAGATTTGCGTCGTCGAGATGTCGCTG
>CAZEZJ010000278.1:0-73 GCA_964516695.1 uncultured Blastocatellaceae bacterium
CCTATCACCCATCACCTATCACTGCTTTTGAATGTTCGCGGAGGGTAGCAAACGTCTTGGCGTTGGGCCTGCG
>CAZEZJ010000278.1:117-7072 GCA_964516695.1 uncultured Blastocatellaceae bacterium
AGTGCGTCCGCTGACGACTTCGACGAGGAGGGCATCTTCGAGTTGGCGGTTATCCCAGATGCGGTTGCCTTGGGCTAGAAGGGCGAAGGAGATTGGCCCATCGGCTGTGAAGACGATTCCGGCGAGGCTCGTCATGCCGCCATCAACTTCGGCTGTCAGCGTGCCTGTCTTGCCGACGACGGCTCTTTCCAGGCTCGTGCCGACGAAACGACGGCGCAGGGTTCCGGCATCATCGCTGACGACGGGCAGGATGTCGGCAGGCTCAAGCCCCTGCCGTTTCCCTTCCTCAATGAGAGCGCGAATGATAATCAGCACGCCGCGCGGCGTCAGACGATTGTGCTCGCGCCCGGTCACGGTCGCGATTGTCACCTGCGCGGGCGGCAGTTTCAACTGTTCGGTCAGGTATTTTTCGACGGCGGGAGCGCCACCGATGAGCGCGCCCAGCTTTTCGGCTATGAAGTTGCTTGAGCGCGCGTTCATGTAGAGCAAAACGTCGCGCAAGGGATTGGAGTTGAGCGTTAACAACACTTCGCCGCTCGTTTCCGAAGCGACGCTCACCTCCGGCGCTTTGCTCAACTTCAAAGCCTTACTCAATCGCTGGCCCGATTCTTCGGGTTTGTCGCTGAAGTTAAAAATGAAATCCGGCGAGACAATTAACTCGCTGTTGATGCTCTTGATGCCGCGCTCGCGCAGTTCATCCGCAATCAGGTTGGCCCCGTAGTCGCCAAAGGTCGGGTCATGGCCCGCCACGTAAAGCCTTCCCTGCAAGACGCCTTTGGCGTCCGTTTTGCCGTCAACGATGACGCGCGTTTGAAAACGAAAATCCGCGCCGAGCGTCTTCAAGGCGACGAGCGAGGTCGCGAGTTTGATGAGCGAAGCCGGATTAAAAATCACGTCCGCGTTGTGTGCGGCGTAAACGCGCCGCCCGTCAAAACTCTCTATCAGGACGCCGTGCTCCTCTGGCTTTTCTTCGCGCGAGAGATACCACGCGGCAACGTCGAAAAGCGGCTCGGCGGGCGCAGGGGCAGGCGCGCTCTGTGCCGGTTCGCTCGCGTAAGCAAACGTGCTGACGACCTGTTGTTTCCACCTTTGCAGGGTGAGCGAATAAGGAACGAGCGTCAGCGTGGTGATGAGGACGAAGCCGACGGCGAGCATCGCATAGATTGGCTTACGGCTGTTCAATTCTTCCCTCTCCATCATTTACTTCTTTCGCAAACAGACCACAAGGCCGTATCATGCGGAAAGGTTGCGGCGCGCGTCAAGCATCGCTCGCTCGAAAGACCGCGCTGGCCGTCAAGCAGGACACGTCTCGGATGAAACTTTACCAGAGCCTCTTTCTCAACAATTCACTGCTCGGCCTGCCGCTGCCGCTCGCGGGCGCATTTGTGACCATGCTCGGCGCGATTATCGGCAGTTTTCTGAACGTCGTGATTCATCGCGTGCCGCGCGAGGAGTCCATCGTTTTCCCAAACTCTCGCTGTCCGGCGTGTGCGACAGCCATCGGCCCGCTCGACAATATTCCCGTCGTCAGTTTCCTAATCTTGCGCGGGCGCTGCCGCCACTGCGAGGCCAAAATCTCTCCGCGTTATCCGGCGGTCGAACTCTTGACGGCGCTGCTCTACATGGCCGTCTTCGTCTCCCATGTTTACCTGCGCGGCGGCGTGACCTTGATGCTGCCGTTCGATTTGATTTTCGTCACGGCGCTCGTCGCCCTCGTCTTTATTGACGCCGAGCACATGCTCTTGCCAAACGTCATCACCTATCCCGGCCTCGCGTTTGCCGTCATCGCGCGCATCGTTGTTCCCTTTTTAGCCGGGCCGCAGGCTTTCGATGATTTAAGCGGCTTGACGAACGGACTCTTCGCGGGTTGGCCCATGTGGGCGGCGTCTTTAGGAGGCGCGCTGCTGGGTGCGCTCGCTGGCGGCGGCTCGCTGTGGCTGATGGGCTGGCTTTGGGAACGACTGCGCGGCGTGGAGGCGATGGGCCTCGGTGATGTCAAGATGATGTTTATGGTCGGCGCTTACCTTGGCTGGCGTTTGACGGTGGTGACGATTTTTCTGGCCGTGCTCTCCGGCTCAATCACAGGTATTCTGCTGATGCTCCGCCGCCGCGAGAGAAACTTGCAGATGTTGCTGCCCTTCGGCATTTTTCTAGGCACAGGCGCAATCATCGCCCTGCTTGTCGGCACGCGCATCGTCAATTGGTACGTCGGTCAATTCATGCCTTAGTGATAAGTAATAGGTGATAGGTGATAAGAGAAAGCCTCTTTCTTTTACTTATCACCTATCACCCATCACCTATCACCTATCACTTTTCTTATGCGTTACGCGAGTCGTGTCCAATGGGTGCTGACGCTGCTGGGAGTGGTCTTTCTCCTGGCGACGCTCGCGGTGGTGACATTAGTGTGGCGCGCGCCTGCGGCCTCAAACATGCGCGTGCTGCCGCTGTTGACGGTTTTTCTCGTCACCCTCTGTGTTTCTGTTCTCTCGATTGTGCTCTTGCTGCGCTGGGCGCGGCGTCCGCTGCGTCAACTGGTCGGAGAGGCCGAGCGCGCACCCGTCGCGGCGCGTAGCGCGAAACCGCGTGACGAGGCGCAGTTTGTTCTCGAAACTTTCCAAACCATCGTCGCCCAACTGCAAGCGCAGCAGCGAGAGCTAGAGCAACTGAGCGCGCAGGCGAGCGCTCGCGCCGCGTCTGCCGAAAAATTTAGTGAACGCATTGTCGCCAGCGTCCCATCGGGCTTGGTCGCTTTCGACGCGCATTGCCGCGCCACGCTGCTCAACGCTCCGGCGCGAATGCTGCTTGAAGCCGACGGCGCGGCGGAAGGCACACACGTCCGCGAACTGCTTCGCGCGGCTCCCGACCTTGCCGAAATGGTCGAGCGCTGCATACAGACGGGCGAGCTTTATCGTCGCGAGGAAATTCTGGCGACCGTCACGGACGGGCGCACGCGCAGGCTCGGAGCAACCATCGCGCCGATTGATCCTTTGCCCGAACAGGGAGCGCGCGGCGCGCTCTGTCTGTTGACAGACATTACGGAAGTCACAAACTTGCGCGAGCAGGTGGCGCTGAAAAGGAATCTCGAAAGCCTAGGCGAAATGGCCGCCGGTCTTTCGCACGAATTCAAAAACGCGCTGGCGACGCTCCACGGCTACGCGCAACTGCTGCAAACTCTCAATCACGACGAGCGCGGGCAGGCGGCGGCCACAGCGCTCCTGCACGAAGTCCGCAGCCTCACGGGTATGGTCACGGCCTTTCTCAACTTCGCGCGCCCGCAACCCCTCGACCTCGCCTCAATTTTGCTTCGTGAGCTAACGGCAGACTGCGCCGCCGAACTACAACCGCTTTTTTCAGAGCGCCGTGTCCGCCTTGAACTTGACGGCGATTTCCCCGCCGTCCATGCCGACGAGCGAATGCTGCGGCAAGCTCTCATCAACATCCTGCGCAACGCCGCCGAAGCAATCCCAGAGGAAAGCGCAGAGCGGCGCGTCGCGGTGCGCGGCTCAGTTGAGCGCGAGTCGGAAAATCAGGCGTGGGCCAACATCGAAATCACAGATACCGGCGAAGGAATCGCCGCCGCCGACCTCCAGCGCATCTTTATTCCCTTCTTCACCACCAAATCCAAAGGCCACGGCATCGGCCTCGCCCTCGCCCATCGCGTCATCACCGAACATGGCGGCACACTCGTCGCTACAAATGCAACTGACGGCGGTGCTGTCTTTACAGTTCGCCTACCATTGCAAAGCGAATAGGAATCAGGAAGACTAAATAATGAAAGCGCGGCTGCTCATCTTGAGCAGCCACGCTTTCATTATTTAGTCTTCCGACTTGCTCTTTACTGCCAGCGAAAGATTTTCAGGGCGATGGCGAAACTGAGTAGACACCAGGCGAGCAGCACGGCGAGCGGCCCCCAGTTTGATGCCAGCGATGCGCCGTCGTTCATCACGGCGCGCAGCGAATCGTTCATCGCCGTCAACGGCAGCGCTTTGATGAAGGGCTGAAAGATTTCGGGAAAACGCGCCGACGAGAAAAACGTGCCCGACAGCAGCCACATCGGCAGCATCACGAAATTCATCAGCCCCGACACGCCCTCTATGGTCTGCGGCCTGGCCGCCACCAGCATCCCCAGCCCCGAAAATGTCAGCCCCCCGAGCAGCGAGATAAGCGCGACGCTCACAATTGAGCCGCGCACGCCCACGCCGAACACCAGCCACCCGAAGATGACTAAAGCCGCAACTTCCAACGCCAGAAAAATCAGGCGCGAGAACATGAACGACAGCAGATAATGCGTGCGCCGCATCGGCGTCGCGGCAAAGCGTTTGAGGAGTTTACGCCCGCGCGCTTGCACGACCGTAAACCCCAGCCCCCACATGCCGCTGCCCATCAGGTTCAGCCCGATTAAGCCTGGAATTAGAAAGTCAATATAGCGCGCTCCCGGCTCAACGGTTTTTTGCTCGCGCGCAATCATCACGTCCGTGCGACCGAGCGCGCGTTGCAACGCATCGTCAACGGCCAGGCGCGCCACCTTGCTCTCAGGCCGCGTCGGGTCATACTGGTAATCAAGCTCGCCCGTCAGCGGCGTTGCGCTAACCGTCTCGCGACGCGGGCGCACAATCATTGCGACTTTGCCGCTGCGCAACGACTGTGCAGCTTCCGCCGGCGAGAGCAGCACAGGCTCGACCTCAGTTGAGCTTGAAAGCACGCGGGCGATTTCATTAGCGGTCGCATCCGCCTGACCGCTGCGCTCCACCGCGATGCGCTGCTTTTCGGGCGGCGCGTTGCGAAAGGCGATGCCGAGAGCGAAGGCCAGCAACACCGGAAAAATGAAGACCCAAAACAGCGCTTCCTTCTCGCGCAAAAACTCCCTGATTCTAGTCAGCGTCAACTCTATGAGCGGATGAAAAACTCGCCCGCGTTTTTCTTCTCCGCTCGTGTTGCGCGACGTAGGTGCGCCCGCGCTGTGACGCCCGGCTATAGATTTTTCATCCGGCAGAAGGTCGCTTTTAACTTCATCCATCGCGCAGCATCCTTCCTGTCAGACTGACGAAAACATCCTCAAGCGTCGCCTGATGTGTGGTGAGATTGATAAGACTCACGCGCTGGCGCTCAAGCTCCGCGAGCAGAGAGGGCAGAGCCGTGCTGATGTCTTGAACGGTCAGCGAGTAGCCGTTATTGTTGCCGCTTCGTCTGACGCGGCGCACCCCCGGCAGATGCGACAAAGGCTCTTCACGAAACTCGCCCGTCACGCTGAACTCCACAATCTGCTCCGCTTCCAGCGATGCTATCAACTCCAGCGGCGTGCCGAGCGCTATCATCCGCCCGTGGTCCATAATCGCCACGCGGTCACACAACCTGGCGGCCTCCTCCATGTAGTGCGTCGTCAGCAGAATTGTTCCGCCGCCGCTTCTGAATTTTTCGATAATGTCCCAGAGCTTCAAGCGCGCCTGCGGGTCAAGCCCTGTCGTCGGCTCATCCAGAAATAACAATTCAGGAGCGCCGACGAGCGCGCAAGCGATTGCCAGTCGTTGCTTTTGCCCGCCGGAGAGCTTGCCGACGCGTGCGCCGCGCTTCTCATTCAACTCGACGCTGTTGATAATCTCATCAATGGTGGGGCCGCGTTCATAGAAACTACGAAAAAGCCGCACGGTCTCTTCGACCGTGACCTTTTCGGCCAGTTGTGTTTCCTGTAATTGAACGCCGAGGCGATTGCGCAGCGCGCGGTCATCACCAGCGCCCCAACGTTGGCCCAACACTTCGACCGTTCCGCTATCGGCGGGCGTCAAGCCTTCCAGAATCTCGACGGTCGTCGTCTTGCCCGCGCCGTTTGGGCCCAAGAGACCGAAACACTCGCCCGCGCGGACTTCGAGGTCTAGGCCGTCAACCGCCGTCACGTCTGCGAAGCGCTTGACGAGCGCGCGGCAGTGGAGGGCGAATTGACGGGTTGACGACGCGGAGGCAGAAAGCCCCGTCGCGAGAGACTGTGTGACGTTCTCTTGCATGATGATTCTGAGAGATGCCGTCCCGAATTTACGAAAAGGCCGCCATCACCTCATCGGCGTGCTCTTCAACGTTTACCTTGTCGAACACCTTTTTGATGACGCCTTGCTCGTCTATCAGGAAAGTCTTGCGCGCCAGGCCCATGTAGCTGCGTCCGGCGTAGCTTTGCTCACCATAGACGCCGTAGAGTTCGGAGACGGAATGGTCTGTGTCGCTCAAAAGTGTGAACGGCAAATTGTATTTGCTGGCAAACTGCTGGTGCGACTCTTCGGAATCGAGCGAGACGCCGAGCACCTTGATGCCCCGCTCCGTCAATTCGGAATTTGCATCGCGCAGTGAGCACGCCTGCTTCGTGCAGCCTGGCGTGTCGTCCTTCGGGTAGAAATAGAGCGCGACCTTCTGGCCGCGAAAATCCGAGAGTTGAACAGCATTACCCTGAGCGTCGCGCGTCGTGAAATCCGGCGCGACATCGCCTTCCTTAAGCATAAAAGCCTCCGCGAAAATGTTTAGAATTAGATAACGCTTCGTATTCTAACATTCGCGACGAACGGAAAGCGAACAAGGAGGATTGATTGAGTCATTGATTCATGTGGTCATGTAATCATTGATTCATTGAACAAATGATGCAATGACGAAATGATTACATGAATCAATCCCCCTTCATTGTCTCTGGTAATTGGTGATAACGGCAGAGGGTTCTATGTCCGGCGGAAGGCGCGGGTCGTTGATGGGGTCTTCCGTTGTGGTCTTTAACGGCAAGACTCCGGCCCAGACCGAAAGCTCGTAATCTTCCTCATCGTCGATGGGCGGGCCGGTTCGCACTTTGGCCGAAGCTTCAACGAGCGGCAGCCTGAGCACCATCGTCGCCTTCATCTCGCTCTCGTTGGGCCAACTCACGTCATCCCAACGCCCCGGCACAAGGTGATCCGTCAGCAAACGCAGCGCCTCCATCTTCTCA
>CAZEZJ010000279.1:0-7066 GCA_964516695.1 uncultured Blastocatellaceae bacterium
GCGGATGCGCGTGCGCGGCTACAGGATTTGATAAAGCAGGGCGCGCAAAAGATTGTGCTGGATTTACGCAGCGTTGCCGGAGGCACTTTGACCGAAGGCGTCGGCGTCGCCAACCTCTTCATCAAAGATGGAGTCTTGGCCCAAACAATCGGTCGTGAAAGCAAAACATTGAAGACTTTTACGGCGGAGCCAAAGGCAGCGATTTTCAACGGGCCGATGGTGACCTTAATTGACACTGGAACGGCGGGCGCGGCTGAGATAATCGCCTCGGCTTTGCTGGAGCGTAAGCGCGGCGATGTGGTGGGCGAAAAGAGCTTTGGGGCAGGCACAGAGCAGCAGCTTTTCACGCTGCGCGACGGTGACGGGCTTTTGTTGACGGTCATCAAATGGGCTTCTGCCAACGGCAAGCCTTTTCTAGGCGAAGACCGCGCCCGTTCGGGCGTCGCGCCCTCGGTTGAAGTCAAGCGTCAGGAAGTGGTCGAAGCCATTGACCCTGAAGACTTGACGGGCAATGACGACGATGCTGTCAATAGACCGAATCCGCAAAACGACAAGCGGGAGGTCGCTCCTGAGGCTGCGGCACCGAAGCAACAGCCGGAAGATTTACAGTTAAAGAAAGCCCTTGAATTGTTGAGGGGAAATGCCGCCGCGTCGAATCAACGCGCCGCGTAAAGCTTCCGCTATAGCAGAACGAGAGATGCCGGATTGTGTGTCTGCAAAACACAATCCGGCATCTTTTTGCTCTAACGCAGGAGAAATTTAGCTCACCAAGCCGATTAACTTAAGCGTCCTTAATTAAGATTACCGAAAGACTTAGCTGTTCGACCTGTGCATCCGAACTGACTGTTCGTAGACACACTATTAAAGAAAGTCTTTAACTATCTGAACCCTGCGCGCTCTTTCAAAGAGGGATATTGCCATGCTTCTTGGGCGGATTGGTGTCGCGCTTATTTTCAAGGAGAGACAGGGCGCGAATCAGTTTCGGTCTGGTCACGGCGGGTTCGATGACTTCATCTATAAATCCACGCTCGGCTGCCACATACGGGTTAGCAAATTTTTCTTCAAACTCCGCCACACGCCCGCGTCGTGCCGACTCCTTATCTGGGGCCTCGCTAATCTCCCGACGATAGAGAATATTGACTGCTCCTTCCGCGCCCATGACGGCGATTTCAGCCATCGGCCAGGCGAAATTGATGTCCGTGCGAATGTGCTTCGACGCCATGACGCAATACGCGCCGCCGTAAGCTTTGCGTGTGATAACTGTAATCTTCGGCACGGTCGCCTCTGCGTAGGCGTAAAGCAACTTTGCTCCATGACGAATGATACCGCCGTGCTCCTGTTCCACGCCCGGCAAAAACCCAGGCACATCCTCAAAGGTAATCAGCGGAATATTAAAGCAATCACAGAAGCGCACGAAGCGCGCGCCCTTGATGGAAGCATCTATATCCAACACTCCAGCCAAGTGAGCCGGTTGATTGGCGACGATACCGATTGCGCGCCCGCCCAACCGCGCAAAACCCGTCACGATATTTTGAGCGAAATGCTGGTGAACCTCAAAAAAGTAGGCGTCATCCACAATCGGGTGAATCACGTCGCGAATATCATAGGGCTGGTTGGAGGCTTCTGGAACAATGTTGTTGAGACTCTTTTCCGCACGCTCAGGCGGGTCGCTGACGGGAAGGCGCGGCGGGTCGTCCATGTTATTGGAAGGGATAAAGGAGAGCAGTTCGCGCACTAACTGTAAAGCCTGCCGGTCGGAATCGGCCGCGAAATGTGCGACACCGGAAATACGATTATGTGTGGCGGCTCCCCCTAGCTCTTCTTTCGTGACATCGGCGTGCGTGACGGTCTTAATAACGTCAGGCCCTGTGATGAACATATAGGAGGTATCTTTGACCATCACGTTGAAATCGGTGATGGCGGGGCTGTAGACGGCTCCGCCAGCGCACGGCCCCATAATGCAACTAATTTGCGGGACGACGCCGCTCGCCAAAGTATTGCGCAGAAAAATATCCGCATAGCCGCCGAGGCTGACCACTCCCTCTTGGATGCGCGCTCCGCCGGAATCATTGAGACCGACAATTGGCGCTCCGACCTTGAGCGCCAAATCCATCACCTTGCAGATTTTCGCGGCGTGCGTTTCCGAGAGAGAGCCGCCGAAGATGGTGAAGTCCTGAGCGAAGACGAACACGCGGCGATTGTCAACGAGTCCGTGCCCGGTAATCACACCATCGCCTGGATAGAGTTGTTTGTCCATGCCAAAATCGCGTGAGCGATGAACGACCAGCTTATCGAATTCCTCAAACGTCCCTTCGTCTAGGAAAAAATCCAGCCGCTCGCGCGCCGTCATCTTTCCGGCAGCGTGCTGTTTTTCGATACGGGCGGTGCCGCCGCCCACTTCCGCTTGCCGCGAGCGTTCGAGAAAGCGGTCGAGCTTGGTTTCACTGGCAATCTGTGGTTTTTCTGACGCCATCAATAATCGTCCTGACTGAAAAGATTGTCTGTCACTATAATAATCAAACTCAACGCGAACGCTCTGGCTGGGCTTCGAATTTTCGTTAAAGCTTTACTTGAGGTTGCAGAACGGAAACCTGCGATTTTCAATTAAAACTTTGAGTTCTGCCAAAGCTTGAAAGGCTTGCTCGCGGATTCGTGGGGGATAATTGTATTTATCCGCATTCAAGGCGAATTCATCTTCATCAACAACTTGGTAGCTTAAGTCCGGCGCGACCAAAATATCTATATCGAGGTCTATGTAGCTGAGAACGCGACCGTCGAAAGTGGGCGGAACGTTGACGTTACAATAAAAGCTGCGCAGGTTGCCGTCCGGGTTCTCGAAGCGAAAAATATTATACCAGCGATTCAGCCAGTAATACTCTCTGCTGACAGTCCCGCGCGCGACGACGCCAAGCAATTGATGCTTGATTTCCTCCTCAAACTCAGCATCCAAGACGAGCAAGCTATCCTCTTGGCTTTTGATTCGCGCAGACCAACGGCGATGTTCACGGCCATCGTATTTACATGCGCTGACTATAATCTGTTGCTGCAACTCCATTATCATCCATGCGAAAGTTGCCGTTAACGGCTCTGCTCAAACAGTCAAAAAATCATCTTTCTTCAGGTAAAGCTTAAGAAGTCGGCGCGACGACAAAGCTTGAAGTGATTGTTAATCTAATGCCATAGAACAGCATGAAAATATGACGCTTGCGTGCCTCATGCCGACTCAGCTTATAGCTCCAAGACGACGAGCAGCGGCAGCGAGAGTTTATTTCATGCTCTTGCGCCAATCGGCCAGAAATTGCTCCAATCCCTTGTCGGTCAGCGGGTGCTTGAGAAGCTGCTCGATGACTTTGAATGGCATCGTCGCGACATCGGCTCCCATGCGCGCGGCTTCGACGACGTGAATCGGGTGGCGTATGCTGGCCGCCAGCACCTCCGTTTTCCAATCGTAGTTGCCGTATATCTCTATAATTTCGGCGAGCAGGAGGAGGCCGTTCTGGCCTATGTCGTCTAGGCGGCCGAGAAAAGGGCTGATGTAGGCTGCGCCCGCTTTGGCCGCGAGGATAGCCTGCGCGGCAGAGAAGCAGAGCGTGACGTTTACTTTAATGCCTTCATCCGTCAAGCGCCGCGTGGCCTTGAGGCCGTCGCCGGTCAGCGGGCACTTAACAACCACGTTCGGCGCGATGCGAGCATATTCGCGCCCCTCGCTGAGCATCCCTTCCAGCTCAAGGCTTGTGACTTCAGCCGAAACATCGCCCTGTACCAGTTCGCAGATGGCCGCGATATGCCGCTTAAAATCCACGCCGCCTTCCTTGGCAATCAAAGACGGATTAGTCGTGACGCCGTCAATCAATCCTAATTCCGCCGCCTCGCGAATTTCATTGAGATTGGCAGTGTCTATAAAGAATTTCATGTTCACCTCCGACAGCGAAAACTTGAGGAAGCAGCCTTCCTTAATCCTTTCCTTCATCAACCGGCAGAGCTTCCCGCACACCGTTGCTGAGGACGCCGACTCCTTCAACTTCGACCTCGACCACATCGCCCGTCTTTAACTTTGAGACGCCCGCGGGCGTTCCCGTCGCAATCAAATCGCCCGGGTATAGAGTCATCACTTGAGAAATGTAGCGGATGATGAAGGGAACGGAAAAGGCCATCGCGTTGGTGCGCGCCTGCTGTTTAACCTGACCGCCGACGCGCGTTGTGACCATCACATCGCTCGGGTCAAGCGAGGTTTCGATAAATGGGCCGACGGGGCAGAAGGTATCGAATGATTTAGCCCTTGTGAACTGAACGTCTTTGCGCTGTAGGTCGCGCGCCGTCACGTCGTTGACGCAAGTGTAGCCTAGGACATACTCCAAAGGATTATCCTGTTCTCCCATGTGGCGCGCAATGCGTCCGATAACGACTCCGAGTTCTCCCTCGTGCTCTACCTGATTAGAGAACGCAGGCAGTTCAATGAAATCGCCGGAGGCCACGATGGCTGATGGCGCTTTCAGAAAGAGCAGCGGCTCGGAGGGCATTTGATTGCCGAGTTCGGCGGCGTGGTCTTTATAATTGCGTCCCACACAGATAATTTTTGTCGGAACGACAGGGGCCAGAAGTCTGACTTCGTTGAGAGGGATTTTGTTGGAGCTTCCGCGTAAGGGCCGAGCGAAAGGGTCAGCGCCAGCCAGCGGATTGACCGTCTCATCCTCAACCATGCCGTATTGCGGATGCAGTAATGAAGGGTGTATGAAGCGACAGATTTTCATGGCTAGGGAACCGTGTCGGAGACGACCTCTGATGGCTGGCTCGTATTGCCGGCGGTATCCACAGCCGTCAGGTAGTAAAAATATTTTTTGCCGCTCTCGACTGTTTCATCCTGAAATGTCGTGCGCGTCAAGAGGGCGTCATTCAATTTAATCCAACGGTCTTTCGGTAAGTCTGCATCAATCGAGCGATAGATATTATAACCCGCAACATCACGCTCGGGATTGGCGGGGAAGAAGATTGAGATGCGTTCGGGCGCGGCATTGATGCGTATGTCAGCCGGAGGCGAAGGCGCGAAAACGTCCAGCGGTTCGGCTGCCAGAGCGTTGGAATTTAAGCTCTCGACCTGTGCACCGCCAGTTCCTAAAGAGACGGAGCGCACAATGTAAGTGTACTTCTCGCCGAAGCGGAAATTCTTGTCAACAAAACTGGTCCCGCTAATCAGCGCGGTGTTGATGGGCGTTTGGCTCGTCTCGTTCTGTGCTTGCTCGATGCGATAGAGATTGTAGCCGAGAAGGTTGACGGGCGTTGAGCCGTCAATATTGTTGCCCGGAGCTTTCCAGCGCAGAGTGATGCCCGCTTCGTTGACCTCTCTGTCGAGAAGCACAGGAGGCTCCGCAATTTTGGCTGCGGGTTCAATCAGTAGAAAATTGGAGAAAGCGGCGCGCTGCCCGGCAGCGTTAACGTAGCGCAGGGCGTAGCGCAAACGCGTCGGCTCGCCGGCCAGTTCCAGCGTGTCAAAGTAAGAGATGGTTTGGTCAGCCGCGCTGATTGTTTCATAGGGGATTGAGCCGATGAGCGTCGAGCGCGTCGCAAACTCCTCTTCGGTCAGAGGTAGCGGGGCCGTGGGCTTCTCCGCGAGGCGATAAATGTCTATCCGGCGAATGCTCTGCACGCTGCTGGCGGGCGCGTTGCGCAGCAGAGCGGGCCAACTCAAGATAACTTGATTGCCGCGCTGCACGCCTGAGAGCAGTTCCGTGCGTTGCGGAACATTTTCCAGCGGCGGCAAAGGCGGGCGTCGTTTGCCGCATCCGGCCAGCGCGACGCCAACTATGAAGATGAGAGAGAAGCTTAAACAGGCAAAGCGCAGACGGGAGCGACGCATCTTGTGGGGCTGGCTCTTGGCCGTAGAGTCTGGCGGATGAAACTGTGGGCCGGAAGCGGACACTTTTCTCACAGGATATACCGGCTAAGGTCTTGATCTTTGACTGTCTCGGCAAGCATACGATCCACGTAGCTGGCGTCCAAGAGTTGTTGCTTAGGCTCCAGGTCTGGGCCTTCAAAGCTAATCTCGTCGAGCAATTTTTCCATGATGGTGTGCAGGCGGCGCGCGCCGATGTCCTCTGTTTGCTCGTTGACGCGCGCGGCAAAGTTAGCGATAGCGTCAATCGCATCCGCCGTGAAATCCAGTTCGACGCCTTCTGTTTCCATCAACGCGCGATACTGTTTGATGAGCGCGTTTTTCGGCTCGGTCAAAATACGCTTGAAGTCTTCGATGGTGAGAGATTCCAGCTCAACGCGAATCGGAAAGCGGCCCTGCAATTCAGGAATCAAATCCGAAGGCTTGGAGACATGAAAAGCCCCGGCGGCGATAAAGAGGATGTGGTCTGTTCTGACCATACCGTAGCGCGTGTTGACGGTTGTGCCTTCAACGATGGGCAGAATGTCGCGCTGCACGCCCTCGCGCGAGACATCAGGCCCGTGGCCCGATTCGCGCCCGGCGATTTTATCCAACTCGTCTAAGAAAATGATGCCGGAGGATTCGACGCGTTCGAGGGCGGAGCGGGCGACCGTGTCCATGTCTATGAGCCGCTCTTCCTCTTCCTGCATCAAGTATTCCATCGCCTCGTCAACGCGCATCTTGCGTCGTTTGGTGCGACCCTGAAAGAGATTGCCCAGCATGTCTTTCATGTTGATGCCCATCTCTTCGATGCCCTGTGGTCCAGCCAACTCGATGGTCGGAAAACTCTTTTCGCGGACTTCTATCTCGACCAAACGGTTATCAAGTTTTCCGGCGCGCAGTTGTGCGCGTAGTTTTTCGCGCGTCCGTTGAAAATTATCATCGCGGTTGGCATCGGCCGGCGCGGTTTGAGTTGACTCTTCGGCTTCAGTCTCATCGAAATCGAAAAAGCCTGTGGATAGG
This sequence comes from uncultured Blastocatellaceae bacterium, assembly GCA_964516695.1. Classification (GTDB taxonomy): domain Bacteria; phylum Acidobacteriota; class Blastocatellia; order Pyrinomonadales; family Pyrinomonadaceae; genus DASVTR01. Next base: position 6,893 of record CAZEZJ010000279.1, read on the forward strand.
GCGCTTTTCGGCGGCGGCAGGAGCAAATCCAAGACACGCTCTTCAACGTTCAACTCGGCTTTATCGGCAATCTCCTCAATCTTTTCTTCGCGCGTCATCTCGACTGCGATTTCCGTCAAATCGCGAATCATGCTTTCGACATCGCGCCCGACGTAGCCGACTTCCGTAAACTTG
>CAZEZJ010000280.1:0-7059 GCA_964516695.1 uncultured Blastocatellaceae bacterium
AGGGCAACGTCAGCGGCCACTACCAGTCCGACAGCTTCACCGATGGTCTTGACACCATCAACACCAAAGAGCGTATCTACAACTTCCTCGGCGGTGTGCAGGTGAAGGACAATTCGAAGGAAAGCCGCTTCAAGCCGTTCGGCCATTTTCTCGTCGGCGGCGCGCGCCAGACCATCGAATTCAGCACGCCCGGTTTCACACAGACGTTTGATCTGAGCGACACGAGCTTCGCGCTCAAGGCTGGCGCTGGCATCGACGTTCGCGTTCACCCGCGCGTTGACCTGCGCGTTATCGAGTTTAACTACAATCCGATTTTCATCGGTGACCGCGACTTTGAAGGCATTACCATTCAGGGTCAAACCCAGCACAACTTCACCATTGGATTCGGCATCGCCATCCACTAAAAACTCTCTTACTCTGTAAGAGACATTAAAAAAGAGCCGCCCGGATTCTTAAGCGAATCCGGGCGGCTCTTTTTTCGCCTTCCTCGGCTTTGCCCAAAAAGCCGGCGCTCAGAGACTTTTTGGGCAGATGAGCAGGCGGGCAATGGTACGCGCCAGCAATTCAAGATTGTCTCGCCGCCGAAAGATGATGATAGGCGTCTTCTCACGATGCGCCAGCGAACGAACGAAGCGCGTCAACTCCGCGCCTGTGCAATCCGGCAAGACTTCATCGAACACTAAGAGTGAATACTTGATTTTGTCTATGAACAGTCGCGCTTGTGAGCCGTCAGGACAACGCACGGTCTGACAGTCTTCGATTGTGTCTTGCAGATATTTTAGGAGCGCGAGGTCATTTCCAGCATAGAGGATGCGGTGTGAAAACCTCTGGCGAAAAGGGTGAGCTTCACCTATTATCATGTGCATGGTCTAGTCTTTGAAAACAAGGCAACGGCAAATGCGCGGCTCAATCCCAAGAGTGGAGTAAATGAGCATCGCCGTGCGAGATGAAAGGTTCATTCTCACGGCGACAAATAAGCGCAGATATATCTTAGACACAGTTGTGTCTAAGGGCAAGGTCATTGTTCTGTCAGGAGGTCACTCCTGATGGGAGCGCCGCGTCAGAAGCCGGAGCGCCTTGCCGAAAAGTTACGGCAGATTAGGACTGCTCTTGAGCTTTCTCAGGATGGGATGCTAGAGCGTTTGGGTCTGACTGACGAGTTCTTTCGTAGCCGCATCTCGGCTTACGAACTTGGAAACCGTGAACCGCCGTTGCCCGTGTTATTGAGGTATGCCCGCCTTGTAGGAATTTCAACTGACGTGCTGATTGATGACGAGATGGATTTACCCACCAAGCTACCCGTCAAAGCCAGACACCCCCGCTGACCTTATATAGGCACATGCCGCCGTAAAATTAAAGCTTGACGATTCCCTCGAAAGGGGAAGAGAATCATGCCAAATTTCACGAACGTTCTCGCCCTCGCGAAGTGTCCGGCTTGATTCAAGGGAGAAAAACTTATGGCAAGCAAGGCAAGCATCTGCGGGCATCCAATCCACCCGATGATTATTCCATTTCCGTTCGCTCTGTGGACTTTCTCGCTGGTGGCCGATGTGATGTATCTCTGGCGCGGCAACGACCATTGGGGTCTCGCCGCCTTCTACACGCTGGCCGCAGGGCTTCTCGGCGGCGTGGTGGCCGCCATCCCCGGCGTGATTGACTGGCTGGCGCTTAAAGACAAGGAAGTCGTTAAAATAGCCAACTGGCACGCGCGCCTCAACGTTATTGCCATCATCGTCTTCGGCGTGGATTTTTATCTGCGGTGGCGCGCTCTCGGGCGCATTCCGAAGGAAGGCATCAGCTTGCCGCTCATCCTCTCCGTGCTCGGCGTCATTCTGATTTCCATCTCCGGCTGGCTCGGCGGAGACCTCTCTTACAAGCACGGCGTCGGAGTCGCGCCGCAACGCGACACGCCCGAAGAGGAAGTTGCTAAGGGAAGATTCTCGTAGCAACGATAAACAGTCGCCTTCGATGAACTTGGCGCGGCGCTTGATTATTATTGACTTTCGGTGGAATCCATATTATAGGAGTGGTCCACTTCAACCAAACCCTCGCCAGTTTCCGACTAGAAGGAGCTTAGCGAATGAGACGAATTTTCACCTACTTGACCGCCGCCATCATCATCTGTCTGTTAGCGCTCGCGCTCTCGACACCAACCGCTCTGCGCACGGTCAAAGCTGCCGACCTGCAAGAAAAGTGTGACGACTGCAACATCAGAAACAACCGCCGGTTTGAGCATTGTATCGCCGTCAGCAATGACCAGCGCTGCTATGACCAATATAACGCAGGCGTCGTTCACTGCTTCAGAAATTTCTGCGAACAATAGCACGCCTTCCCGCTTGCCAAAGGTCTACCGCATCCGCGCCTGATGCCATCAAGGCTCGGGCGCGGTTGAGATGACGTGCGGCGAAAAACTAAAGACGCGGCGGCTTAATTCAGACACGCGCCTTAGTTAAAGTCTGCCATGAGGGAAGGCATTGAGGCATTGCTTCATTTCATCCTTGATTCATTGAAAAAATGATTACATGAATCAATGATGAAATGAATAAATTGATATTCTTTCATCCTTGCGGTGGTGGTGGTTGTTGCCCGCGCACGCCGCTGAAGTCGTAGGTGATGTGCATACGGAGCGAACCGTCCAAGACTTCGGCGCGCACATCTTTGACTTGTGCTTTGAGCATTCCTCCGGTCGCCTCGACGGGCACGTTGAGCGCCAGTTGCGGCGCGCGCAAGACTTCAAGCGGGTTCACGCGCTCGTTAATCGCACGCTGCACAAAGAGCGTGACGATGCCGCCCGCTCCCGGCGGCACTCCTTCCAGATTAACGGTCTCCACATTCACCTTGCCATACACGGTCTGCTTACCTTGGTCGAAATAAAGTTGGACGCTGGCCTGCGCGGAGCCTTTGAAGTTGAGGCAGATGCCGAGCGCGCTATAGCTGCCGCTGAAGGCGAGCGGAGCGATGACCTTGCCTCCAGTAAAACGCACGCCCGTCCTCGTCCCGCTTCCCTCGGGCGCTAGCACGACCACGTCCGCACAGCCTCCGCCCTGTAAAGCCGCCTGAAGAAACTGGGGCGACCCCTCGGGCACATCCATTGAAGAGAGACGAAAAGAAGGCCCGCCCATGTCGCGAAAGATTGTGCCGAGCAGCGATTCGAAAAACTTTTCATCAAGGGTGACGAGCGCCGTGCCGCCTGCCGCCTGTGCGTTCGGGTCAGGTGGGCCAACGGGCACGCCCGGCATAGTCTTGCCGCGCGGCGCTCCCAGAAAAAAGAGGACAATCAATGCGCCGAGCACGATTCCGCCCAACAGCGTCAGGACGTATTTCATTCTCACGGTCTCCTTGTTGACAACGGGTGTCAGGTCTTAAGCCATCCGTTAGTTTTATTTGTGGCCGCCTGACACCCGAAACTCTGTCTACTTAATGCGCGGGCGAGGTGGCAGGCGACGAAGCGGGGGCGGGCGTCGCCGTCGTCGTGCTGCCAGAGGGCGCGCTCGAACTCTGCATCATGTTCTGCAAGATGGCGCTCGCCGCCTTCAGCACAAGGTCAACCTGTTGCTTCACCTGTTCGGGCGAAACCTTGCTCATGCCCTGCGGCTCTGCAAATTGAGAAGCATCAACGTCCGTCCTGATGTTGCTCATCTCGGTCACAATCTTCAAGCCCTTCACGCCCTGTACATTGCCGGAGGCTGAGACGGCGGATTCCGAGTGCAGCGGCAGCCCCGTATCTTTATCAATGTAGATGAAAGTTTCCGACGTGACCTCTCCGGCCTGCGTGCCCGTGCTGGCTTTGCTGCCACAGCGATACTTGGTCGCGGTGCGCCCGTTCCACTGCTCTTCCGCTTGTCGTTCGCAGCCGCTCATGCCTTTAATTGAACTGATAATCTGCCCCGGCGTCATCAGCTTCGGCACATCGAAGCCTGTGGATTCAGGCGTCAACTCGGCATACTGCTTGCGATTCTGCGCGATGATGTAGCGCTTGCCGCCCATATCGAGAAACACGACCTGCTCGCCGCCCGGCATCTTGAAAGAGACGCGGCTGTCGTTGCCGTTTTTAATAAAGTCTGCGGCGAGCGGCGGCAGGCTGGTGGTCTGTCCACCGCCTTCCGAGGCCAGCTTGAGCGTGACGGTCGCGCTATATTTCTCAGGCTCGCGTGTCTCGATGGTGGTTCCGGTGATGGGCGGCGTGTTGGCGTTGGTCGTTGCGGTGTTGGCGTTTGAGTTGGTCGTAGAAGTGTTCGCGGTTGAGTTTACTGGCGCTGGCCCTTGCTGGCACGCGCTCGCGAGCAGCAGGGCGAAGGTTAACAACAAGGCGGCAGCAAAGCGGTTGGCTCGGTACAAGGCACGATTAAGCATCGGATAATTCTCCTCGGTCGTCGCGGCGATTGGGGGCGGAGCCGCCGGGATGTTAGAACTGTTTGAAGGGTACTAACCGCAAGCATAACATAGGAGAGGATGAACGCGGAACGATGAACGCGGAAGTGAAAGACAAGCTCTTCATAGTTCATCTTTCATCCTTCCGCGTTCATCCTTTCCTGCTCTCTTGACTCACCGGAAAATTTGTCGTAGAAGCGCTCTTGCTATATCACGTCCCCCTTGTCTGAGTGAGTAAATAAGATTATGAAAAAGACTTCCCTGATGCTGGCGCTCTGTTTGACGTTGACGGCGTGCGGCCTGACGGATAAGAGGCCAGACCAACCTGACGCGTCCTCTTCTTCCGGCACTTCAAGTTCGACCCCTTCCGGCTCCGCCCCGCCGGCTGCCGCCGACACGGGCGGCGAGCCGGTCGAGAGGCCCGAGCCGACCGCCGCGCAAACGGCTGCGCTCGCCGGAGGCCAGACCGTCAACTGGGACCAGCAGGGCATCACCTTTACGCTGCCCGCCCATTGGAAAAAGCAGAATGTCGAGACCAAGATGTTTAATTATGGCGGCGGCGACGGCGCGTTTCTCATCGTCAGCATCTCCACGATGGACGAAAGCTTCCCGACCGACATCAGCACCAAAGCCTATTATGACGGAACGAAGACGCGCAAGAAGAACGGCGAAGTTGACGAGCTTCGTTATCTGGAGATTGACGGCATCAAGGGCGTGCAATTTCGCGAGTCGCCGGAAAAGCCGGATGATTTCAAGCGCCTGCAATGGCTCGCCTATCGCAAGTATGCGGGCCAGACCCAATTCGTCAACGTGATGCTTTCCACCAGCAACAAAAACTTCGCCAAACATCAAGACGAATTCTACGCCATCCTCTACTCGGCCAAGCTCGTCCACTAACTATCGAAAAACGCGAAACGCTGTCACGCCGCTGGCGACGAATCGAAAAGCAAGCTGCTTTTCGGGTTCATCGCCAGCGGCGTTTCGAGTTTCCGCTACACGTTGACTTGGCTGCGAGTTTGGAATATTGTCACAGGCAAAATAGTCCCGGCATCTCTGGTGAAAGTTTATTGGTTGGCTCGGTCTCCGGCGTGTAGCCCCGCGCACGCCGCCAAGCTGGCGTCCGAATCCATTGTTGAACAGCATCCTGCTGCTTCCGTTTTTGGTTGAATAATAAGGAGAAGCAAATGATGAGAAAGATGCTCCATCTCTCGCTCTTGGCGCTACTCTTGTTGGCGGCGACGGCGACGGCACAAGCGGGTCAAACCTTCTCGGCATTCCTGACGGGCGCGCAGGAAGTGCCGCCCAACAACTCGACGGCGACGGGCTTTGGCCGCGTCACGCTCAACGACACGGAGGATATGATTACCGTTGACCTGACCTTCTCCGGCCTGTCGAGCGCGCAGACGATGGCCCACATTCACGGCTCTCAAATCTCGGCGCGCGGTGTTAACGCTCCCATCCTGATTCACTTTCCGCTCGGGACGTTTAGCGGGCAGACGTTCGCTATCACGCCCGCGCAGGTCGCGCTCCTCAAGGCCGGACTGCTTTACTTCAACGTCCACACCAGCAACTTTCCTGGCGGTGAGATTCGCGGGCAGATTGAAGCGGGGCAGACCTTCACGGCTAATCTGAGCGGGTTGCAGGAAGTGCCGTCTAACAATTCGAGTGGGACAGGCTTTGGCCGCGTCACGCTTAATTCGGCTGAAGACATGATTACCGTCACGTTAAACTTCAGCGGCCTTTCAAGCCCGCAAACGATGGCCCACATTCACGGCTCCGCCACGTCCGTGCGCGGCGTCAACGCTCCCGTCCTCATCGGCTTTCCGCTCGGCCAGATTAACAATCAAGTCTTTAACATCACGCCCGCCCAGGTCACGCTCCTGAAGGCCGGACTGCTCTATTTCAATGTTCACACGGAGACCCTTCCCGGCGGAGAGATTCGCGGGCAGATTCAGCTTCAGAAGCCGTCAGACTTTGAGGGCGAAGGCAAGACAGACCTCGCCACTTGGACGCCCGCGACGGGCAACTGGTCAAGCATTAATAGTCTGAACGGCGCGACGCAGAATGGCGTGCTCGGCGTCTCCACAGACCGGCTGGTGCCCGGAGACTACGATGGCGACGGCAAGACGGACCGCGCCGTCTGGACACCTTCGACGGGCAACTGGACTGTGCGCAGAAGCTCTGACAGCCAATTGGTCGTCCGGCAGTGGGGCGTTAGCACGGACGTGCCCGTTCAGGCTGACTATGACGGCGATGGCAAGACGGATTTTGCCGTCTATCGCTCTTCGGAAGGCAACTGGTACATCATCTATAGCACCACCAACAACACACGGCTCATCAACTGGGGCGTCAGCACCGACCGCCCCGTTCCGGCTGACTACGACGGCGACGGCAGGGCCGATGCTGCCGTCTTCCGCAACGGCGAGGGCACTTGGTACATCCTTCAGAGCGGCAGTAACACAGCCAGAGTTCAAGGCTGGGGCAACAGCACCGACCGCCTCGTTCCGGCTGATTACGATGCTGACGGCGAGGCAGACATCGCCGTCTATCGTCCAGAAGACGGCAACTGGTACATCCTCAAGAGCACGGGCGGCGTGACCGTTATCTATCTCGGCGTCGCTGGCGACATCCCTGTGCCAGGCGACTACGACGGAGACGCCCGTTGGGATGCCGCCCTCTTCCGTCCCG
>CAZEZJ010000281.1:0-7029 GCA_964516695.1 uncultured Blastocatellaceae bacterium
CTTTGGAAAAGAGAGTGGAAACCGTTATCGGCATCTCGACAGACAAGGCCGCGCCGCCGATTAGAAATACTTACGGGCTGTCGAAGGCTTTGATGGAGCGCATGTTCTGCTCGATGAATGAGAAGAGCGAGACGCGCTTTGCGTGCGTGCGTTATGGCAACGTCGCTTGGTCAACCGGCTCTGTCTTGCCCATCTGGAAGAAGATGCACGACGATACGGGAGTTATCCGCAGCACCGGCCCTGAGATGAGAAGGTTCTTCTTCACGGTTGACGAAGCAGTCTTGCTGGTGCGCACGGCGATGGAGGAGATTGCGGCGGTGCAGGGCAAAGTGCTGTCGCGAAAGATGAAGGCGGCGCAGATTAAAGATTTATTGACCGTCTGGATTAATCATAAGGGCGGCTCTTGGGAGCGGATGGAGGGACGACCGGGAGAGCGCGACGACGAGTTTTTAATCGGTGACATAGAGCTTCCCTACACGTCTGAAGTTGAATATCACGCCATTCCTCATTATGTTATCTCCTTTAATGAGAAGGTCGAGCGCCCTTTGGAGGTCGGCCTCTCAAGCGCCAATACCGAACGACTGACCGAACCAGAGATGTTGCAACTCATCAATAGTCCGGCTGAATGATGTCAAGAATTAACCACGCACTGATTATGGCCGCGGGCCGTGGCACACGGATGATGCCCTTGACCGAGAGTGTGCCGAAAGCGATGGCTCCTTACAACGGCTCGACCCTGATAGCCCAGGGCATCGATAAGATTCGCCAGCACATCTCCAATATACACATCACTGTGGGCTACAAAGGCGCGATGCTCGCAGAGCACGTCATCTACCACGGCGTCACTTCCGTCTTCAACACAGAGGGTCACAGCAACTCATGGTGGATTTACAACACGCTGCTCCGCTGTCTTGACGAGCCGATGTTCGTCTTGACCTGCGATAACGTCGTCGAGTTGGATTTCGACCTTCTCGAATCCGAATATCACTACTACGGCGAGCCAGCCTGCATGATTGTTCCCGTCAAGCCGGTCTTGGGCCTCGACGGCGATTACATTTTCCATCGCGACAACGTTGTCACGGAACTCAACCGCTTCAAGCCTTCGGACATCTATTGCTCCGGCATCCAGATTATCAACCCGCACAAGGTCAATGCACGGACACGCGAGGAAGGCGACTTCTATTCCGTTTGGAGCCAACTCATCTTGCAGGAGCAGGTCATCGCCTCTCGCGTCTATCCGAAGAAATGGTTTACGATTGATACCGTTGACCACTTAAGCGAGTTGGTGAGAGCTAACCAGGAACTGGAAATCTGAAAATGAATTCAGAGCAGGAATTTCCCTACAAAAGAATAGTCGTCACGGGCGGCGCTGGGTTTCTTGGTCGCTACCTCGTCCAGCGTTTGCGCGACCTGGGCGGAGTCGAAGTCTTCGTTCCGCGAAGCTACGAGTATGACTTGACGAAGGCGGAGGCGATTGTGCGCCTGCTTGATGATGCGCAGCCGGAGATGGTCATCCATCTGGCGGCGGTCGTCGGCGGCATCGGCGCGAATCAAAAGAATCCGGGCCGCTTCTTTTATGAAAATCTGATGATGGGCACGCAGCTCATCGAACAGTCGCGCCTACGGGGCGTGAGGAAATTCGTTGCGCTCGGCACCGTTTGCGCGTACCCGAAATTTACGCCCGTGCCGTTTAAGGAAGACGACATCTGGAACGGCTACCCGGAAGAGACCAACGCGCCCTACGGCCTCGCCAAAAAGATGATGCTCGTGCAGGCGCAAAGCTACCGCGAGCAGTATGGCTACAACACGATTTTTCTGCTGCCCGCTAATCTCTACGGGCCGAATGATAATTTCGACCTTGAGACTTCACACGTCATTCCGGCTCTGATTCGTAAATGCGTCGAGGCCGAGCGCGCGGGCGCGCCATACATCGAGGCGTGGGGTTCGGGCGGCGTCTCGCGCGAGTTCCTCTACGTCGAAGATTGCGCCGAAGGAATCATCCGCGCGGCGCGCGATTATGACGACTCTGACCCCGTTAACTTGGGCAACGGGCGCGAGGTGATGATTCGCGACCTGGTGGAAATGATTGCGCGGTTAACCGATTTTAAGGGCCAGATTCGCTGGCAAGCGAGCAAGCCCGACGGGCAGCCGCGTCGCCAACTGGATGTCACGCGCGCCTTCGAGCGCTTCGGCTTCCGCGCCGAAACTTCCCTCGAAGACGGCTTGCAGCGCACCATCGAGTGGTACAAGGCAACGATGAAGTAGGAAAAGAGTGAATGATGAATTATTAAGAGCTTATCTTTTCATTCATCGTTCTGTGTTCCGTGTTCCGCCTTATTTCTTATGAAGCTCAGCATCGTCACGCCTTCGTTCAATCAGGGGAAGTTCCTTGAGCAGACCATCCTGTCCGTGCTCAACCAGAATTACGAGCAGTTGGAATACGTCGTTATTGATGGCGGCAGCACGGACGAGAGCGTGGAGATTATCCGGCGCTATGAAGACCGGCTGGCCTACTGGGTGAGCGAAAAAGACCGCGGGCAAGTGCACGCGATTAACAAGGGTCTGGAACGCGTGACGGGCGACATCGTCGCTTATCTTAACAGCGATGACCTTTATCTGCCGGGAGCTTTCGCGGCGGTCGTCGAACACTTTACGAATAACCCGGAGTGCGAGTGGTTGTGCGGCGACACGATGATGTTTGGCGAAAAGGGGCATCGCACCGAGTTGTTGCAAACGGAAGTTCCAAAGTCAGCGGCGCACGCTCTCTCTTGGTCTTATCTGGCGCCGCAGCCGGGCATGTTCTGGAAACGCGAGCTGGTGCAGGCGGGCTTCGACGAAAAGTGGAACTACGTTTTCGACCACGAGTTGTACGTGCGCCTGCTTCTGGCCGGGCATAGGTGCGAGCATTTGGCTGTGCCCGTCGCCGCCTACCGTTTGCATGGAACGAGCAAGACGGTGGCCGAGGCCGATGGCTTCGATAAAGAGTTTGACGCCATCGCGGACATTTACGAAAGCCAGTTGAAGGGCGCGGGCCGGCGTTGGTGTGCGGCCACCAGCAGCTTGCGCCGCTCCTATTTCGCCAGCCAGGCGGGACGCGTCAAAGAATCTGGGCGCTGGCTCTTGAAGGCGCTCGTCACGCATCCCGAAAGCGTTTGCCGCCGGCCCTTCTGGGGCTGCACGCGCCAGCTTTTACGCAGTAGTTTTACCAGCCTAAGCCGCGATAGTCGCAGTTCGAGTTAAAACAGTCGAGTGCAGCAGTTCGGCTCTCACAGATAGAACGGTCGCTCATTGAGGTCTGACGTTGAAGCAATCGCTTGCTCGCACCCTGTATCTTTGCTACTTCGGTTTGCGAGAGCCGCTGGTGCAGACGCAGGTGTTGCCTTACCTGCGCGAGTTGGTGAAGGGCGGTATCGAAGTTTTTTTGCTGACCTTTGAGCCACGGCTGAGCGAGCGCTGGAAGCCGGATGAATTAGAGTCTGCGCGGGCCGAGTTGGCTCAGGAGGGGATTCGTTGGTTCTCTCTGCCGTATCATAAGCGGCCTTCGATTCCGGCGACCGCCTATGATATTACGCAGGGCGCGCGCGCGGCCGTGCGGCTCGTGCGGCGCTACCGTATCGGCGTCCTGCACGCACGCGCACACATTCCGCTCGCGATGGCGCTCATGGCCAGGCGCGTCGTGAATTGCCGCCTGATTTTTGATATTCGCGGGCTGATGGCCGAAGAGTATGCGGACGCGGGCGTTTGGCGGGAAAACTCTGCGCCGTTTCGCGCGGTGAAGAGATTGGAGCGGTCGGGAATCCGGCGGGCCGACCGGATAGTCGTGTTAACGCGGCGAATGCGTGATTGGCTCGTCGAGAATAATTTGAAGAGCGCGGAGCGGATTGAGGTGATTCCGTGCTGCGTCGATTTTTCACGGTTTGATGAGAGCGCATTGATTGCCGGCCGGGAGCGTGCCGAGCGCTTCGAGGTTGTTTACGCGGGTTCGGTCACGGGGCTGTATCTACTCGAAGAGATGGGCCGCTTCTTCCTGAAAATTCGCGAGCGGCGCGCTGACGCTTTTCTGCGCGTGATGACGCAATCCGCGGTCGCGGAAGCAACAGAGCGTTTGCTGCGAGTGGGTGTAAGCGAAAGCGATTTTTGGATTGGCGCGGTTAAGCCTGGGGAAGTGCCGGCGTATCTGGCGGGCGCGCGGTTGGGCCTTTCGTTTCGCAAGCGGACGTTTTCGCAGATTGCCGCTTCACCGACGAAAGTTCCCGAATACCTGGCGGCGGGGCTGCCCGTGGTTTGTAACGCAGGGATAGGCGATACGGATGAGTTGGTGAATAATGAGCGGGTGGGAATCATTGTCGAATCTTTCAGTGATGAAAGGTTGGCAGCGGCAGCCGCAGAGGCGCTGGCTTTGACGCGCGAGCCTTTGATAGGCGAGCGCTGTGTGGCAGCGGCGCGTGAGAATTTCGACCTTGGCAAGGTGGGCGGAACGCGGTATCGCAACGTGTACCGGCTTCTGGAAGAACAGGAGGGAGCCAGCGGGGAGGCCACAAAAATATCATTCAAAGTGAGGTAACGTGATGGACTTTAGTTCGCTCGTGTTCGCGCTCGGCCTGTTCTCGGCGGGCGTCTTACTCATCTTTATGATTAGCGGCGACTTCAAGGAGAAAAAAAGGCAGGTCCAAAAAATCCCGAACTCGGTGCAGAGAACTCCTCACGCTGCGAACCCAGTCCGAGCGATTGCGCGCCAACCCTCAACGCCGTCGCGGGTCAATTCAGTCAGCGCAGCGACGGCTGCCGCCGTTAAGGTTGAAGCGGTTGACCAATTCCAGGGCCTGAGCGTGGCGGTCCTTCGCGAGACGTTTGAAAGATTCACGCGTTAGTCAGATAGCTCCCCGACGTTTTCTTCCGTTATCAAATAATCGCCGTCCGCGGCAGCCGCCGCGAGCGGGCTGGCGTTTGCTCGCGGCTTGGACGATAGCGCTTGCCTCCCCTATACTGGCGCGTTGGCTCAACTATCATCACGGTGACATTAATCTGTTGTGACGAAAATCCGGCTTGGCCCACCGGAAGTGGGAGGAAGTTATTCCCGGCGAAATCTTCGGCTCCGGCTTTAGCGGCCGAACACAAGGGGGCTTGTTGTTTAAGTTATGCGTCTGCTTGCCATCGTTCCGAGTCTGTACGACACCTCTCCCGGCCAACGCTACAGGATAGAGCAGTGGGAACCGCTGCTCGCTGAGCGCGGCGTCTCGATTGACTACCATTCGTTTGAAGACGAAGAACTCCACGCGCTCATCTACAAGGCCGGAAACATGAGGCGCAAGCTGCAATTAGTAGGGCGTGCGTTTCAGCGGCGCGCCGCTTTGATGCGTCGCCTGCGCGAGTATGATGCCGTCTATGTCTTTCGCGAAGCGGCGCTGCTTGGCCCACCCGTCTTCGAGCGCTTGATAGCGCGCTCGCGCGTTCCTCTCATCTTCGATTTCGATGATGCCATCTTCGTTCCCTATCGCAGCCCGTCCAACGGTTATCTGAGCTACCTGAAATTTCCGACCAAGACGCGCACCATCTGCCGCCTCGCTTCACACGTCATGGCGGGCAATCCCTTTCTCGCGGACTACGCCCGACAGGTCAACCAGCAAGTGACGATAGTGCCGACGACGATTGATACTGAGAAATACGCTGTTGACGACGTAAAGGCTGCTTCGGAGCCGCCCGTTATCGGTTGGAGCGGAAGCTACAGCACCGTGCAGCATTTGGACACGCTGCGCGCGGCTCTCCGGCGTTTGGCGAAGGAAGAGCGTTTTCGTCTTCGTGTTATCGGCACACCGAAGTATGAACTGGAAGGCGTTGACGTGGAGGCGATGCCTTGGCGTTCTGAGACGGAGACGGCTGACCTGCGCGTGATGGACATCGGCATCATGCCGTTGCCGGACGACCGTTGGAGCAAAGGCAAGTGTGGCCTCAAAGCCTTGCAGTATATGGCGCTCGGCATCCCGACCATCTGTTCGCCCGTCGGCGTCAATATAGACATTATCCAGGACAACCAAAACGGCTTTATCGCGGCGACGGAAACGGAGTGGATAGAAAAGCTGAAAGGATTACTGCGGTCTGCTGAGCTGCGCCAGCGTTTGGGCCAAGCGGGGCGTGCGACCGTCGAAGCGCAATATTCCGCGCTCGTACAGGCTCCGCGCGTTTATGAAATTCTTGAGTCGGTCGTTCGCCAGCGGGGTAAGCGCGGCGAGACGGTGGCCGAGATTTCTCGAACGCCACTACAACATAAAGGACAAGAGCAGGGATGAAACTAGAGGGCTAAAGGATGAAAGCGTGGCTGCCGGGGCTTTTAAGAGTTGCCTTTTCATCCCTTATCTCTCAAGAGCTGCTTTTAATGGTGAGTGAATGGAAAGTTTGAATATTTTAGTGACGGGTGGGGCCGGTTTTATCGGGTCGCATCTGGTTGATGCGCTCGTCGAGCGCGGGCATCGCGTCCGCGTGCTGGATGCGCTGGTGTCGCAGGTGCATGAGGAGGGCCGCCCGCAGAACGTCAACGCGGAAGCGGAGTTTATTTACGGGGATGTCTGCGACCGCGCCGTGGTCGAGCGCGCTCTTGAAGGCGTTGATGCCGTGTATCACGAAGCGGCGGAAGTGGGCGTCGGGCAGTCGATGTATCAGATTGAGCGCTACGTGCGTGCGAATGATTTGGGCACGTCCGTCTTGTTGGAAGCCGTGGTCGAGCGGCGCGCGCGCATACGCAAGTTGGTCGTCGCTTCCTCAATGTCGATTTATGGCGAGGGAGCTTATACGTGTTCGAGTTGTGGCACGGTGCATCCGCAGTTGCGGCCCGGCGCGCAGCTTTTGGCAAGGCGCTGGGAAGTTGAATGCCCGAAGTGCGGCGCGGTACTTCAACCCGCTCCGACTTCGGAAGAGAAGCCGCTCTTTCCCACGTCCGTTTATGCCATTACGAAGCAGGACCAAGAGCAGTTTTGTCTCGTCGTCGGGCGCGCCTACGACATCCCGACCGTGGCCTTGCGCTACTTCAACGTC
>CAZEZJ010000282.1:0-3476 GCA_964516695.1 uncultured Blastocatellaceae bacterium
AGGCTGATGACGAGGCGTTCTTGCGTGTCCTTGTAGCCCTCTTCCCAAATGCAGCCGTCCGCGCGCAGCATCTCCGCGTTCTCTTCCGTGAAACGATACAGGCTGTTGCTGCCGATGCCAGCCTCACCCTCGACGACGAAACGCAGGCAAACGGGCAGTTTCCCAAAAGTCTTCTGGTAAGCTTCGATGGCTGCGAGGCGCGCCACCAAATCGCCTTTGCTGTTGGCCGCTCCGCGCGAGTAGAGCTTGCCGTCGGAGAGCGTGGCGGAAAACGGCCCGGCGGCCCAACTCGTCAACTGGCCCACAGGCGCAACGTCATAATGGCCGTAGACGACGAAACAATGAGAGCCGGAGCCGAACTCACCGAAGATAATCGGATAGCCGCTGCCGATGCGAAAGACACGCGTGCCAGCCCCGACGCGCTTCATTAATTGCTCGACGGCCTCGGCCACCGCGCGCACGCCCGTCCCGCGCGCCGCCACCGAAGGCATCCGACACAATGCTTGCAGGCGCTCCGTAAAGGTGCGCGCGTGTCGTTCAACGTAGCGGTCGAAGCGTGAAAAAGTCATGTTCGTCAATCGTAAAGGGTAAATGGTAAATCGTCAAAAAAAGCTTTTACTATTTACCACCCACGATTGACGATTCATGGAAGAGAAGATAACGGGGACGCTCATTGTCGCGCTTGAATCCGGCGCAGACGAGACGCGCGGCAAATGCCTGTTCAAATTCGGCGCGCACGCGCAACTGCTCGCGGCGCGCGGCGCGCGGGTCATGCGCGACCAAAGCGTGCCAGTCCGGCGCAATGGCTATCTCGGCGTCGGGCACACGCGTCAGAGCGGCGTCGCTCCCTACCGCAAGCGACGCGACGCGCGGCGAGCGTAAATCCCATTCGGCAAAAAGCCGGTCGCTGTCGAGGCCTTCGCCTTCGGCCCGTTCGTGTGGAAACGTCAAATAATCCGTGCCGTAAAAGTTAGCGCCGTAAGAACTGACGGTAACGCCCAAGCGGTTGAGATTGAAATGAGCGTTACGCGCCTGCATCGGGTCCCAAGTCCACTTGATGAAATTCCTGCCCTCGCTCAACGAGCGCTCACGCTGCGCCCATTTCAGGCGCGCGCCGACGCCCATGTTCTGAGCAGACTTGGCGACCGCCATCATGTGCGAGTAGCCGATGACTTCATTATTATCACGCACCGCGACCAGATGCAGAACAAAACCGACCATCCGACCATCCGCGAAAGCGCCGAGCGTCCAACCGCCCGCCCTGCGGGACACAATCAAGTGACGGCGCGGCGAAATCTCCAACTCCGGCAAGCCAAACGCCTCGCGCTGTAATTCGACGCACGCGTCAAACTCCTCAATCGTCGTGCATTCGCGGATAATAATACCGTTGTGACTAATCTGTTCCTGACTCTTCATGGGTCTCAGGTTTCAAGTTTCAAGTTTAAGGTTCGCCGCTGGCGACTTGAAACCTTAAACTTTCAACCTGAAACTCAAATCGCTGTTTCCGTGTACCAGCTTTCGGGCACGCGTTCAATCCGCCGCTCAACCGTGTGGGCCGTGATGTCAGCGTTGAAATTGATGAGGAGCGCGCGACGCATGGGTCTGTAGCGCGGGGCGACGGCCTCGCGCAGTTGTTCCGCCAGTTGGGCGGCGTTATGGCCTATCTTGAAGAGAACAAGACGCTCGACGCCCGCGTGTTTCAAGAGCCAAGCGGTCTTGCGCAGGCTGTTTGACCCACATTCGCCCCAGAACAGAAAGCGGCCCATCTCATCACGCGCCACCAAATCCGGCTTGTAACGCAGCCCCACGCGCCGCTCAATCTCAAGCTGCGGAAATTCTCCGACGAACATCGCGTAGCCGAGCGCCTTCATCAAGACGTGCTCGTAGCTTTCGCCCATTCGCTTCCACAAACGCACGCGGCGGCCCGCCAACTCGAAATCGTAAAGCAGCGCACGGTCAAGATACATAATAAGGCAAAAGGTAAAAGGTAAAAGGTAAAAGTAAAGACCGGCAGGATGATTTAACTTTTACCTTTTACCTTTTTACTTTTGCCTTCATTTCGCCTTCATCCTTGTGTCGGTAGCGCCGGAAGTTCGATTAAGACCTTGAGGCCGCGCGGGGCGGGAGAATCGAGTTGCACCGTGCCGCCCAGCACGTCTATCAGCCGGCGCGCGATGACGAGGCCAAGCTCGTTCATGCTGGTCGCCTCTTGGCTCGGCGCGCTGATGTCAATCGGCTCGAAGATATGCGAGAGGTCTGGAAGATGCGCGCCTTCATCTTCAATCGTGATGAGAAAATGGGCCGGCGTTAGCATTTCGGCGCGGACTCGAACCATCGCATCCTCAGGGCTGCGACTAATCGCGTGCGCGAAAAAGTTGTAGAGCACTTGGCGCAGTTTGCCTTCATCGGAAACGATGGTCGAGAGGTCTGCCGCTGGCTGACAGTCAATCTGTACGCCCTGTTTCTGCGCGAGACGGCCCACAGCGGCGCACGATTCGCGCAGCGCCTCGCGCAAAGAGAATTCATGCAGAAACAGTTCCGATTGGCCTGCTTCGAGGCGCGAGAGGTCAACCAATTGGTTGAGGCTCGTTTGCAGTTGCAAACCCGACGATTGGATTTTTTCGCAGAAGCGGCGCTGTGTGTCCGTCAGCTTTTCGTGGTCCACCAGAATTTCCGCGAAGCCGAGCATGGAGGTCAAAGGCGTGCGCAGTTCGTGCGACATCCGCGCCAGAAAGAGCGAGCGATAATGGCCCACATGGCGCAGCTCCCGATTGGCCTCTTCGAGTTCGCGCCCGCGCTGGCGCAATTGCTCGACCAATTCTTCGATGCGCCCGTGTTGTTCTCTGAGCGCCAGAGCGCGGCGCGCGTTGCCGACGGCGATGACAATCAAGGGAGCGATAAAGCGTATGCCGTGCAGCGCGGCGCGCAGGCGTTCGGGATGAGACGTGATGGCAACGAGTGCGCCGACTAGAGTTCCGCGCGCACGAATCGGAATCGCCACGCCCGCACGCAGCTTCGTCTCTTCCAGAGACGCGCGAAGTTCGGGCGAAGCGCCGTTCTCCTCGTCTCCATTTCTGTCCGTCCAAATTTGCGCCTCGCGCCCTTCGCGCTCGACAGCCGCTACCAATTGCTCTCCAATCCGGCGCGCGTGCTCCTCATCGAAGTGCTCGTCCTTGTTCATCGCGCTCTCGCGCAGGCGCCCGTCATCGTCGCGCAAATAGATGACGATGCAGCAGAGATTCCAGTGGCACAGCAAAATCTGCGAGAAGGCGGCGCACACGTCAGCCGGAGTGCAGATGCTTTCGGGCGAATAAGTCTGCGTATAGAACAGCTCGATGATGTCTTCGTTTAAGGAGATGAGGTCGCGCAGCCGCGCGTCCGCTGCTTGTTGCTCAGCAGCCGTCTCCGAA
Source organism: uncultured Blastocatellaceae bacterium (assembly GCA_964516695.1). GTDB lineage: Bacteria > Acidobacteriota > Blastocatellia > Pyrinomonadales > Pyrinomonadaceae > DASVTR01. The sequence continues at coordinate 3,411 of CAZEZJ010000282.1, forward strand.
GTTGCTTTCTCTACTACTTGCTCACTCATTGACACACCAAGCGGCCCGTCGCAAAAGGCAAACGGT
>CAZEZJ010000282.1:3486-7028 GCA_964516695.1 uncultured Blastocatellaceae bacterium
GAAAGCCGCTGAATTTTTCTGAACTTTAGTTGAACAGTAATATAGTGCGCGGGCCTCGGCAGTGTCAAAGAGGAAGTTGGCAGTAAGCAATCGCGGGTGGGCAGTTGCGGCAGATGGCGAAGCAGGGCTTAACAGACAAACACGACGAGGGATGACAGGCACAGTCGTCTGACGCTGCCTGACCGTCTACTGCCTACTGCCTTCTATTTTCGAGCGCTCGTGCGTTATGATGCTTGACGGGATAAAAAGCGGGCGCATGACTGGTCAACTGGGCGAGCATCCACTCGCCGAACTGCTACATGAAATTTCCGTTGCCGGATTGTCGGGCGCTTTGCGTTTGGAGCAGGAGCGCTTGAAGACGGTCGTCTATCTGGCAGACGGCGAGTTGGTTTATGCCGCCTCAAATCTCAGGCGGCATAAGCTCGCGGAATGTCTCAGACGTTGGGAAGCGCTCTCCGAGCAGGAATTGCCGGCGCTGCCTGCGGATGCTTCCGACCTTGATTTAGCGGCGGCGCTCATCGAAGGCGAAGCGCTCAGCCGCGAAGCGCTCGAAGCCGTACTGTCGAGGCAGGCGACGGATGTGTTGCGCGCCGTCGTGCTCTGGACGGCGGGGACGTGGGAGTTTGACGCGCGCGTGCGGATGAGCAGAGACGTGCGCGTCATGGTTGACGTAAAGAGTTTGCTGTTGGAGGGCGCGCGGAGATTACCGCAGGAATTTGCCGCGTCAAGATTTCCCGATTCGCATGAAAAACTGGCTCCGGTTGAGAGCGCTCAGGCTGGCGTCGAGTTGTTGCCGACGGAAGCTTTCGTGCTCTCGCGCATTGACGCGCCGCTGAGTGTAGCCGAGTTGCTCTCCATCAGCGCGCTGCCGGAAATGGAAGTCCGGCACATCGTTTACGTGCTGGCGCTCGGCGGTTTAATCGAACGCGAGCGCTGGCCGCGCGCCTTCACGCCGGAGATGATTGAAAGAGCGCGTGCTGTTAAGACGACGGCGAAGGTCGTCGCTGTGCCGGCTGCGCAGGCGAGCGTGCAGCACGTCAAAGTGGAAGAGAGTGTGGCCGCTCCTGTTGCTCCGGTTGAAACGGAGGCGGACGAGGCGCAACAGTTGGATGAGCTTTTCGCTCGTTTGGCCGTCGCCGGTGACCACTATCAAGTGCTCGGCGTGCGTCGCACGGCCCCGGCGAGCGAAATCAAAAGCTCTTATCACAGACTGGCGAAACGCTTTCACCCGGACCGTTACCACAAAGACGCGGAGACGGCGCTGCACGCTAGAATCGAGGAAGCTTTCGCACGCATCGCACAGGCGTATGAAACGCTCAAAGAGAAGCAATCGCGCGCCCTTTATGATCTCAAGCTCTCGCAACAGAGCGGTCCGCAAGCAGCCAGCCCCGCCAGCCAGCAGTCAGGCACAGCGCCAAAGGAAAGCGCGGCGGATGCTGCGGCCCAGGCTCACGCCGCTTTGCTGCGACAGGCGGAAACCAGTTTCCAACGCGGTTTGCTCGCCTTGCAGCAGGGTAAGCCGACGGCGGCCATCTCCTCTTTCGCTGAAGCGACGCGCCTTGTCCCGCGAGAGGCACGCTACCGCGCCTATCATGGCCGCGCGCTGGCGCAAAACGAAGGAACGTGGCGACAGGCCGAAGCCGAGATGAAGGCCGCCATCGCGTTTGATTCAAAGAACGCTGACTACCATGTCATGCTCGCTGAGTTTTATATGAAAATCGGATTGCCGCGCCGCGCACAGAGCGAGCTATCACGCGCGCTGGCTCTCGATTCACAAAACCAAACGGCCCGGCAACTGTCCGCCAGTCTACAGGCCACATTGAAAGGACAGCGATAAAGTAGGAATGATGAACTATGAAAAGCTAAGAGCTTGTCTGTCATTCATCGCTGCTGCGTTCCCACTTCATCGTTAACATAGATGTCTTCCATTCATCTTGATTTTGCCGAACATGAGCGCGCCGCCGGCGAAGCGTTTTTGCGCCTGGCCGCAGCGGCTGACGAGTTTGAGGGCTACGCTCATCCACACGCCGCGCGTCTGGCTAAACTGGCCGATGAGGTCGCGCGCCTCTTTCATCTGGCCCAGCATGACCGCGCGGCGCTTAAGTTCGCCGCGTTGGCCCACGACCTCGGTGAGGTGGCGATGGAGCGCGACTACATCAAGCGCGACGGTACGCTCACCACTGAAGAGCGTCTAGACCTCGCTCGCCATCCGGTCATCGGTGAACAAGAGGCCGCACGCGCCGGGGCCGACCGCGGCGTGCAACTGCTCGTGCGCTGGCATCAGGAATGGTGGAACGGCGCGGGCTATCCAGATGCTTTGCGCCGTGAAGAGATACCGCTCGGGGCGCGTATCCTGCGCGTCGTTGATTCCTACTGCGCGCTGACGGACGCGCGACCATTTCGTCCGGCACGAACCGAAGACGAAGCGCGCAGGCATCTGACCGAATGGGCCGGGCTTGAATTCGACCCGCACGTCGTTCGCGCCTTTCTCTCGCTCGCGCCGCTCAGCGAGCTGAAATCATATGCAATCAAGCAGGAACCGGAAGTCAGAATGCAGCCAGCGGAAGATAAGGCTGAAAGCGCTTTCTTCTAATTGTCTGTTCTAACGGCTCCTGACTTCTGAACTAATGGATTCTTAAATTTATGCCCTTGCTGAGAAGCACTATTCCCAACGGCTGGCTCGCTTTCGAGTTGAGCGTGCTGCGCCGCTTAAAATTTCGCTCGGCGGCGCTGGCCTTCGCGGGAGAGCCTGAGCTTGGGCTGTATCTCAAGCATTGGGGCGTGCGCGTTGTGGCTAACGATTTGTCGCGCTGGGCCACCACGAAAGCCAAAGCCTACATCGAGAACAACACCGAGCAACTCTCCGAAACGGATGTCGAGACCGCGCTCGAAGACGCCTACGTGCCGCGCTACAAGCTACAGAATCCGGCCTTGCGGCGTTGGTTTAACGAAACCGATGCGTGGTGGTTTGACAACGTTCGCCAGAACGCTGAAAAGCTCCCCTCAACGGAAGCACGCGCGCTGACACTCTCAATCGGAATGGTTGTCGGAGACTACGTGTTGTCATTCGATGAGAGCACGCGCGAATTGCGGCAGCCGCTCTCGCAGGTTTTTCGCCGCGTCTGGCAAGCGCAAGCGCCGCCCGTTGACAACGGGCAGCAGAACGAGAGTCATAACATGGACGCCCGCCGCTTCATCGCCGAGCAACAAACGCATCTTCTATACTTGCGTTTGCCGCGCGCGCGTCGTGAGGGTGAGGCTCGTCGTAATGCGCTGACCGCCTGGCGTGAGGAATGGCTGCGCGGCGAAGATGCCTTTTGGGACGAACTCGAAAGCGCGCGGGCCGGGCGTCTCGGAGCATACATGGCGACGCGCCAGCAATACCTGCGGCTCGTCGAAGACCTACTGCAAACGGCAGCCCACCTGCCATCATGGGCCATCGCGCACACAGACAACGGCTTTATCTCGACCAACGAATTGGTCGAAACCGTCAACCGCGTCCGTACGGTCGAAACCATCTACACGAAAGATTTTTCCGAATT
>CAZEZJ010000283.1:0-7008 GCA_964516695.1 uncultured Blastocatellaceae bacterium
GCTCAAGGCCATCTGGCCGCTTGAGCAACAGACGGAATCGCGCGGCTGGCGGCGCGGCGGCCCCGGGCGTTACAGCACGGAGGTAGTCACCATCACAGATAACGAAAGTCAGTTCACACGCTATTCGCGGCTGCGTCATCATCTGAAGTTTGGCCGCGCGGAGACGAATTTATGAAGCGGGGCGGCGAGGGCCAACGACGGCGACGCGAGCCGAGAGCCAACGCGTCGCACAACGAGCGCGCGTTTGCGAGCCAGAGCGCGCCGCGCCGCGACGACGAGCACGCGCGCCAGCCGCCCGTTGCCCACACATCGCCGGACGCGCCGGTGCGTCTCTATGGAGTTGCGCCCGTGCTGGAAGCCTTGCGCGCGAATCAGCGGCCACTTGAACAGATTACGATTGCCGAAGGCGCGCATCATTTCCGGCTGCGTGAGTTGTTGGAGTTGGCCCATCGCCTCAACGTCCCCGTGCGTCGCGCTCCGCGCAGCGAGCTTGAGCGAGCGGTCGGCGTGGAAGTTAATCATCAGGGCGTGGTGGCCGCTGTTGCCGCCGCGCGCTATGCGGATGCGGATGAATTGCTAGAGAGCCTCGCGGCGCGAATCGGCACGAAAGAGCCGCCGCTGGTCGTCGTGCTGGACGGCGTTGAAGACCCGCGCAATCTAGGCGCGGTGATTCGCACGGTCGAGTGTGTCGGAGCGCACGGCGTCATCATTCCTGAACGCCGCGCCGTAGGGTTAACCGACATCGTGGCGAAGACCGCCGCCGGAGCGCTGGAACATGTGCGTGTCGCACGCGCGCCCAACCTCGTGCGATTGATAGAGCAGTTAAAAGAACGTAACATCTGGACAATCGGAACCAGCATGGATGCTGATGTAGAATATACCGCTTGGGATTTTACGCAGCCGTGCGCGCTGGTGCTGGGCGGAGAGGGCGCGGGGCTGCACCGGCTGGTGCGCGAGCGTTGCGATGCGCTGGTGAGAATTCCCATTCGCGGGCGCATCGAATCGCTGAACGTATCGGTCGCCGCGGGGATAGTGTTGTATGAAGCTCTCCGGCAGAGAACCGTGGCGCTGGCTGGTGCGTAAGAACAATTGCTCGAAACGCGACAAGGGCTGTCCGAAGACTGCTTAAAAGCGGAGTCACTTAAAATGTATTGCCCACAATGCGCAACTGAAAATCTTGACAACGCGAGTTTTTGTCGCGGCTGCGGCTCGAACATCAGCCTCGTCTCGCAGGCTTTGACCGGCAGCCTGCCCGAAGCGGCCAGCCGCGAAGAGGCTGATGAAGATTCTTCGTCGCGGCGACAAAAAAAGAAGCGGAAGAATGCTCCAAGCGTCGAGAAGGGCGTCAAGAATATTTTCATGGGCCTCGCGTTTGTGATTGTGGCGACGATGGCGCGCAGATACCTGCCGGGCGCTGGGACGTGGTGGTTCTGGTTGTTTATTCCGGCCTTTATGATGCTTGGCGGCGGCGTGGCCGAACTGCTGCGCTTCACGTTGGAAAAAAACACACCGCTTCCCGCCGCTCCGCGAGCCGCCAAGCCGCCTTCGATGCCCGCGGCTGCAAGACCAAGCGCGTTGCCGCCGCGGAGTCTTAACACAGGCGAGTTGATTCCGCAGCCGCCCAGCGTCACCGAAGCCACGACGCGCCACTTGGAGACGCCCGTCGAAAATAAACGCAAGAGCAAAGGCGTTTGACGTTAGCTGTTCAGGAGATGCGACGAAGATTGAAGGTCGCACGAGGCAAGGGAGGCAGCCTGCAATGTTTTGTCCCAAATGCGCCGCGCATAACATAGAAGATGCCAAATACTGTCGCGTCTGCGGCGCTGACATCAGTCTCTTGCCGCAGATGTTGTCAGGGCAATTTACGGCAGACCTCGCACGCGCAGATGAAACCTCGGTCGAAGAAACAGGCAAGCGACGCAAGGGCAAGAAAAAGGATAAAGAAAAGAGCGCGGCGACGCTGGAAGACGCTTTCTCGAATATCGGCGTCGGGATAGCCTTCCTGATTATCAGCATTATGGTGGCGCTCTACATGCCGGGAGGCAAATTCTGGTGGTTCTGGTTGTTGATTCCGACAGGGGCTTGCGCGGGCGAAGGCATCGGCCAACTCTTACGCATCAAGCGCGAGAAAACTCTGGATGCGGTGAGCGCGCCGCTGCTCCCCGTCTCCCATGAAGACCAACTCAGGTATCTTCCGCCGCGCAATACTTCGGAAATGATGATGCCGCCGCCGAGCATAACGGAGAACACAACTCGTCATCTCAGCCCCGAACCGTCGTCCAGAAATCGCAACGAGCCAGCCGAGCGCTCCGAAAACGTGCTGGATTCAAAATTGAAATAGCTGCGGGAAAGACTAGAGAGTGCGTTGCCTTGCGCGCTCTTCGGCTCGCGCTGTATAGTTTGCGAAAAATCCGATTCATTTTGTTAAGAGAAAATTCCCTTCAGAAGTCTAGGAGTTAAAGATGCCGCAGAGACCAAAGATTGCGAACGACATGCTGGAACTTATCGGCTACACGCCGCTCGTGCGCTTGAATCGTATTCCTGCGCCCGAGTCTGCCGAGATGATTGCCAAGCTCGAATCGCAGAATCCGATGGATTCCGTCAAAGACCGCATCGGCTCAGCGATGATTGAAGCAGCCGAGCGCGAGGGCCGCATCAAGCCGGGCGAGACCGTCATCATCGAGCCGACTTCCGGCAATACGGGCATTGCGCTGGCTTTCGCCGCGACCGTCAAAGGCTACAGGTTAATCGTCACGATGCCGGAAACCGTGACGGTTGAAAGACGCCGCGTGCTGACGGCGCTCGGCGCGGAGGTCGTTTTGACGCCGGGCGCTGAAGGAATGAAGGGCGCTATCAAAAAGGCCGCGGACTTAACGGAAGGAACGCCGAACAGTTGGACGCCCGGCCAGTTTGAGAATCCGTCTAACCCTGAAGTGCATCGCCGCACGACAGCCGAAGAGATTATGGAGGACACGGACGGACGCATTGATGCCTTTGTGGCGGGCGTCGGCACGGGCGGCACGATTGCCGGAGTCGGGCAGATTCTTAAAGAGCGCGTGGGCCAGCAGGTGCAAGTCATCGCCGTCGAGCCTGCATCGTCGCCTGTGCTTTCGGGCGGAGAACCCGGCCCGAATAAGATACAGGGCATCGGCGCTGGCTTTGTGCCGCGCAACTACGACCCGTCGGTCGTTGACCGCGTCCTTCAAGTTGACTACAACGATGCGCTGGCGATGGCCCGCCGCCTAGCGCGCGAAGAAGGAATCTTCTGCGGCATCTCATCGGGCGCAATCACTTGGGCGGCTCGCAACGTCGCACAGGAACTAGGGCCGGGCAAACGCGTCGTCTCGATTATCTGCGATTTTGGCGAGCGTTATCTCTCGCACGAACTGTTCGAGACGGCCCAATAGCTTGAGCGGCCGGGCGAGCGCTCTACACGACAACGAGAGGCGCGAAGCGAGGCGACGCGGGCGATGTTGTTTTATCAAGCCGCGCCGCCTCGCTTCGCGTTTTAGTTTGCTTGAGAGCCGCTCTCTCATGTTGCGGAGGCGAGAGAGCACGCTTTAGTTTTCCGTGATGTAGATGAACAGCACACGTATTTGTGTTCCCGTTTGCGCACACAGCGCGCAGGAAATTCTGTCTGCCGCCCGGCGCGCCGCAGAAATCAGCGACGTTGTCGAACTACGGCTCGATTGTCTAACGGGCAATGAACTCTCCGTCCTTGAGCACGAACTGCCCGCCGCGCTGAAAGCTCAAGCACGGCCTCTGATTCTCACGCTGCGTCCTGCCGGGCAGGGCGGTTGGCGGGAGATTGATAATCTGGCGCGCCTTAGTTTCTGGGCCAACTTTTTTTCAACCGCAACTAATACTCTCGCTGACATCGAACTCGACCTCGCGCTCCATTTGCAAGCGGAAGAACGCTCTCTGGTTGACTGGGAACGCGTCATCTGCTCGCATCACGATTTCACAGGCAGCAGCGGCGAAGAGTTGGTCAAACTCTATGAACAAATGAGCAGCACGCCCGCGCGCATCCTGAAAATCGCTGTGCAAGCCCACGACGTTACGGATTGCCTGCCGCTCTTTCAACTGCTTGACCGCGCGCAAGCCGAAGGACGCGCGATGATTGCGATTGCGATGGGCCAAGCCGGGCTGGCAACGCGTGTGCTCGGCCCCTCTCGCGGGGCATATCTGACCTACGGCGCGCTTGACGATGAGCATCAAACTGCGCCCGGGCAAATCAATGCGCTTGAACTACGCGACCTTTATCGTGTCGAGCATCTGGACCGGGGCGCAATGATAACGGGGCTGGTCGGCGCTCCCGTCGCGCATTCGGTTTCGCCGCAGATGCATAACGCGGCGTTCGCGGCCTTCGGTAGTAATGGCGTCTATCTGCCGTTCGAGGTTGGCGAAGTCGGTTCGTTCATACGCCGCATGGTTCACCCTGCGACGCGTGAGATTGATTGGAACCTGCGGGGCTTGAGCGTTACCGCGCCGCATAAGACGACGATGATGGAGCATCTGGATTTCATTGACCCTGCGGCCAGAGAGATTGGAGCAATCAATACGGTGGTCGTTGACGATGAGAGATTGCAGGGCTTCAACACGGACGCGACGGCTTTCGTCAAGACGCTGAGCGAGCAGGCGGGAGCGCTCGATGGTCTCAACTGCGCTGTCATCGGCGCGGGCGGCGCGGCGCGCGGTGTGCTTTGGGGATTGCGGCAAGAGGGCGCGCGCGCAACTGTTTTTGCACGCGATGCAGAGCGTGCAAGACCTCTGGCTGAAAAGTTCAAAGCCCATTGCGCGCCGCTGGCTGAAGCACGTTTTGCCGGCTACGATGTCGTGATTAACACGACACCGCTCGGCACGCTTGGGCCGCTCGAAGCAGAGACGCCAGCCGCCGCCGCCCAACTGCGCGGCGCACGCTTCGTTTATGATTTGGTTTACAATCCTCTTGAGACGCGCTTCCTCAGCGAAGCGAGAGCAGCGGGATGCGAGACGATGGGCGGGCTGCCGATGCTCGTCGCGCAGGCCGCCGAACAGTTTTACTATTGGACGGGCAGGGCAGCGCCCGTCGAATTAATGCAGCGGGCGGCGCAAGCGGCTCTCGGCGCATCGCAGTTTAAATGAACGAACGCTATAGCAGGCAGATTCTTTTCGATGGCATCGGCGCGCAGGGGCAGCGCCGCCTGCTTGATTCACGCGCTGTGATTATCGGTTGCGGCGCATTGGGGACGGCGCAGGCGGAAGCCTTAGCGCGTGCGGGCGTGGGGCGCTTGCGCATCGTTGACAGGGATTTCGTGGAGGCTTCAAACCTGCAACGGCAGACGATGTTCACGGAGCAGGACGCGCGGGAGCGACTCCCGAAGGCCGAAGCGTGTGTGCGTCATCTGGCCGCGATAAACTCCGAGATTCAGACGGAGGCGATAGTGGCTGATGTCAATCACGCGAACGTCGAGCGCTTGATTGAAGGTTGCGATGTCGTGTTAGACGGAACGGACAATTTCGCGACGCGCTATCTCATCAACGATGCCTGCGTGAAGCACGAAACGAATTGGATTTACGGCGCGGCGGTCGGCTCCTACGGCGTGACGATGACCATCAGGCCGCACGCCAGCCCTTGCTTGCGCTGCGTTTTTGAGGAGCCGCCTCCGGCTGCGAGTGCGCCGACGTGCGACACGGCGGGCGTCATCATGCCGATTATCTCCATCGTCGCCGCCGTGCAGGTGAGCGAAGCGCTCAAGCTACTGACCGGACAGGCGGAGAGCCTGCACGCTTCGCTGATGCAGTTTGACGTTTGGCGCAACGAATGGCGGCGCATACGGCTCAGCCAACCGAACGCCGATTGCCGCACGTGCGCGCACGAAGAGTACGGCACGCTGGAAGCGGAAGCGGGTGATTTCGCGATGACGCTGTGCGGGCGCGATGCGGTGCAGGTCAGCCCGCGGAGCACGGTGCGCGTGGATTTGGCGGCGCTGGCCGCGAGGCTTCGCGCCGCGGGGGAAGTGCACGTCAATCCGTACCTGGTACGCTTGCAGGCGGGCGCTTACGAGTTGACCGTCTTTCAGGACGCGCGCGCGATTATCCGCGGCACGGATGATATTTCGACGGCGCGCTCGCTTTATGCGAAATACATTGGCAGCTAGGGAGGCGCTCGTTTCCAGCAACCGGCGCTTTCAGGTTATGATTCTGCGGAGCGTTCAGTTGCTATCACAAGCAAGACTAACTTACTTAACCGGGAGCGCCCGCGTCGCGCCGAGAGCGCTCTCCAATGTCACTCGGAAAAACTATTCTTGATGTCTAATAAAACCTTCACTCAGGGCCGCGCCGCCCAACTCTTCATCCTGCTCTTTCTGCTCAACTTCAGCGCTCAGATTCGCGCCGGGGAGCCGATTATTTGGGAGACGAATTCGCGCACGGAACTGCTGCGCGGCGAGGCGCGCGGCGTCTCGATTACGGAGACGGGCGTGGTGATGCTCGCGCCGCGCTTCCAGCAGATTTTCGACACTCAGCAAGCCTACGTGTGGGCCAGCGCGGTTGACGGTGCGGGCAACGTCTATCTGGGCACGGGGCACGACGGGCGGCTCTTTCGCGTCACGGCAGACGGGCGCGGCGCGCTGCTTTATGATGCGCCGGAGTTGGACGTGACGGCGCTGGCCGTGGCGGCGGACGGTGCGCTGTACGCTGGCACTTCGCCGGACGGGAAAGTTTATCGCGTGACGGCAGACGGGCGTGCGGAAGTCTATTTCGACCCGCCCGATAAGTATATCTGGTCGCTGGCGTTGATGACGGACGGCGCTCTGGCCGTCGGCACGGGCGACAACGGCAAGCTCTATCGCGTGCGCGCGAGCGGTGCGAAGGCGGAAACCTCGCTGTTGGTTGATACGAACGAGACGCACGTTATTTCGCTGGCGGTGGATGCGCAGGGGCAGTTGATTGCGGGCACAGACCCGGGCGGGCTGGTCTTGCGTGTCGGCGCGGACGGCAAAGCGTTCGCGCTCTTCGACGCTCCGC
>CAZEZJ010000284.1:0-1288 GCA_964516695.1 uncultured Blastocatellaceae bacterium
GCGAGTAAAGTGGTCATCCCTGGCGGCACACATCTGCTCCACATGGACAAGCCGAAAGAGTTTAATCAGGCCGTGCTGGAGTTCTTGCAGACGTAAAAGATGGAGATAACTTTCCAACCCGTGGACGCGAGCCACTTTGCTTCACTGTTAGAGATGATGCGCGACTTTTGCGCGCACGAGCATCTCTCATTCGATGAGCATGTAATTCTTCCGGCGCTCAATAAAATTCTAGCCGACGCGTCGCTGGGAAGAGTCTACCTGATGCTGGCCGATGAAATGGTCGCTGGCTATATCGTCTTAACCTTCGGGTTCAGCCTTGAATATCATGGCCGCGATGCCTTCGTGGATGAACTCTACATCAAGGAAAACTATCGCGGGCAAGGCATAGGAAAAAGGTGCTTGCAATTTATTGCAGGCGTGTGTGGCGAGATTGGAGTGAAGGCGTTGCATCTCGAAGTGGACCGCGCGAACATGAGGGCGCAGGCCGTGTATCGCGGTGCGGGATTTGTCGAGCACGACAGGTATTTGATGACCAAGTGGGTTGACTAACAGCGCACAGCGGCTTGGTCAAGAGCGTTATAGCTCGATTTGACGAGCCGCGATGACAGGCTCGAAGGCACGCAGTTCTTTGAGAGTTTCATCACGGAGCGGCGCGTCTGTTTCGATGACGGCCATCGCTTCGCCGCCGCGCTCGCGCCTGCCCAGATGAAAGCGGCTGATGTTAACCCCGTGTTCGCCCAAGACGGTGCCCAGATGGCCGATGACGCCGGGCACGTCGCGGTTACGCGTGACGAGCATGTGGCCGTGCGGAATGGCCTCCAGGCGAAAGCCGTTAATCTCCGTGATGCGGCCATCGCCGCCGAGACCGAAGAGCGCGCCGGAGACCGTCTGTTCATTGCTTGTCGTGACGACGCGCGTGCTGATAGCGGGAGCGAAATCGCTTCCCGCGCGCTTATAGGAGGCCGTGACAGCGATGCCGCGTTCTTCCGCAATCAGGAAAGCGTTGACGATATTGACGCGCGCGCTCACGCCGCGCAGAAGACCCGCCAGAAAAGCGCGCGTCACGGGCGCCGCGTCCAACTCCGCCACCTCGCCAGCGTATTCAAGACGCACTTCCCGTACGGCCTCGTCAACCATCTGCGCCTGAAAACGTCCGAGGCTATCGGCCAGCCTGACGTAAGGCTGAAGCGCGTTTAATTCCTTCGCTCCGAGCGCGGGCACATTGACAGCGCCGCGCAACGCTCCCGTCAACAAATAATCGCGCATCTGTTCGGCGACCGTGACGGCG
>CAZEZJ010000284.1:1298-6995 GCA_964516695.1 uncultured Blastocatellaceae bacterium
CCTTTGTCGAAGCGCCGAGGTGCGGTGTTGCAATCACCTCTTCAAGCGCGAGCAACGGATTATCGGAGGCGGGCGGCTCTTGCTCGAAAACGTCGAGCGCAGCGCCCGCGACCGTTCCCTCTTTAATCGCAGCCAGGAGAGCGCGCTCGTCAACCAGCCCGCCACGCGCGCAGTTGATAATCCGCACGCCCCGTTTCATCTGCTGGAAAGCCTGCGCACCGATTAGCCCGCGCGTCTCGGCGGTCAGCGGCGTATGGACGGTGATAAAATCCGCGCGCGCGAAAAGTTCTTCAAGTGGAGCGATTTCCAATTCAAGGTCGCGCGCTTGTTCGGGCGCGATAAACGGGTCATGCGCGACGATGCTCATTCCGAAAGCCGCCGCGCGCGCCGCGACCGTCCGACCGATGCGACCGAGGCCGATGATGCCGAGCGTTTTGCCTTGCAGTTCGACGCCGATGAAATGCTTTCGCTCCCAGCGTCCGGCGCGCAAAGAGGCATTCGCTTGCGGCACACGGCGGGCCAGCGCAACCAGCAGCGCCAGCGTGTGCTCGGCGGTCGTAATCGTGTTGCCGTCAGGCGCGTTCATCACGACGATGCCGCGCGCGGTTGCGCCCGCCACGTCTATGTTATCTACCCCGACTCCAGCGCGGCCCACCACACGCAACCGCTCCGCGGCCTCCATCAACTCAGCCGTCACCTTCGTCTCGCTGCGCACTATAAGCCCGTCGCAATCGCGCACGGCCTGGCGCAACTCCCCCGCTGCAAGACCGACTCTTTTCTCGACCTCGAAGCCCGCCGCGCGCAAAGGCTCAAGCCCGCTCTCGCTCACATCATCAGCAACAAAAATTTTCATAAACTCAGAATTTGGAACTTAGGAGGCAAACTTAAAAACAGAAATCGGAATTTTGAAGAACAGAAATCAGTGATAGCCAGGCTTCAGCCTTTTATTCTGACTCCTAAATTCTGCCTTTCAAACTTACATAGGCCCAGGGTCGCTGCCGCTGTTGTCGCTTCGGCTGTCGTCGAACTGACCATCGGGTGATGGAGCATCGTTCGCGCTGCCACTGCCGCCGCCGCTTGATTCATCGCTGCCCGTGGAGACTTTTTCCGTCTGCTCGATGTCGCTCAGAGTGTCGCTGCTGGTGGCGGTTGATTCCGGCTCTCTGGTTTCCGGTTCGGAAGCGGGTTTGCTATCGGACGTTTCAGTTGACATTGGGTCTTTGGTTTCCATTTTCCAAAAATTCTCCCCTCTAAAGTAGCTGTTGAATAGTGACGACGAGCGACATCAGCGCCGCCGCGTATGCGCCCGCGAGTAGGTCATCGGCCATGATGCCCAAGCCCGATTCGAGCGCTTCAAGGCGGCGAATCGGATAAGGCTTCCAGATGTCGAACAGGCGGAAAGCGAGAAAGGCAGCGAAAATCATCCACGGCGCGGCGTCAAACGGCACAAACAGGAAGGCCATCAACTGGCCCGCGACTTCATCCACCACGACCACGCCCGGGTCTTTGCGCCCGAGCAGTTTCTCCGTGCGCGTCGCCGCACGAATGCCTGCGAGCGAGAGCGCGATTATTGCCAGCAACAGGAGCGAAACATGAAAGCCTTGGAGCGGCGGAAAGCGCCACGCGTGCTCTGCGGCAAACGCGGCGACCAGCACGCTCGCCTTGTGCAGCAACAAATAGATGCCGACGCCGACAAGCGACCCCCACGTTCCCGGTGCTAACGGAAGATATCCGACGCCCCATGTCGCCATAAACAACGAGAGATAATCTCCCGGCGTCCGGCTGCGTCGGGCTGACGCAATAAAAGCATTGCTCGCCACGACTGGCGGATTCAACTCGTCGCTTGATTCTTTAACCGGCATTAATGGTTAGGCATCGGGTGCCGTGTCGGTTAAAAAAATTCAGCGTCCGACACCAAAGCACCTCTGACCCGTCAAATAATATGTCCCACAAGGTCATACTCGTGCGCTTCCGTAATCAGCACGTTGACGAACTGGCCGGGCACTGGGTCGAAGCCTTGCGGCGCATCGTTGATGAGCACGCAGCCGTCTATGTCTGCGGCCTGTGTCTCCATGCGACCCTGCCACAGCAAGTCTGTCTCGGCAGCTTCTCCCTCAAAAAGCACGCGTACCTGTGAGCCGACGCGTTGACGGTTAAGCTTGCGAGAGATGCGCGCCTGCTCTTTCATCAAGCGCGTGCGCCGCTGCGCTGCCGTCTTCGCATCAACCTTGTTCGGCAAATCGTAGGCGGGCGTTCCCTCTTCATCAGAATAAGTGAAGACGCCGACGCGTTCGAATTCAACGTGACGAACGAAAGCCAACAACTCCTCGAAATCTTCTTCCGTTTCGCCGGGAAAGCCCGTGATGAAGGTCGTGCGAATCGCTATTTCTGGAACACGGTCGCGGACACGCTTGATTAAGCGTTCGAGGCTCGCGCGATTTCCCCCGCGCCGCATCAGTTTCAAGACGTTCTGCGAAGCGTGCTGCAAAGGCATGTCCAGATACTTGACGGCTTTCCTCTCAGTCGCCAGCACGTCTAGGAACGCATCCGAGATGTGCGTCGGGTAGGTGTACATGACGCGCACCCACTCAATTCCATCGAGGTGCGACAATTCGCGCAGGAGATGGGCCAGCGCGTCTTGCTCGCCTAAGTCTTCGCCGTAACGCGAGGAATCCTGCGCGACGAGCACAAGCTCCTTAACGCCTGCCTTCGCCAATTGCTCGGCCTCGTTCATCACAGAGCCAAAGCGACGGCTGCGAAAATGGCCGCGCATCTGTGGGATAAAACAGAAAGCGCACGGGCGGTCGCAGCCCTCCGCGATTTTGATGAATGCGCTGTAGCCGGGCGTTGCGAGCACGCGCGGCGTTGATTCGTCATACAGGTATGTAGCGCTTTGATTGCCAAGCGGAAGGATGGGAAGCGAGCGCGTGTCCGTCCGCTCATCACACACTTTAGTAATCTCGCTAATCTGATTCGTCCCGATGAAAGCATCAACTTCCGGCATCTCCGCGCGCAACTCTTCGCGGTAACGCTCAACCAGACACCCTGCGACGACGAGACGCTGAGCCTTGCCGCCGCTCTTGAGCCGCGCCGCCTCAAGAATCGCATCAATGGATTCCTTCTTGGCCGACTCGATAAAGCCACAGGTGTTCACCACCAGCGTGTCTGCCTCGCTCGCATCGCTCGTGATTTCATAGCCAGCTTCTTTGAGTTGGCCCATCATCACTTCACTGTCCACCAGATTCTTCGGACAGCCCAGACTAATAAACCCGACTTTTTTCATACCATCCATCTTCTGCAAACGACTGCCGCCCTCATCGGCCTTTACCGTTTTCCATTTCCCTCAGCCACTTATCAACATCTTCGGCCTCATCCTTTGAAAGCTGCTGCTCGCCGTAGCGCACGCGGTTGTAAGCGCGCGTAATCAGCAGCGCTTCATTCAAACCTGTCATTTGCGCAAACTCTAAGGGCGTCTCGTCGGGCGCGCGTCGCAATCCACGCGCGGCCAGCACCTTTGTCAGCCGTTCATAAAACTCAACAATCGAATGCCCCTCGCGTTCGCGCCGCCAGAACTTAAGAGCACGCCAGAAACCCAAGCGCCAAACTCTGCGCGCCCCCCAAAGCAATCCCAAGAGGAACGGAAGGAAAATTAACAGAGCGGCTACCTTCATCCACCCGCTTTGAGGCCCACTCTCGCCCGGCTCGCCGGACCATAACTCGCTGATGGCCGCTTTCAAATTCTCAATTTTTTCAGCCAGCGTGCGGCGCAAGCCAGAGAGTTGCCCGCGCACGGATGTCGCCAGCGTGCGTTGCTCCTGCTTGTCGTAACCGATGACATACTGCATCCAGAACAGTTCAAGAGCCTCTGCGTATTTACGCGCGCGGGCCATTAAGCCTGTGCTTTCGCGCACCGGACGGCCTGCGGCCGGCGTCGGGTCAAAAGTCACCCACGAATTTGTCTCAGGGAAATAAACTTCAACCCACGAATGAGCGTCGCGCTGTGTGACCGTGTAAACGTCTGCCGTATCGTTGTACTCACCGCGCTGAAAACCGTTGACCACGCGCGACGCGATGCCTTGGGTACGCAGCATCACGGCCATCGCCGTCGAGAAATACTCGCAATGACCTTCCTTAACGTTGAACAAAAAATCGGCCAAAGGGTCTGGCCCACCAGCCTTCAGGTCGAGCGTGTAGCCAAAATTTTTCTGTAGATAATCTTCAACAGCGCGCGCCGCGTCGTAACGATTGCTCGCACCGGAGCGCTCTATTACCTCACGCGCCAGCGCGGCGGTGCGGGAATCAAGCGCAGCGGGCAGCAACAAATAACGCATGACGCCGCGCTGGTATGGCTCCGTGTCAGCGCGCAGCGATTTAAGCTCAGGCTCTTCCAAATCGGAGAAAACCTTGTAGCTCAAGCGGTCTTGCGTGTGCGGGTGAGTCGAGAGCGCGCCCTCTTTATCAATCCGCACGTAGGGCAGCGCAGCCTGGAGGGCCACCACACGCGGCGCGGCAAACAGGACGGGCGTGTCAATCGGCTCGACGAAAAACGTCTGCGTCGTCAGACGATGCAGCCCTTCGGTCGTGCCCAATTGAAAAAAGCCCTTCTCGTTACTGGCCTCCAAATCAAGATTCGCGGTTCTGGATTTCTGCCAGCGCAGGCCGTCAAACTGGTCGAGCGCTACGCCGCGCCAACGCAAGTTTTTTGCTCGCGCAGCCTGTGGAGCATCCTCCACGCGAACGCGCATCACAACCTCATTGCTCTGCTGAAGCCGACCGATAGAACCAAGCTCAACCTTATCCGAGAATCCGACGAAGCCTCCCAAACCCTCACCGCCGCGTGTCAGAGCGCTCGCGCCCGAGCGCGGCGTGATGAAAAAGAGCGGCAGCGCGAAGAGGAAAATCAGGACTAACATGATGCCCGCGACAAACGGCAGGCGACGCACTTCTGTCTGACGACGGCGTTTGCCACGCCGCGTCAAGCGCCTGATGAAAGTCGAATCCGGCGCGACCAGAAGCCGAGTCTCCGTCGCAGCTATACTGCGGCGAGCTTTCTTAATCTCGAAAGCGACGATGGTGGAAAGGGCAAACAGCAGATAAAGCGAGAGCGTTGCCAGAAACATGGGGCTGACGCTCAAACCCGCCGACAACAAAATCTCAAAGAACGAGATGAGGTACAGAAAAACCCAATCGCGGTCGGCCTTGATTTGCAGGAGTTTGACAGATGACAGAAACAGTATTAAGTGGGCCAAGGCACTAACGCCGACCTTCTCCTGCGTGATGCCAGCGCTGGCGAGAAACCGCCAGTCGAAATAGAAGAGCGGCAACGAAAGCAACACGATGGCCAGCCCGACGCGCTCCGACAATTGCCAGCGGCTCCCCTCAAGCTTCCAAGCTATAATGAGCACGCCCGCAAACGCAGCGCCGAGCGGCCAGCCCACACCCTCGGAGATAGCCAGCGCCAACGCGCCGCACGCTATCATCAGATATGAGGAAGCACGAAAGTAGGTTTCGAACGTCACGGCTATTTCAGTCTGTAATTAAAAGCTTTCGGCCTATCAACCTGTTTTGCCCGGCCGAGACGGGAGCATAAAACGAAGCCCAAAATCACTCGCTCGATGAAACGGCTCGCCTTCGTTTATTTTGATGCCAGCCCGTAAAATAATGAAGCCCGCGAGAGCTTAACACTCTCGCGGGCTT
>CAZEZJ010000285.1:0-6901 GCA_964516695.1 uncultured Blastocatellaceae bacterium
CGCGCAGTTTACGGCCATCTCCGCGGGCGCAACCTATTCGCCGCTCGACAAGCAGATTCTTCTCGTTGATAAATTCAAGGACGACTCCCTGCTGACACACGAGTTTGTCCATGCCCTGCAAGACCAGCACTTTGACCTGATGAAGTTGCTGGTGGTGCGCCCTTTTAACTTCGACCGGACGGAAGCGCTGTTCGCGGTGATTGAAGGCGACGCGATGAACGTCCAACGGCGCGCCGAAGAGGGCGACGCCTACGGGCGTAAATCCCTTGAAGATATTACTCGTCAGGAAGACGACCGCTTCGGCGGTTATCGAGAAGAGATGAACACGCTCTTTCCGCGCCTGCTGACGGAGACTTTTATCTTTCGTTATCGTGACGGCGCGCGCTTTGTCGAGGCCGTGCGGCGCAGCCGTGGCGTGCGCGGCGTGGACGAGTTGTTCACGCGACCGCCCGCTTCCAGCGAGCAGATTCTGCATCCCGAAAAATATATGCAGAACGAACTCCCGCGCGAAATCGCGTTGAATGAATCAGGATTTACGACGAGCGGCTGGCAGAGCGTGGCCGCAACGCCGCTTGGCGAGATAGGAATTCGCGGGCTGCTGCTCGAAGGCGTCAGTGAAAAGGATGCTTTGCGCGCCGCCGCGGGTTGGGCGGGCGACCGCGCTTATCTCTTCGAACGCGCGGGCGGCACGCCGCTCTTCGTCTGGAAAACAGCTTGGGACAAGACAGCCGACGCGGACGAATTTTTCAACGCCTACAACACGCTCCAACGCCGGCGCACCGGCGCACAGGCAGGCCAAACGTTCGGCTCCGGCGCTAACACCGGAATGCTCTGGCGCAAAGCCGGACGCACGACGCTGGTGCAGCGCGCGGGCGACTCCGTCATCATCATTCGCGGCGCTGAGCAGGACGTAAACGTCGCGCTTGCTATCTCCGCGCGTTGATGAAAGGCTCGCTAACGCTTGTTAGGCGGTGCTAATTCATTGGCGACGATGAGAGCGGAGTGTGTGACGGCGGCGATGCCGTTGCCGGGAAATGTTGTGTCGCCAACGAGGAAAAGATTGGGAAGCGGCGTGCGGTGCGTCCAAGAGTTTGGGCCAAAGAGCGCGAGCGATTGGCCCACGCCGCCGACCATGCCGAGCTTGCGGCGCGTGTTCTCGTAGTAAGCGCGCGGCGTCGCCGTTTCAATGATTTCTATCTGGTCGCCAAGTTCGGGCAGGGCCGCGTGCAATTTCTCCCAACATCTTTCGAGCATTCGTTGGTCTTGAGTCTCAAGCTCTGTTTCATCTTCGTGGAAAGCAAACCATTGGGAGGCTTCAGTGAAGGTTGAGACCGTCGCCGCGCGATAGCCTTCAGGTGCGCGCGTATCCCACGCGGGCGCGGCGGCAAACATCAACGGAGAAGCTTCCGCATCAAAGTCGTGCCCTTCCTGCCAGTCTGTTAGAGAGAGTATGTGTTCGGCGGGCAGGCGCTTGGCCGCCTCCTCGTTCAGGCTCAGATAAAGCAAGTATGCGCCCCAGCCGCGCGCGCCTTTGAGCTTGCGGCGTATCTCTTCGGGCGTGTGATTCGTGCCGACGAGCTTGCCGTACGTGTCCCACACCGTGAGGTTGCTAACGATGGCGCGCGTGGCCTCGACGCGCTCGCCGTTGAGCAGGTCAACGCCGGCGGCCCTCCCCGTTGCATCATAGGCGAGGCGCAACGCGGGCGCATTGAGACGCACAACGCCGCCGCTTTGTTTGATGGAAGCTATGAGCGCCTCGGTTAAAGACGAAGCCCCGCCGCGCATACTGTGCAGCCCGCCGCGCGGCAAGCTGAGCGCCACGCAAGCATACAGGTACGCGCACTCTTCGCTCGCACACTGCGCGAAAGTTTGCAGTTGGACATCTATGAAACGACGAAAGCGTGTCGATGTCTCCGTCAGATACTTCGCGGTCGTGTGATTCGTGGCCGCCATGATGCGCGAGAGGAGACGCGCTTCCGGCGCGGTGGCGCGCAGGCGGCGCAGTCTGGAAGCCGTCAAAAGGTCTGGAACGCGAGCCGCGGCGCGTTGGAGGGCAGCGCCGATGGGCGCTATCTCACGATAGAAATTAACCGCCGCGGCCGCGCATTCAGGAAACGCGGCGCGCAAGTTGTTCTCAAAATTTTCATCGTCTTCGACAAGCGCGACCTCTGTTTTATCCGGCAAGCGGACGACGTAAGCGGGCGAAACCGCGCGCACTTCGGGAGCGCCGACGGGCAACTCCGCAAACACGCGTTCATGTATTTCGCCCGGCTGCCATCCGGCATAGAGCGACGCGGTGGACTCAAACGCGTGGCCGAATTTCTGGAAGGTGGCGGCACAACCTCCGGCTTGCGCTTCCTTTTCCAGCAGGCAGACGTTAAGGCCGCGCGCAGCCAGCAAAGCGGCAGCGGTCAGCCCGCCAATGCCGCCGCCGACAACTACGACCTCATGCGCCATCTTCAGTTCAAACCGCAGAAGGCGCGCGTCAGCATCAGGAGCGCAGCGGCTTTCTGTTCGTCGCCGTTGATTGCTTGCGGCAAATGAGGTTCGAGGATAATCAAGACGGATTGAATGCCGTTGAAAACCATGTGCATGACAAAGCACGGCAGCAGTCGTCCCGTGTAAGCGCGCACGAGCGTCAGGCTAATACTGAGGATTGAGATAACCGCGATGACGCCAAGGTTATTGTAATACTGGGAGACGTGTACGAAGGTGAAGAGAGTTGAGACAAACACGACGGCCCAGATTGTGCCAATGGTTCTTTGAAACGCGGAATAGAGGACGCCGCGATAAACAAGCTCTTCGACGAAGGGGCCGGTGGTGGCGGCAAGGAGCGCCAGCGAATAGCGCGCCGCCGTCGAGTTGGCGACAATCTGGTCAATCTGCGTTTTCTCGCCGCCCACCAGCCAAGTCAGTGTCACTCCAACCGCTAAGAGCGCGACGGCTAAGCCAACGCTCGTCCAAAAACCAAAGCGCTCGCTCCAACTCCATCCGAGTGTGGGCCAAAACGGGCGCTTGCCAACACCCGTCACCACCGCCCACACCATCGCGAGGGTCAGCAGATGCGCCGGAATGACGGAGAGAATGGAAATCAGGATGGCTGTGCTGTCCGTCAAAGCCTGCAAAAGGGTTTGAGAATCGCGCGGCCCACCAGCGGATTTGTAGAAAGCGTAAGGGAGAACGGCTATCGCCGGAATAAAGAGGATTAATAAGACGCTCGCCACCCAGACGCCAAACGCGGTGGGGGAATTCCAAGGCGGATTGTTTGGGTCGTTGGCTGCGACGACGGGCGATGGCATCGCCGTCCCATGCGCCACCGTCGCATAGCTATCAGGAGGCAAGGGAATCCGTGTTGCCGGGTCTTTCTGTGTGTCCACGATAGGCGGAAGTGTAAGAGAGAAGACTGTGCAAAGTCCAATGTCCTTAAGTCTGCGGTCAAGGCTCGCGAGTCTTCACCGCGGACTTAAGACGCTGCGTTGTTTTTATAGAGTCTCGAAAAACAGCTTGTCTACGTAACAGTAGCCCCAGCTTTCACCTGGCTCAAAGGATTTGATGACGGGGTGGCGGCTGGCGTGAAAGTGTTTGGTGGCGTGCTTGTTCTTCGAGCTATCGCAGCAGCCGACGTGCCCGCACGTCTCGCAAATTCGCAGGTGCATCCAGCGGTCGCCAATCTTCAGACAATCCTCACAACCCTCGGCGCTCGGCGTGACTTTACGCACCTCCGCGAGATGCCGGCAACGATTCTGCATCCGTTCCTCCAGAGCCTTAACAGCTTCGGCGCTGACCGTCGCCGGGCAGCGTTATTCAAGTGTCGTGTCGTTTATGCCATCTCGTCGAACACCGAGGCGCTCGGCGGCGAGCAGCAGGCCGATGATGGTCTTGGCGTCTTCTATCTCGCCGCTGGCAATCATCTCTAGCGCACGCGGGAAAGAGACGCGCACGACCTCCACCAACTCATCATCCTCTAAGCTCTGCTCAGTCTCAATCAACTCGGTGGCGAGATAGACCCAGAGCTTTTCTTCGCAAAAGCCCGGGGTGGTGAAAAACTCCGCCAGCTTTTCCATGTGCCCGGCGCGGACTCCGACCTCTTCCTCTAACTCGCGCAGAGCGCAATCTTCAGGACGCTCGGGCGCTTCAAGCCTGCCCGCGGGTAGTTCCAGCACAAAGCGCACCGTCGGCTGGCGATACTGCCGCACAAGCGCGATTGTGTTGTCGTCAAAGACGGCGACCGCGCACGCTCCGCCGGAATGATGCACGACCTCGCGCTGGTAAGTCTTCGCTCCTTCGCGAACGGTGTAAAGCGAGACATCAATAATGCGACCGTGATAAATCTCTTCGGTCGCGAGCACTTCAGGTGTTTCTGTTGTTTCGGGTGTCGCCATAAAAACTTGTTCGTGCAGTTTACGTTTTCGACAGCGCCTTCGACAACCTGTGCTGTGGCTCAAGGACGAACGCCAGCGTAGCCTCAGCCGCTTCACTGACGCTCACGCGAGAGAGCGAGCCAGGGCCTTCGCTTCGCCGACGAGATACAATGAGCCTGTCACGCAGATTAATTCGCCGGACGGTGTTTGCTGATGCGCGCGCGCGAGCGCTTCGCTCAAGCTCTGCGCCAGCGTCACCGTTGTTTGCGCAGCACCGAGCGGCGGCAGGGCGGCGGCCAGCATTTCAAGCGTCGCCGCGCGGGGCGATGATGGTTGCGTGAGAATCAGGCGTCGCGCTGCGGGGAAGAGAATCGATGCTATCTCCGCCAACTCTTTTTCGCGCATCGCGCCGAAGATGAGCGTCAGGGGAGTTTGGACGAACTCGTCCAAGTAATCGCGCAGCGCACGCGCTCCGGCGACGTTGTGTGCGCCGTCAAACAAAATGCGCGGCGGGCCTTCCTTGATTTCAAGGCGTCCGGCGTGTCTTGCGTTCTGGATGCCCGCTGTGATGTCGGCGCGTGAAATAGCAAAGCCGCTATCGCGGAGCGCTTCGGCCAGCCCAATAGCGACGCACGCGTTCGTCGCCTGATGACGACCGCGCAGACCCAACAATACATTCTCATAAACGTCTCGCGCCGTTCTGAACGTGACGCGCAGACGCCCATCCCTTGTCGCGCCCTGAATCTCTACACGACAATTGTTCAGGCGCGGCGTCACGCCGCACTCCGCACAGCGCCGCTCGATGACGGCGAGCGCTTCGGGCTGCTGCGGCGCGACAACCGCCGCCGTCACGCCCGAACGAATGACCGCTGCCTTTTCGGCGGCGATAGAAGCTATCGTGTCGCCCAGATATTCCTGATGGTCGAGCGAGATGGTCGAGATGGCGACGATTTCCGCTGCGGCTGCGGTCGTTGCGTCGAGGCGTCCGCCGAGGCCCGTCTCAAGGATTGCCAGTTCCGACTTTCGTTCGGAGCAGGCGAGGAGAAACATCACCGTCAGATGTTCGAAGAAAGTCGGCAACGCCGGAATCACGCCCGCGTCGCGCAATTCGGCTGACACCTTTCTGACCCTCTCCGTCAACGCGGCGAAATATTCCTCTTGAATCTCTTGCCCGTTAAAGAGCATCCGCTCGGTGATAGAAACGAGGTGCGGGGAAGTATAGAGAGCCGTGTTGATTCCTGCCGCGCGCGCAACCTCGTCAAGCATGACAGCAATGGAACCCTTGCCGTTCGTGCCCGCAATTTGGACTTTAGGGAAAGCTCTCTCGGGTTGGCCCAAGGCTTTGAGCAGCCGCTCCGTATTGGCGAGTCCGAGCTTCATCGCCAGCGTTTCGTGACCCAAACTCAACAGGTATTGGAGCGCTTCGGCGAAAAGCATAGGAGAATGATAAGTAATGAGTAATGAGTGATGAGTGATGAGTAACAGAAAGAAACAAGCCTTTCACTCATCACTCATCACTCATTACTCATCACTTCTTTTCAGTAAGGCTTCGTCAGTTTGGGGTTCGCGGAGGATTTCGGGGTTCATCATAAAGTTGAGCGTCTTGATGATGAAGTCGCGCATCTCGCGGCGGTCAACGACGGCGTCGAGCATCCCGTGCTCAAGGAGAAACTCGGAGCGCTGGAAGCCCTTGGGTAGTTTCTGGCGAATGGTCTGCTCGATGACGCGCGGCCCTGCGAAACCGATGAGCGCTTTCGGCTCAGCGATAATCACGTCGCCGAGCATTGCGAAGCTGGCGGTGACGCCGCCCGTCGTTGGGTCTGTCAGCACGGAGATGAAGGGCAGGCGCGCTTCGTCGAGTTGTGCGAGCGCGGCGGAGATTTTCGCCATCTGCATCAGAGAGAGCGTGCCCTCCTGCATTCGCGCTCCGCCGGAAGCGGCGAAGATGATGACAGCGCCGCTCTCGTCGATGGCTCTCTCAATCAGGCGCGTGACTTTTTCGCCGACCGCCGAACCCATCGAGCCGCCGATAAAGAGCATGTCCATCGCGCCCGCGAAAACCAGATGGCCGCCGACCTTGCCCCGCCCGCTGATAATCGCCTCCGGCATTCCTGAGACTCGCTGCGCCTGCTCAAGGCGCTGCGGGTAAGGCTTGGTGTCAACAAAGTTCAGCGGGTCAATCGAGATTATTTCCGCATCCAGTTCTTCATACATGCCGTCATCAAACAGCATCTCAAGACGCGAGCGAGCGTCGAGGCGAAAATGGTATTTGCAGTGATGACAGACTTGCAGCGATTCTTCGAGGTCGCGTTTGTAGAGCGGCTCATCGCAGGCATCACACTTGACCCAGATGCCTTCGGTTTTGACGCGCCGTTCCTCAACCGGCACGGCCTCATTCTTCTGCTTGTTTTTACGAAACCATGTCATAGGTTTCCATCACCGCACTCGCCGTCGGGTAAGCGTCCGCTTGTTTGTTTGAAAGATAGGACTAGAACTTTGCAGAGAGTAACACAAGAAGGGATGAGGGATGAAGGATGAGA
>CAZEZJ010000286.1:0-6859 GCA_964516695.1 uncultured Blastocatellaceae bacterium
ACTTTCTATTGTTCAAAGAGCAATCAAGCTCTAACTAGCAACTTGGGTTATTTACTTGTCTATTCCCCTGTCTGGAACGTGAAGACCTTTGTGTCCACGCGCGCCGGGTCACCGAGAACGACGAAGCGTATGTTCTTCATGTAGTTTTTGGCGACGCGCTGCACGTCGGCCGGAGTGACGGCGCGCAGGCGCTCCAACTGCTCGAAAGAGTTGCGCCAGCCGCCGCCGATTAATTCATACTGCGCGAGTTCCCCGACCTGCGCCGCGTTAGTTTCCTGCCCGAGATAATACTGCGTCAGGTATTGCGAGACGACGCCCGTGATGTCTTCGCGGCCAATCGGCTGCGTCTGCAAACGAGAAATCTCATTAAGCATCAGACGGATGGCTTGATTAGCATCAACCGCCGTCACGTAGATGCCGCCGACGTTTGCGCCCTGGTCTTTGAGAAACGCGCTCGGCGCATAGGAGAGATTGCGCTTGACGCGCACCTCCTCAAAGACGCGGTCGCGCAGGATGGCCGACGCGATGCGCATCGGGTAGATGTCCGCGGCGGTCAGAGAGGGCGCGGCAAACCAGCCCTGGATGTAGTTGGTCGGTAAACCGCGACGTGTGACTTCGACGGTCGGAGTATCGAAGGCGAGCGCGGGCAGCGGTTGCGCGTTGTAGTCGCCGCGCGGCAATTTGCCGAAGGAATCCGTGATGCGCTGTTTGAGTTGCGCGGCGTCTAGGTCACCGACGATAACGAGCAGCAAGCGCGAGGTCTGCATCATCTGCTGGTGATAGCGGCGCAGGTCGTCAACCGTCAGGCGCGAGACGGTCTCCGCCGTCCCTTGCGGACGATTCAAGTAAGGATGCCCGGCATAGCCGACGCGCTCCTGCAAGCGCTGCAAGTAAGTGTCGGGGTCGTCCGAGTCGTCGCGTAGAGCCGAGACCATGCGATTTTGAACGAGCTGCACGTCTTCGGTTGTGAACGACGGGTTGAGCGCGACATCCGTGAAGATTTCCCAAGAGCGGTCGAAGCTCTGGCGCGTCGAGCCGAGAGTGAGCGCGGAGTAATCATAATTGGTGCCCGCAGAGATGACGGTGCCCATGCGCGAGAGTTCCGTTCGCATCCGCTCGCGCGGAAACGCCTTGCTCGCCTCGGTCGCGACCGACAGCATGAGGGATTCGATGCCCGCGTTTTCCGCTGTGATGTTGCGCGAGCCGCCGCGCACGAAGAGGCCCGCCGCGACCGTCTGGCTGCCCGCACGCCGCTTGACCAACACCTTCAGGCCGTTAACGTCAAACTCGGTGACGAGCGACGCGGCGACCGCTTCCGCTCTTCGTTCAGCCGCCGCACGCGCGGCGGTCGCATCCTGCGCCGCTGTGGGCTTGGCAACCTTCTCATCCGGCGTTTTGGCAGGCACCGGCGTCTGCGCCAGAACGCTCGGAGAGAAAGGAAGGGAGACGGTAAGGAGCAGGCAGCCGGCTATTAAAAACTTCCTGGCCGCCGTCCGCCATGTTTCACTTGCCGGAGGCGGACGATGCCCCTCGTCCTGCCGCCGTTTACTTTCCGCACGCTGCCTACTGCTGGCTGTCCTCTGATTTCTGTTCTTCATTGTCCTATTAACTCTTCCGGTTTCAATTGAATTTGCTGCTGCGCTTCTTCGGAGATGAGGGCGAGGCCGAGATGCGGCTTGCCGTGTATGTAGGTGGTGACGTAGCGGCTGATGTCGGCGCGCGTCGTCTTGCGTAAATTAGTCAGGTAGCCACGGAAATAATCGATTCCGGTTGAGGCCCACCAAAACGAGAGCGTGTGTGCATACTCGGAAAGCTTCTCGCGCGAATAAAGGTCGTCGGCTTCGAGCAGCGTCTTGGCGCTTTCGAGTTGCTCGTCCGTGTAGTAGTCCTTATCGTTGAAGCGCGCGATTTCAGCATAGACGGCTTTGACGGCGGCGCGTGCTTTGTCGGGCGTGGTCTGCAAGGCGACTGTGATAGGGCCGACGTTGCGCTGCGTGTAGTAGCCGAAGCCGACGCCATGCACTAATCCGGTATCAACGAGCGCACGCTGAAAACGCGAGTTGGGCTGCGTCAGGATGAAGGAGAAAACGTCAGCCGCGTAAGTCGCCTCGTTGTCCTTGCCGATTGACGGCCCATGCCAGCCGAGCATAATCACAACGCTCTGCACGGGTTGCTTGATAATGACGCCCTCGCTCTTTGGCAGCGGCGGGTGCTCCACCAGAGGAAACTCGACGAACGGGTCTTTCTCGCGGCGCGGCCAATCGCCGTAAAACTCCTGCGCCATCTTGAAGACTTCTTCAGGAACGACATCGCCCGTAATGACAAGCGCCGAGTTGTTGGGCACATAGTAGCGCCCCTGAATCAGCTTCATCATGTCTGTGGTCGCGGCTGTAATGGTCTGGCGGCTGCCGAGCGGAGTCTTGCGGCTCGGATACTTGTAGAAGAGACGGCTGTTCATCTCAAGGTTGAGATAATAAAAAGGGTTCGACTCGTTGCGGTCAATCTCTCCGATGACGACCTGGCGCTCGCGCTCAAACTCGCCCTTATCGAAGAGCGGGTAGCGCGCCGCGTCGCGCCTGTAAAAAATCGCGGTGCGAAGGTTCGGGCTGGTCGTCGTGAAGTAGTAGTTGACGACTTCCTCGCGCGTCGAGCCGTTGTAAGCGATGCCGAGTTGGCCGATTGTTTGCAGGTAATCTTCGGCGCTGGCGATGGCGCGGTTGGCCTTGAAGAACATGTGCTCGTAGAGATGCGACAGGCCGTTGAGTTCGGGCGGCTCCGTGTAAGAACCGTTTTTGACGGCCAACTCAATCGTCACGAGCGGCACGGAATGGTCTTCGAGCACGATGATTTCCAGACCGTTCGCGAGCACTCGATTGACGAGTTGGGCCTGCTGGATTGCTGGCTGCGCCGGAGCGGTCGCCGTCGCTGTTCCTGACGAAGAACGCGCGGGCGCAGTAGTCGTCTGCGCGTAGCCGGGCGCGGCCACTGACACGAAGAGCGACCAGAGGATGAGAAGAAGACTCAGATTGCGTTTCACAAAAACTCCATTCATCAATTGAACTGGTATTTTCGATTTCCGATAGTTTAGCAGGAAATGCCGGGCAGTTCGATGTCAGGTGAGGCCGTGGGGATGTTCAGCCCGCGTAAGATTCATCCTGCTCGATTTTCGAGAGCACCCAGTCAAACTCGCCCGACGTTATTTTGCCACGGCAATACTCGCAGATGCCCGTGACGTTGACCTTCAGGGGCGCTCCGCAGTTCGGGCAGTTGAGGTCTGCGCGGGCGTGAGTGGGTTTGGCGGTGCGATTGCGGATAAACGTCCAATACTCGCTCCATTTCCGCAGGCGCTTGTTTGAACCGCTGACGACCTTGCCCGTTTGGTCAACGGTGTAGTCGTAGCCTTCGGCCCAGATGCGCAAGGTGATGGCGTTATAAAAAGTGTCCTCCTTGATTTTGACGGGCTGCATGGAGGTGATGCGCGCGCCATCAAGGGCGTTGCGCAAGCCCTGTCGTTTGTACTCTTCAATCCAGTAGCGATGCATTTGAAAAATGCTGTCGGTCTCATGCGGGCGCGCTCGCTCCCAATCGAGCGACGACCAAGCGGCCTGTAGCTCATGGAAAATCAGGCGGGCGCGGGCTTCAAATTCAGTCCACGCAAACTCCGGGTGATTGCGCTCGAAGCTCGTGCGGATGTTCTGTAGGCCGGGCTGGATGACGGACGGATAATCCGTGCCGACTTCCTGCACGTCCGACGTGAGCAGCGGCCCGCGCGCCTCACGGCTCTGGAGCCGGATGCTACGGACATACCACTGAAACTCGCCGCTCTCAATCTTTGCGCCGCAGAAGGCGCAAGCGCCCTGCACGTTCTTTTCCAGCGCCGCGCCGCAGCGCGGGCAATGAAGCGCCACGGCCTGCGCAGGCGTGGGCGAGAGCACGTCGCGGCGGCGCTCCAACAGCCAGCGCTCGCGCACGTAGTATGTCATCTGGCGAGTCTGATTGTTGTCTGCGACCGCCTCTGTATAGTTGGTCTCAAAATCAATACTGATATTGACGACGGGCGTTGCCAACCCTTGCAAGTCTGCAATCTGCATGGAGCCGACGATGATGCCGATGACGGCCTGAAGGTTTGGCGGGTTGCGCCCGAGCAACTCCTGACGCGCGGCGTCGCTCAAGTAGGGCGAAAGCTGGTCGAGCGCTTGCGGCCCGCGCCCGCGCGCGTCGTGCGCTTTGGCGTAGAGCGCGTAACAGAAATCCGTGAAGATGATTTCCGAAAAGTTTGGGTCGAAGCGCCGCAGTTGGTTGAACTCTTTACTGAAGCCTCCGCGCCGCTGTTGATTTTCCGGCCCGAGCGTCGGCACTACGCCCGACGCGGGCGACGAGCAGGTGGACGGCTCCGTCTTATCCTTTTTGACGAAGTAATAAATCAGCCCGCCGACAACGGCGATGTCCACCGGAATGCCGATAACGGGCACTTCGATTGTCAGCCAGAAAAGCAGGCGAACAATCGCGATAATCGCGCCGCCGTCGCCGCCGCTGCCGCCGCCACGACTGCCGCCGCCATAAGAGCCGCCGCCGCCGACGCGCGCCCACACCTCCGGCGCTAACTCTCCGGCGGCAAACAAGGCAACGAAAATCGCCGCGAGCACAATCGAGAGGCGTAAGAGTCTGTTTGTGCGGCGGGCAGCGTTCATTTCAAATCAAAGCGCGGCATATCTGGCAACTCGTTTGGATTCTCGCCCGTCGGCGGCAAGTGTTCCGCGAGCACCGCGCCCAGGTGCTTGAGCGCCCGCAGTAAAGTTTCAAGTTCGGGCTTGCGGCCCGCGCGGTGCAACTCATACAAGCACTCGTTCCATTCGAGCGGCGGCGCGGCCTTCAGGACGCCACGGTCAGCAATCACTTCGAGTCGTCTTTCCAACAAAGACAGGTAAACGATGACGCCCATCTCGGCGTCAGTGTTGGCGATGCCAGCCTCGTAAAACATCGCCGCCGCGCCCGTGCGCGCCGCCTCGCGTCTATACTTCTTCGTCGTCAACAGACGGCGCACACCCGTGCTGCGCGACGAAAGATACACGCCGATGCCAAACAGCAGCACGACATCAATCGCCACAAAATAATGGCTGAATTCGAAGGGCGAGAAGAGCAGGAAAACGAGACCAACGAAGGCTAGGAGCGCGCCCGCCAGATAATCCGCCTGCCGGTAGGTGGCGGAGCGAGCGCGCACGACGATGACAATCTCGGCATCCGTCCCGCGCTCAATCTCCTGCACAGACTCACTGAGGCGGTCGCACGCGGACTGGTCAAATTGGGAGCGACGGATCAAGCGGATAGTAAACCCACGCCAAACAGGATTAAGTGGGCCAACCTGGGGGCCACAGCGCCGCCTATCTTGGCATGGCTGACACGAGACAAGCAAGGCACGAGAGATGCGGACACAGGGATGACGCGAAGAAAGCAGGCTGTTCGTTCTTCTTCATCCCGTGATGTTGCCGGCCTTAATCCCTTACAAGTCTTGCGCGCGCTGTTGCAGCGCATGGCGATAGGGCGTGGCGGCGCGAGCTTGCGCGTTGGGCGTGATGGTGATGCGCGACGGTTGCTGCCCGCGTGTGCGATTCTCGACGCGCAGGGCGTAAGCCTGACGCGTGCGCGGGACGTAGAGCAGAAAGCGGCGGTCGGAAATGTGGTCGCGCGGTTTTGTGCCCGTGTAAAGAACTTCGTCGTAGCCGTCGCCGTCAACGTCGCGCACTTCCGCGGTCCAGTTTGCGCCGCGAAATTCTGGCGCGTCGAGCGCGGCTTTTCCCGCTATGCGATATTGAGTTCCGCTTCTCTCCAGCATCACCATGTGCGACTGGCCCGTGCGCCGTTCATCGCGCAGCGCCATAATCACAGGCTCGCGCTCTGTCCTCAACACGCGCACATCGCTCACCGCGCCGCCTAAGATGGAGCGGGCAATCTGTCGCGCCGCATCGAGGCTGAGCGGCGGTTGCGGCGGCTGCGCCGGAAGTTGCGAAGCAACTGTGACGGGCGGCTTCGCGCCGTAGAAGGTTGAATCAAACGAGGCCGTGTTGGTTGCGTTGGTGGCGGGCAGCTCATCGTTGAGCGCCGCGGCGGAAGCGGGCGGAAGCGGCCCGCTTCGTCCCCAAGCGAGCAACGCGATGCCGAGCACGGCGATAAGCGCGACGGGCGCAACCGTGCGAAAGATGATGCTGCGGCTGGAAGTGTTGAGCGCGCCGATGGTAGCGGCAAAGGGTTGCTCTTCGCTGATGGTTTGCGATTGCCGAACAATGCTCTTTTCCAAAAGCTTGCGCGCGGCTTCGGCTGTTTGCGGGCGATGTTCGGGGCGCTTGGCGAGCAAGGTATGGATGGCGACGGCCAATGTGTGCGGCACATCGGAACGCAGTTGCGGCAGCGGCGGCGGCGCGGCTGTCGCCTGCTTGACTAAGACCGCGGATTGCAGCATGTCAACGAAGGGCGGGCGTCCGGCGAGCATTTCGTAGAGCAGCACGCCGAGGCTGTAGAGGTCCGAGCGTGCGCCGACGCGCTGGCCCAAACATTGTTCGGGCGACATGTAGCGCGGCGTGCCGACAATCATGCCGGAGCCTGTCGTCGCGTGTGTAAAGGTCGCGTCGGCAGAAGTCGCCAAGACTTTCGCCACGCCGAAATCGAGCACGCAGACGCCCCTGTCGTTGAGCATGATGTTCGAGGGCTTGAGGTCGCGGTGGATGATGCCGAGCTTGTGCGCTTCCGAAAGCACGTCGCAGATGTCTGCGGCGATGCGCACGGCGCGCTCCGGCATGAAGCGACCTTCTTGGGCCAGAATTTCGGAGAGCGTGCGGCCTTCGACAAACTCCATCACGATGAA
>CAZEZJ010000287.1:0-2692 GCA_964516695.1 uncultured Blastocatellaceae bacterium
AAAGACGAAATTGTCGCGCGAGAATCCGAAAATCTTGCCCTGCTTCTGCACCACGCCGACGATTTCAAAAGAACGCCCGCCGACACGTAGTTCCTGCCCGACCGCCCTTTCGGGCGCGGCACCGCCGAAGACGTTTTCCAGCACGTCAACGCCGATAACGCAGACCTCGCGGCCAGCCGCCGCCTCGCTTTCAGTCCAGAGGCGGCCCGCGTCCATGTTGAGCGCTTCGATGTCAAACATGATGAGCGACATGCCGCGCGTCGAGACTTCTTCGGATTTCTGGTCGCCATGTTTGATGGTCTCGCGCTTGCCGACCGCCGTGCCGATGCGCCAGCAGGCTGTGCAGATGCGCTTGATGGCGTCTGCGTCTTCGTTCGTCACGTCCTTGCGCTTGTTGGTTTGAATAAACTGTTCGCGCGAGGTGATGACCATCGGGCGCTTGGTGATAGTGAAGACGGTCGAACCCTGGGAAGAGAAGGTGGAGGCGACGGTTTGGTCCAGCCCTTTGATGATGGTGACGACGGCGATGACGGCGGCGACGCCGACGACGATGCCGATGAGCGTCAAAGCCGTTCGCATCTTATTGGCGCGCAGGCTGGCGAACGCGACGCGAAACGACTCCCAGAGGGCTGAGATGCGCAGACGTTGAGATGCGAAGACGCGACGAGACGAACGCACCGGCGTTGGGAAAATTAGTTTTTGTTCCCGCGTCGCGGCGTCTCTGTCTTGGCGCGTCTCTTCATCTGATGCGTTCATCTTTCTCGATCTGCCCGTCGCGAATCGAAATCACGCGATGAGCGCGGGCGGCAATGTCCTGCTCGTGTGTGACGACGATGATGGTATTACCCTCGGCGTGAAGCTTCTCAAAGAGATTCATAATCTCGTAGCTGGTGTGCGTGTCGAGCGCGCCCGTCGGCTCGTCGGCCAGCAGGATAGAAGGATTGTTGACGAGGGCACGGGCGATGGCGACGCGCTGGCGTTGTCCGCCCGATAGCTCGTTGGGCTTATGCATCATGCGGTCTGCGAGGTCAACGGCGGTCAGCGATTGCTTGGCCTTCTCGTGTCGTGCGTTGGCAGACATTCCGGCATAGATGAGCGGCAGTTCGACATTATGAAGGCTGGTCGCGCGGGCCAGCAGATTAAACGTCTGAAAGACGAAGCCGACTTCCTGATTACGAATTCGCGCCAGTTCATCATCGTCCATTTCGGCGACTTGCTTGCCGTTAATCCAGTATTGGCCTTTGGTCGGCGTGTCAAGACAGCCGATGAGATTCATCAGCGTTGACTTGCCGGAGCCGGATGGGCCGATGATTGCCACATACTCGCCCTTTTGCACGTCAAACGAGACGCCGTGTAGAGCATGTACTTCTTCTGTGCCCATCACATACGTTTTCCAGATGTCGCGCATCGAGATTAAAGATGCGGGGACGGCATCGCGGGCCAGCAATTCGCCGCGTCCGATGATTTCGTCTGTTGCCGGACTCGCCAGTGTCGCTTCAGTCATCTTCTACTTCTCGCTTGTGTTGGTATTGTCGCCGGGTTTTCTGACCTGTCGCTTAACAGCCGTATCGTCTTTCAGGGTTTTTAGGATACGACTCGGCCCGGTGATGATTTCCTGCCCGGGCTGGACGCCTTCTAGAATTTGTATCTCAGATTCACCCGTGATGCCTGTTGTTATCGTCGCAAACTTGACCTTGTTGCCTTCGAGCACGTAGACGCCCTTGATGTCTTTGGGCCGCTCGGAGGGCTGCGACGGCTGCGCGTTAGGAGGCGCTGTCGTGGGCGACGCTGCGGCGCCCGGAGTCGGCGGCTTTTCGACGATGGCTTGCAGCGGAACGGCGATGGCATTCGGCACGACCTTCGTGGTAATCGTCGCCGTCGCGCTCATGCCCGGCTTCAATCCCTCGTGAATCTCTTTCGGGAGGCTGGCCTTATCGAGACGAACGACGACGCGAAATTCCTTCGCCTCCTGCACGTTGATGGTGTTGGAGAGTCCGCCCTGCGTGGCAGACTTGCCGACGGCGAGCGGCGTCTTCTGCGTCACAGTCCCCAAGACCTCGCGCTCCTGAAAGGCATCGACTTTGACCTTCACGGGTTGGCCCACCTCGACGTTGGCAATCTCGGTTTCGTCAACCTTAACTTCCACGTTGACTTCGGACATGTCCGCGATAGTCAGCAGCGCCGTCGTCGAGAGTCCGGCGACGGCGAACGTGCCGACCTTTGAAGGGATGTCCGCAACGACGCCGTTTAGGGGAGCGCGCGTGATGGTCTTATCGCTTTGGCTGGATTGGCCGCGCAGGATTGCCGCCTGCTGGTTGGCGCGCGATTCCGAGGAGGAGACTCCGGCCTGCGCGCGCTGCACACCGATGCGAGCCTCGCGCACGGCGACGCGCTGCTGGTTGGCGCGCGCGATGGCTTCCTGCACCCCGATTTTCTGCGCTTCTAGATTCGCCTGCGCCGTGCGCAAAGCGACCTGCGCCTGCTCAAAACGGTCGCGCGCGGCGTCATATTCCGAGCGCGAAGACACGCCGGATTCCACGAGTTCCGTGCTCCGCTTAAGTTCGCGTTGCGCCGTATTGAGGTCAACCTTCGCGCGGTCAACGTTAGTCTGCGAAGAGATGACCTGCTGGCGCGCCTGGGAGACGGAAGCCTCAGCGACCGTTAGAGCCTGCTGCGCCTGCGAGACGCTGTT
>CAZEZJ010000287.1:2702-6855 GCA_964516695.1 uncultured Blastocatellaceae bacterium
AAGACCTGGGTGCGGGCGTTTTGCACGTCGCTGATGGCGGCCTGCGCGGCGGCGGCTTGCGCCTGCTGATTCGATTGCAACTGCGTCGGGTCGAGCCTGACAAGAGCCTGGCCCTTTGTCACCATCTCGCCTTCCTTAACGTAAATCTCTTCAATGCGGCCCTGCACTTCGCTCGTCAGGTTGATAAACTGTATGGGGCGAATCTCGCCGGAGGCCGTCACCGTCGAGCGCAACTCTTTGGGCGGAGCGACCGTCACGGTCGTCACTTCCGGCACGTCTTTGCCGCGCGCCAGGATGCTGATGACGATGATGACGCCGAGCACGGCGACCGCCGAAACCCCGATGATAATCTTTCTTTTCCTGCTTAAAGCCATCTGAAATTTTCCTTAAAATAGAGGGTTACAAAATAGTCGGGCCAAGCCTTAAACTTAACACAAGTCGGCTTCAGATTGATAAGGCCGCCTGTGTCGCAAAGTTTCTACGTTAAAAAAGCGGCAACAGTTTCACGTAAAGGCCGAAAGTCAAGGAGTCATAGGTCAGGAGTCTGAAGAAAAGAAAAGCAGAATAAAAGATAATCGTTTTGTGCCGATTATTCTCAATTCCGGCCTGTGGCCCGACGGCTTCTAACGCGAGTTATTGTGGCGTTTGTAGATTTCGCGTTACAATGCTTGGCGTTTCTCGCGCGAGCGAAGGCGGCGCTGCGGCTTGGAGATAAGCGGTGCGCGCCTCTTTTCTTCCACATCAAGTTAATCGCACGAGGGGAAAGCTTATGACAACTTGCGAGAGATGCAGCACGGAGAATCTGGAAGGCTCGCAATATTGCGATGAGTGCGGCGCTCCTTTGAGCGCGTCGGCGCGTTCCAAGAAGTCTGCCGACACGGGCCATTCCGGCAATACGACCGATAAGAAGATGTCTGAGGCGGGAGCTGCCGCCATGGTCGCGCGGCAAACCGAGGCCGTCGCGCCGCAGGCGGCGCCTGCTTATGCCGTCTCGGCCGCTTCGCTGGCTTTAATGGAAGGCGCTCATGCGCGCCTCGTCATCGAGCGCGGGCGCTCTGCGGGCAAGCAGTTTCCCTTGAGCGATGACGAATCACAAATCGGACGCTGGGACGCCGACGGCGGTATCTTCCCTGATGTTGACTTGGACGCCGATGACCCAGAAGCGAAAGTCTCGCGCCGCCATGCGCGCATTATGCGGCGCGAAGAGCAGTATTACATTGAAGACTTAGGTTCGACCAACGGCACTTTTATCAATCGCGGCAGGCGTCTTCTGCCCGGCGACCGACAGCCCCTGCGAGATGGCGACGAGATTATCGTCGGCAAAACTTTTTTACGTTTTCATATAGTCAAGTAAAAAAGGCGCGCGCCGAAACGTTTGCAGCATAAGCGGCGCGCGTCGAGTTTCCCCCGAAGCGTCTCTCTGATAGTTGACGGACGCCAGAAGGTTATCGAGCAAGATGTCTTTCTGTCACGAATGCGGCGTGAAGGTTGCGCCGGATGATCCATACTGCGGCAACTGCGGCGCTTCGCTACAAGAGAGCGAAGCGCGCAGCCCTGCTCCGTTGGATGCAGCAGAGAGCGGCGCTGCGCCCGCCGCCGACGCCAAGCCTCAATCTTCTTCGGCCGCGGAATTGGAGGATACGGAAACGCCTGACGCGCCCGCCGCAGACAAGGCCGCCGCCGCCGCAGTTGTTACCGCCCAAGAAGAAGACGCAGGTGAAAAGCAGGCTGCCGCTGACGCAGACGATGAGCCAGCAGCCTCTCCTTCGTCAACACCTGCCGCCGCCAGCGGTTCGCAGTTGGGCGACACGTTTGCGCCGCGAGCGGGCAGCAGCGGCGGTGCGCGCGACCGCGAAAAGTCTACGGGCGAAGTCGGGCAGGAGAGCGGCGCGCAGACCGTTCCGCCAACCGCGCGCGCAGGCTCCACCGGAGGCCGGCAGCCGACCAGCAAACAACTCGAAGCCGGAACGCTTTTGAACGGGCGCTATGAAATCGTCAGGCGGATTGGCGGCGGCGGCATGGGCGCTGTCTATCTGGCGAAGGACCATCACCTGGGCGATGCGCCGCGCGCCGTCAAAGAGATGGTCGAAGCACATATTGACAGCGCGCAGCACGAAAAAGCCATTGGCGATTTCAAGCGCGAGTCGCTTCTTTTGACCTCGCTTGAGCACTCTTCGATTCCGACCATCTACGACTACTTTTACGACGACACAGCGGGTCGCTTTTATCTCGTGATGAAATACATCTCGGGCGGCGACTTTGCTGCGCGGCTCAGAAACGCGCCCGGCGGACGCATTGACGAAAAGACCGTCACCGATTGGGGCATCCAGATTGCCGACGTGCTCGATTATCTGCACAAGCGTCCCAAGCCGATTATCTATCGCGATTTGAAGCCCGCGAATCTGATGATTGACGGCAACTCGGGCCGCGTCATGTTGATTGACTTCGGCATTGCGCGTTGGGTCACGCCGCAGGAGAAGGGCGTCACGGCGGTCGGCACCATGGGCTACGCGCCGCCTGAACTCTTCAGCGGCAAGGTCGAGCCGCGCTCCGACATCTACTCTTTAGGCGCGACGATGTTTCACCTGCTGACCGGCTCCGACCCGCAAGACAATCCGCTGCTGATTTTTGATTTTACGAAGAACCCGCGCCCGCGCCAGATTAATCCCGCCATCTCAAACGAGATGGAACGCATACTGATGCGCGCCGTCGAATACAAGCCCGAAGGCCGCTTTCGCTCGGCGGCGGAAATGCGTGAAGCGTTGATGGCCCATCTCGATAGGCTCCGCATCGGTGACGTCAGCTATGGCGCGACCTCCGCGCAGAATCTAGGCGGGGAGACGATTCAAACCGAGATGGTCTTTTGCGGTTTCTGCGGCGGACGCATCGCCGCCGATGATGTCTTTTGCGCGCATTGCGGAGCGAAGCAGCCCTTGGTCGGTCTTGGCTCAAGCGCGGCGCTGCGCACGGCGCGAGCCACCGCCCGCTTGATAGTCGCCGGCACAACCGAGTTGGACGTCTCCTTTCATCTGCAAAAGGAAGACAATCTCGTCGGGCGCTCCGACCCGCACTCCAACATTTTCCCGGAAGTTGATTTGTCGAAGTTTGACCCGGAAACCAAAGTCTCGCGCCGCCACGCGCGCATCTGGCGCAAGGGCGATCAATTTCTGATTGAAGACTTAAACTCAGTTAACGGGACGGTCATTAACGACGCGATTCGGCTGGCCCCCCGTCAGCCGCGCGTGCTCGAAAGCGGAGACAAACTCCGGCTTGGCGAAACCACGCTTCATTTTTTAGTCGGCTAAGGTGAAAGGCAGAAATCCGGTAAGTCCGAGAGTCAGAAAGCCGGAAGAAGAGGCTGCAAAATAGCTGTTACTTTATCCTATGTCTTTCTTCTTGAAGGCTGGCTCCTGACTTCTGATTTGTATGACTGTGAGAGTGGAAACAACACCGTCGCCGCTGGTGCAGGCCAGTCCGGGCGCGCGCGCGGCGGAGATGCAAGCCTATCTGGACAGGTATCGTGCGCCCTTCTCTTTGCGTTGCGGCGCGCTCTTGATTGACTACATTATTTTGGCGATTATCATCGCCTTCTGCACGCTCGTCGCGCGTCCCTTCGGCGGCGGCGCGCGAACGGCGGGCAGCGGCCTTGAAACCTTCGGGATGATTATCGCGCTCGTGGTGTTGGCGCTCAACTTCGGCCTGCTGGCGGTGTGGCGCGGGCAGACGCTCGGCAAGTGGGCGACCGGATTGCGCATCGAGCGCAAAGACGGCGGGCATTTAGCATGGTGGCGCGTCTTGTTGCGCCACTTCGCGGGTTATCCGCTCTCTCTTCTCACGCTGGGCATAGGGTTTCTCATCGCGGCCTTCAACGGGCAGGGGCGCACCCTGCATGATTTCATCGCCGGAACAATCGTCGTCCGCGATGTCGGACAACGCCACGCTCGTGGCAGCCGCGCTGCCCGCTGAAGTTTTGAGTTGCGAGTCTGTTGGGAAGAGGTGAGATGGAGAGGACTTGTTCCAACTGCGGAAGTTTGACGCCGCCCGAAGCGCGCTTTTGCCGCCACTGCGGAGCGCCGCTGAAGTCTGTCGCTACCTACAGCAACAACGAGTCAATCTCCCCGCTCGCGCAAACCGTTCCTTTATCCAGCGAAGG
>CAZEZJ010000288.1:0-6808 GCA_964516695.1 uncultured Blastocatellaceae bacterium
TGATTGAAAGGCCCGCCGAGCACTTTCAACGCCGCCTCCCGCAGCGCCTCGGATTTGCTCGCGGCAGCACGGCCCTCGGCTCGACGGCGTAAAAGGTTTTTGTGAAACTCAACCATCAACTCGGTCGTTCTGGCGGAGTCAACCTTCCATTGACTGACGACCGCCGAGGGAACTCCGGCGTTGAACAAGGCCCACGTCATACCGACCATTCCTTCTCCCGCCCCGACGCGCCCGCGCGCCGTCTGGCACGCAGACATCACGACCATCTCCGCGTTCAAATCGAGCTTCATAATCTCCCAAGCCTCTAACAGTCCATCCTCCGCGGCGTTCTCCGCGTTGTGAGACAGCATGATTCTCGAATACATCGGATTGCGGTCGTCTAGGATGGCATGAGTGGCGAAGTGCATCACCTGATACTTTCCCGCCTCAGCCTTAACGGTTTCCTCCAACGCCTGCTCGCCAATCAATACCCTGCTCCGGCCTGGTCCATAGAGTTGGCCCAAAGTCTTGACCTCTTTTTCCGCTTCGGGCAGCGGCCCGAGAGGTTCTTCTCTCAAGCCCGATTTCGCGCGCACAGTCTTTTCGCCGCCCAAAGTGGGATTACCCAACGCGAACAACTCCGGCGCAGTAACCACGTAAGAGACCTTCGCCAGCGTGCGTCTTTGAGCGGAAATGTTACGGGGCTGCCGGTCTGCCCGCCTGAGTTCGCTGCCCTTTCGTTCCATTTCACGCAGCACGCTTAGCGAAGGCGCGTAGAAGATAGCGTACTGCTCCAACAGATAGCCCTTCTGCTCTTGCAGCAACGCCTGAAAGGGTAGATTCCAGAGCGGCCCGTCGGGCACGATGCAGAGCTTTTTGATGCCCTGCAACTGTTTCTCGGCGGGTTTGATGAGCAGCTCATAAAGCTGGCGCGCGGGCTGTTTTATCGTCAGGTCGCGCTCGGCCACGCGTTGCCGAAAGCCCTCGACCATCTCAGCCAGTTCTTTACTCTTCATTGCCACCGGATAAATGGAGAGCGAAACGGGAGCCGCGCGCCCTTTGTTTGGTGTTGCCGCTGTCATCACGAAGAGATAAGTCTTATTTTCCGCCACGACAAATTCGAGCAGCGCCGTCTTTCCGTCGTGCAAGAGCGTAGCCGCATCCTCCAACGCGAAGGGCTGCGTTTGCCCCCTTTGCACTTTCAGTTCGGGATGAGCGGCAAAGAGATTGGTCTGGAAGGATTCATATTCGAGCCGCGCTTTTTCCAGCCGCGCATCAAGCTCTGCGAGGCGAGCCGCGTCGGGTTTGGGTTGAAGCTTGAGCCGGCTGATTTGCGTGTTGAGCGAATTGACCTCGGCTATCAACGCGCGGTCACGACGAATCTCATCACTGGTCATCGCCTTTGTGATGTTGACTCTGCCATTACTCAACACGTCGAGCAGCACACGACTCCTGGAGCGTTCCGCGTAAGCGAGAGCCTCGGCGGAATTCTTCTCGTTGATGGAGAGTTCAATCATGGCGTAGTAGGGCGAGAGCTTGTCTTCAAAGTAGCGCTGCTGGTCTTGCTCTCCACCTGCGACCTGCTCGCGCAGTTTCTCGATGGCACCTATCGACTCAAGAAAAGCACGGCGCGCTTGGTCGCGCTGATTGAGCGCGAGGTGCGACATTCCCGCCGCGTTGCGTGCGCTCCATAAGATTTGCGGGAGACCTAGTTGAGAGGCTAGCTGAGAAGCGCGCTCGGCGTTTTCGAGGGCTAAAGAAAATTGGCCCGCGTCGAAATGGGTGTTTGCTATATTGACTAATTGGTTGGCGATTCTCGCCTTGTTTCCCAACTCCTCTAGTATCTTCAAGCCCCGCTGGTAATATTCCAGCGCACGCTGATATTCGCCTTGCGCGTCGTGGATGAGTCCGATGTTGGCGATGGCTCCGGCGAGGCCGGGTTTATCGGCCATCTCTTCTCGCAGTTGCAGGGTTTGACGGAAGTATTCGAGCGCCTGCGCGTAGTTGTTCTGGGAATAGTAAACAGCGCCGATGCTGTTGAGGGTATTGGCGATTCCGGGCTTGTCTTTCAATTCCTCTTTGAGTTTGAGGCTCCGCTGTAGGTAATCCAACGCCTGCGCGTAATTGCCCTGCTCTCTGTAAATCTGCCCGATGTTATTGAGGGCGCTCGGCAGCCCCGCCTTATCACCGATTTCTTCTTTGAGCTTAAGGCTGTGCTGGTAGTTTTCGAGGGCCTGTGCGTAGTTGCCTTGCGAATGATAGAGCGAGCCGATGTTGTTTAATGAATTGGCGATGAGCCAGTTGTCTCCCATGTCTGTGCCGAGTTGCAAGCCTCTGCGATGATACTCAAGCGCTTGCGCGAAATCGCTTTGGGCCTGTGCCAGAAGACCCAGATTATTCACGACATTGGCGATGCCCTTTTTATCGCCGCTCTCTTCGGCCAAGCGCAAGCTGCGCAGGTAATATTCTTGCGCCTGCGGGTAGTCGCCAAGCAGTTGATGAATCGTGCCGACGGTATTGGCGGCATAGATGATGAGCCTTTTATCACCTATCAACTCGGCATCTTTCA
This sequence comes from uncultured Blastocatellaceae bacterium, assembly GCA_964516695.1. Lineage (GTDB taxonomy): Bacteria > Acidobacteriota > Blastocatellia > Pyrinomonadales > Pyrinomonadaceae > DASVTR01. The sequence continues at coordinate 2,549 of CAZEZJ010000288.1, forward strand.
TACTTCTGACGACATAGGTTAACGCCTGCGTGTAGTCGCCCTGAGATTTGTAAATCAAAGAGAGATTGCTTGTGATGTAAAAGTATTCGTCGGTGAGGCCCGCCTTCTCCGCAATCTGCAAGCTGCGATGTGAATACTCAAGAGCGCGGTCGTACTTGCTCTGGAAGAAGAACAAACCGGAAAGATTCCTGAGGACATTGATGACGTCGGGAATGTTGCCCGCGGCTTCCGCCGTCGTCAAACCCTTCTGCAAATATTCAAACGCCCGTTCGTAGTTGCCCTGGGTGCGGTTAATGTTTCCCGCCAGCAGCAAGACTCTGCCAATCGCTGACGGGTCTTTTAAGGATTCAGCGATGCCGAGCGCGAATTCGGCAACGACCAAAGCCTGTGCGGGCTTGCCCTGCTCCAACATCGCTCTTCCCTTCTGAGAGAGTTGCTTTGTTAGCTCGACGGTGACGAGATGCTTCTTTTCACCCAGCAAACGTTGGCGTTCTTGCGCCGTCTGCGCCGCGATTAATTCAATGGCGAAATCTTCTTCGCTCGGATAGTATCTCCAAATCTTCCAAGCTTCGCCTTCTTTGATTAACTGAAACGTGCGGTTCAGCTTTCCCAACCCTTGTGCGGGTTGGCCCGTCTTGCTGTTGAGCGCGCTCGCATCAAGCGCGACCTGCACGTTGGTCTTTTCATCCGTGGGTAAAACCGTTGCGCTGAAGGCGAGAGTTTTGATTTCTATCTTCTCTAAAGCGGCAAACGATTGTTGGAAGCTTCGTTTGCTCGTCGCGTAATCAGGAGACTTCTCACTCCACAAAGACATCAGCCCATCAAGGTCTTCCTTTTGGTAGGCGGCAAAGAATTTTCCCGTCAGGCTGTGAGCAATTGATTGCTGCTCTGTTTGCTGAGCGGCCAGCAATGCTCCACACCCAAAGCTGACGATGAGACACAACGTCCAAAACTTCGTGGGCCAATGTCTGCGGTGTTTCATTGAATCCTCCTCTACGGTGAAGCGTGCCCTCCGGGAGAAGAACGCTTCTGCTTAGAAGAAACGTCTAGTTATGGCCGCTGTCCAATTTTTCAGCAAGAAAGGCCGCCAATTAATTTAATGCGGGTTTTACCTTGATACTGATGTTGATGATTGAACCGCAGCAAAGGTTGGCGACAGGCGCGCGCCGGAGTTGAAAGAAAAATAATTTTAGCGAGTAGGAATAAACTTCAAATTCCCGCGTCAAGTTATTACACAAGCCACTTATTCCCGTAAGGAGGTTAAGCCATGAACGTCAAATCCAACGTCAGAGCCGGAGTGGATGAACCCGTCATCGTTACCGGCGGATAAGCTCCAACCCACAACAAACTTCAACGCCCAACAATCTGCTGCAAGAAGGAGAACGGGCGATAAAAATCAGAAGCAACGTCAAAGCTGGCCCACGGGTGAAAATCTCGGGCTAACTGCTGACAGGTGAATCAGCCTTCAAAGGCTTATCTGCCTTCTCCGCTCTCCTCGCTTCGGAAGTCAGCTAACAGAAGAACGCTCTCCAAAATCAAGCGCAATACAAAAGTTGGCGCTGCTGTTGCAGCCGCTTGCCGGCGCGGCGTGCGCGCCAAAAACGAAGCACACCTCGCCCTGCAAAATGCTTTAGCTGGTGAGGAGAAAGATGAAAGGTCGGCAGCTATTATTAAGGCTGGCACTTCGGAACCTCCCATCATCGTCAACGGCAGTTGATTTCAAATCTCGGCACAGATGTGCCGAAAGAAACTAACCGGAAGGAGCGCGGCCATGAAAGTTAAGTCAAACGTCAAAGCTGGACCGGATTGTGATCCGCCCATCGTCGTCTCGGGCGGCTGATTTCCAGCTTCAATTAAAGCCTTGTTGAAAGCAACCAACATAGAAGGAGAACGACCATGAAAGTTAAAAGCAATGTCAAAGCCGGACCGGAGATTATCATCAACAAATAGGTCACAAGCAACCTGCTTGACCGCTGGCCTGCAAGCTTCAAACGGCAGCAGAGCCGGCTAGACCCCAACCACCCCTCGCTGAACGAAATCCTAAAGAAAGGAGCACCGCCATGAAAGTTAAATCCAACGTCAGGGCCGGAGGAGACGGACCCAATTTCAATTAAAGGTGGTTAATCCCTCGTTGTGCCGGCTCTCGGGGCTGTCGCAACGCATCACGGTAAGGAGTCTCAAGATGAAAGTTAAATCCAACGTCAAAGCTGGCATCGATGAACCCATCATCGTGAGCGGCGGTTAATACTTCGGCGTCTTCGCCCTTCGTGGGCTGATTCCGATGTTGTAGGAAAGGAGAATTTCGATGAAAGTCAAAAGCAACGTCAAGGCAGGGCCGGAGGTTGTCATCAACAAGTAGGTCACAAGCAACATGCTTGACCGCTAGCCTGCAATCTTCAGTGGCAGCTAGTCGTTAGACCCTGACAATCCCTCGCTGAAGCAAACCCTAAGGAAAGGAGAGCCGCCATGAAAGTTAATTCCGACATCAGAGCCGGAGTGGACCCCAGTGAAGTCAGGTAGTGTCATCCCAGTAGCCTGACCAAACATCATCATCATGGGCGCTCCGAAGCATCAAGCCTGCTCAAACCTTTGGCCCTGCGAAAGAGCGCCTTAACTTCGTTGATGAGTCTGACCGAAGGAGATTTCGAGATGAAAGTCAAATCCAACCTCAAAGCCGGGCCGACTGACCCGCCCATCATCATCACGGGCGGTTAAGCTGAAACGGCACATCAGGCCGTCGCACATCTCCAAATTCACCGCAGAGCATGGGCCAGACAGTCTCCCTTGCTCTGCGGTTTGCGGTAGAGGTCTCAAATGGCAATCCCCTTCTCGCGCACGCTGCGTTCGCTGGCGGCGGATAATTTCAAGTTTTGGATAATGGGTTTGCTGCTGGGCGCATTGATGCTCGGCGGCTGGATTGCGTGGGCTATGCTGGCGCGCGTTCCGGTCTATGCCATGACCGAGCAGGCACGGCTCGAAGCAGGCCCCGATGTTTACTACATCGAATCACCGATTAGCGGGCGAGTCGTCGCCGTCTACGCCAAAGTCGGCAAGGAGGTCACAACGGGCGAAGTGCTCTTCGAGTTGGATGCCGAAGACAAGCAGCTTGATTTGCGCGAAGAAGAGACGCGCCAGAGCGCGGCTGCGCCGCAGATTGAAGTCACACATCGCCAGATAGCGGATGAAGAGGCGGCGATTGAAAACGAACGGCGGGCGGCGAGCGTGGCGCTTGAAGAGGCGCGCGCTCGTCATAACGAAGTGGCCGAAGCGGCGCTCTTTGCCGAGGAAGAAGTCAAAAGGATGTCTGGGCTGCATCGCGAGGGCTTCATTTCGGAAGTCGAATTCTTGCGTTTGCAGTCGGAGGCTAAAAAGAAGCGCGCCGCCGCCGAATCGCTCCGGCTGGCGGTTGACCGCCTCGCTTGGGAACAGCGCACCAAAGAGAACAATCGCCGCGCGCACATCGAAAGCCTCAAGCGCGAGGTGGCATCCTTGCAGGGCAACGTCGCCACGGAGAAGCGCTTGGCCCACGAGGTCAGCAAGCATCAGGTGAGGGCCACGACGGCGGGCCGCATCGGAGAGCTTTCCAATTTGCGTGTCGGCACAGTCATTCGGATGGGCGATAAGCTCGGCGCAATTATTCCGCCGGGCGAATTGAAGGCTGTCGGCTATTTTCCGCCGGACATTGCGCTCGGTCGCATCCGCACGGGCCAAAGCGCGCAAATGCGTCTCCAGGGATTTCCGTGGACGCAGTATGGAAGCGTCGCGCTCTCTGTCGCCGGCATCAGCAACGAGGCGCGCGACGGGCGTATTCGTGTCGAGTTCAAACTAACGGCGACTGTCAATCCGCTGATTCCTTTAGAACACGGTTTGCCGGGCGCGGTCGAGGTGGAAGTAGACCGCCTTTCGCCCGCGATGCTTGTCTTGCGCACCATCGGCAAGCGTCTGGAAACGCCCGCCGTTGCTTCCGGCACCAACAATGCTCAGAGCGCCGCGCCGTAAATTAAAACCCTTAGAGCTTTTCTTTCATGTTCAAGCGTCAAGCTTCACGTCGTCGTCGTTTACTATCGCCGGAAGTCGTGCAGACTTCCGCGATGGATTGTGGGCCTGCTTCGCTGAAGTGTCTGCTCGAAGGCTACCGCATTCGTGCCAGCTACGGGCGCTTGCGTGAAGCGTGCCAGATAGACGTTGACGGAACATCCATCGACATGCTGGAAGAAGTGGCCGTCCAGCTTGGTCTTGAAGCTGACCAGATTATGGTGC
>CAZEZJ010000289.1:0-6798 GCA_964516695.1 uncultured Blastocatellaceae bacterium
GGGCGGAGCGCAGCAGGCCCGACATGATGCGCCCGATGAAGCCCGCGATGCCGTTGACAATGCCGTCAACGACGATGCGGTCGAAAGCGCCCGTGATGCGACTCGACAGTCGCGTCAAGCCAGCCGAGCCGTTGACCGCTCCGTCTATTCCGCGCGAGTCAATCGTATAGACGCCGCGCGCCGCGTCCATCGTCCGCCGCGTAAATAACACGGCGTAGAGTTCGTCAACCCAATATTTATTGAAACTGGCTCGATACAACGGGGCGAGGCGCGCGGCCCAAGCTTCCGGCAGGCGCGGATTCTTCACGTAGAAGAGCCAGCCGAGAAAGATGCCGAATCCCGCGACGACGAGCGAGATAATGATGAAGAGCCATTCCGCGCCCGTGTGGCCCAAGGATTTCTCAGCGGCGTGTGCGAGATTGAAGCCCGTGTCGCCGTAGGGCGAGGCGGCAGACTCTTTGCCTCCCGCGTTGCCGTGTGATTCCTCAGCCGCCGCTGGCGCGCTCGAAGCGAGCAATGGGCCAACATTCTCAGCGCCGCGCGCATGTTCGCCCGCTCCTTCCGCGGCGTGTTCTTTGCCGAAGCCGCGCGTCTGCGGATTCCAGATGACGGGTTCGAGCCAGTTGACGACGTTTAAGCGCCCGCCGACGTGTTTGCCGCCTGTGAACGCGGGACTGATGCCGACGAAACCGCCGATGATTGCGAGCGTCGCCAAGACAGCCAGCGGAACCCACATCGAAGGCGGCGATTCGTGCGGCGTATGCGAGCCGTGTTCGTGCGCGTCGTGGATGTGCGCGCCAGCCCGCGCCGCCAACACATCGTGCGCGACGCCTACGTGCTCCTCCGCATCGTGGCGCGGACGATAGCCGACGGAATCCGTACTCGCCTGATGCGTGTCCCGCCCTTCGTCATAGCCGTGCGCGTGGGCTTCATCAGCCTGCCCGCCCGCCGTGACTTCAAGGAAACGTTCCTTGCCCCAGAAGGTCATGGCGACGAGCCGCGTCATGTAGAAGGCCGTGCAGGTGGCGGCGATGGTGGCGACGAGCCAGAGAATCCAGCCGCCCGGGATGTATTCGGTCGAGACGGTCTGCCAGAGAATTTCGTCTTTCGACCAGAAGCCGCTAAAGGGGATGATGCCGCAGATGGCGAGCCAGCCCGCGAGGAACGTCCAATACGTGTACGGCATGTACTTGCGCAAGCCGCCCATGCGTCGCATGTCCTGCTCGTGGTGCATCCCGTGAATAACGGAGCCTGCGCCGAGAAACATCAAAGCCTTGAAGAAGGCGTGCGTCATCACGTGGAAAATTCCGATGACGAACGCGCCGACACCGCAGGCCAAAAACATGAAGCCAAGCTGCGAGACTGTCGAATACGCCAAAACCTTCTTGATGTCGTTCTGCGTGATGCCGATGGTCGCGGCAAAGAGGGCTGTGGCTGCGCCGACGATGGCGACGACGAGCATCATCGTCTGCGAGTGTTGAAAGATGACGTTGGTGCGCGTCAGCATGTAGAGTCCGGCGGTAACCATCGTCGCGGCGTGAATGAGGGCGGAGACGGGTGTTGGCCCAGCCATCGCGTCAGGCAGCCAGACATAGAGCGGAATCTGCGCAGACTTACCGATGGCTCCGATGAAGAGGCCGAGCGCAATCCAAGACATAATGCCCCACCCGCCCAGCAGTTCAACGGGATAGCCAGCCGCCTGCTCCGTCACGCTCGTATACTGCACGGAGCCGAAGGTCGCGATGATGGCGGAAATCGCCAGCACGAAGCCAAAATCTCCGATGCGGTTGGTGATGAAAGCCTTGCGCGAGGCGTCGCCCGCTTCCTTGCGGTCGAAGTAGTAGCCAATGAGCAGGTAGGAGCAGAGGCCCACGCCCTCCCAGCCGACGAACATCATCAAAAAATTCGACCCCATGACCAGCACGAGCATCGAAAACATGAAGAGGCCGAGATAGGCGAAGAAACGATAAAAGCCCGCGTCGCCATGCATGTAGCCGGTGGCGAAGATGAAGATGCAGAGACCGACGCCCGTGACAATCAGCATGAAGACGGCGGAGAGCGGGTCAAGCTGATAGCTCCATTCGATGTCGAGCAGGCTGCCGCGTCCCGTCCGCTCGTTGCGTTTATTATCGCGCGCCGCTTCCGCGCCGAGGCCCGGCGGGTCTTGCGCCTCGGTGGCGACGCCGCCGCTTGTGCGCGCGGCCTCTCGCAGTCTGGCAAACTCTGCCTCGCTCGTCGCCACGGGCGCGCCCGCCGCCGTCGTTTCGCTGGCGGCACGCGCACGCTCGGGCGCTCCCTGCGTAATCTCAACCGCGCCGCCCGGAATCCAAGTGTAGCTGAACGCGCCGTCTTCGCTCGTCAGATACGCGCGCGGCCACATGGCATGATTGCTGTAGCCGTAGGAATAAACAGCCAGCAAGCTAATTAGGAAAGCGAGCGCGACCGAGCCGACCGCAATCGAGCCGACCACAGTTTCCGAGAAACGAAATTTACGCCCCAGCAGACCGTTGATGGCTGCGCCCAAGAGCGGCAAGAGCGGAACGAGCCAGATAAGCTTATGCATAAGTGATAGGTGATAGGTGATAGGTGATAAGAGAAAACCTCTTTCTTTTTCTTATCACTTATTACCTATCACTGTTTACCATTTTAGAAGGTCAATCTCATCAACCCAGATGGTCTCTTTATTGCGATAGAGCGCGATGACTATCCCTAGCCCGATGGCGGCTTCAGCCGCCGCGACGACGATGACAAAGACTGTGAAAACTTGGCCCGCGATGGCGTTGAGGCTGCCCGTCTCTTGCAGGTAGCGCGAGAAGGCTATGAAGTTCAGGTTCGCCGCGTTGAGAATCAACTCGATGGACATAAAGATGACGATGATGTTGCGGCGCACGAGCACGCCCGCCACGCCGATGATGAAAAGCAGCGCGCCAATGACCAGAAACTTCGACAGGTCTGGATGCTTGACGCCGCTCATCATCACATCCATGCGACCGCCCGTTGTTTCCTGCTGCAACCACACGAGAGCGGGAATGAAAAAAGTGTTCATAAGATAAAAAGTAATAATAAGTGATGAGTGATGAGTAATGAGTAAAAGAAAGAAGTTTTCTACTCATCACTCATCACTCATCACTTTTCACTGTCGTTAACGTCTCAGGTGCGACATCGTCGGCGGCGGCTTCCTGCTTGATGGTGCGCGCGAGCATGACGGAGCCGATGATGGCGACCAACAGCAGCACGCTCGCAATCTCGAACGGCAGAGAGGCGAAACGATAAAGGCTGCTGCCGACGCGCTCCGTCTCTTTCGTAATCTTCATCGTGCCGGTGGCTGAGGTCTCCATGTTTTGCTGCGCGGCCTCTCGCTGCTGCACTTGCGTTTGGGCGAGCGCCGCACGGTCGCGCTCGCGCAGCCCCGCGAAGCCCTGATTAATGGCATAGACGAGGCCAAACACCAGCAGGAGCAGAAAGATGGCGCTGGTCGTCACCTGCGACGTGCTGTTGAAGATACGCTCGCGCCCGCGCTCTTCGGCGCTGACGTTGACGAGCATGATGACGAAGAGAAACAAGACCATCACGCCGCCAACGTAAACCAGAATTTGCACGCACGCGATAAACTCCGCGCCGAGCAGAATAAAGAGCGCCGCCACAGACACCAGCGACGAAATGAGAAACAGCGCGCTGTGTACGGCGTTGCGCGCCATAATCGTCAGCAGCCCAGCCACCAGCGCCGCTATCGAGAAGACCCAGAAGAAGACCGCTTCCCAACCAGAAAGAATCATAAGATTTTTGATTTTTGATTTTTGATTTGCGATTGGAGAAGGGAATAAAAGCTTTGACGGATTTTCAAAAGTCAGATTCCGCGGAAGCTGTCCTCTTTCAATCTAAAATCGCAAATCAAAAATCTAAAATTACTAGGCTTCGTATTTAATCGTCTCGCGCCCTTGTTCGAGCAGTTCGCGGTTCCAGACGAATCCGGCGCGGGTGTAGGTTGCGAGTTCAAAGTCCTGCGTCAGTTCGAGGCAAGCGGTCGGGCACGCCTCTTGGCAGAGCGCGCAGAACATGCAGCGCGAAGTGTCGAAGATAAACTCGTCGAGCACTTTCTTCTTGCGGGGCTTGCCCGCGACCGTGATTTCGATGTCCATCGGAATCACGTCAATGCAATCTTCGGGACAGGCGAGCGCGCAGAGGTTGCAGGCGATGCAGAGCGTTTCGTGTGTTTCGGGGTCCATGTTGAGACGCGGCGCGCCGTGAAAGCGCGGCGCGACATCCGGCCGCACCTTCGGATACTGCTCCGTGTAAATTCCCTTCCCGCCAACAGCATCACTATCCGTGAGCGCGCCGACGTTGTACTTCAACGTCAGCCCCATCCCCTTCAACAAATCAACGAAGAAGAAGCGCTTAAGCTTCTGCATAAACGTCGGCTGCGGAACATCAACTAACGGCATAAACACTCCCTAAAGTTTCAGGTTTGAGGTTCGCTCGAATCAACTCGAAACCTTGAACCCAACACTTAAAAACTTCCCTCTTCATCCTTCACTTGTCGCAGGCGCGACGGGGGCAGCGGTTGTCGTGGCGATGGCCGATTTGCCTTGCGGCGGATTGACCAGCCGGATATTGCGGCGCTGTGTCTTCAAGTTGAAATCGCGCGAGCGCCAGTTAATGGTCGAGAGCACGGCGGCGGTCACGAACATTCCGCCGATGCCGAAGGCAATCATCACGGCCTTGCCCGTGCCCGTCAGATTCAAACCCTGCGCGGTTGAGTCAATCGTCTTCCAGTTGTTCCAACCGTTGAGCGCTTGCACCGCAAAGACGGCCAGCGCCGTCAGGATGATGTTGACGAGCGCCGCCGGAATCATCCACTTCCAACCTAAATCCATCAACTGGTCATAACGATAACGCGGCAGCGTCCAACGCAGCCAGAAATAGACGTAGAGCAAGAGCAGCATCTTCGTCACGAAGATGATGATGCTGACCGCAACGTAGAGGCCATGATAGCCGCTCGCATCCAGCTTATGAACCCACGGGAAATACCAGCCGCCCAAGTAAACGGTTGTCGCAATCGCGGAGACCACAACCATCGCCGCATACTCGGCCATGAAAAAGAGCGACCAGCGCATCCCCGAATATTCCGTGTGAAAGCCGGCGACCAATTCCGATTCCGCTTCCGGCAAATCAAAGGGCGCGCGGTTGTTCTCGGCAATCCCGCTGATTAAGAAAACGAGAAAGCCCATCGGTTGATAAAGGACGTACCAAACGGCGTCTGCGCCCTGTGCTTCGACGACGCTCGAGAGCGAGAGCGTGCGCGCGAACATCAACGCGCCAATCAGCGACAACCCCATTGAGACTTCATATGAAACCATCTGCGCTGATGAACGCAGCGCGCCGAGCAGCGAATACTTCGAGTTTGAAGACCAGCCCGCCAAGATAAGCGCCAGCACGCCGACGCTCGACACCGAAAGCACGAACAGCAAGCCGATGTTGATGTCCGTAATCACGCCCCAATCGGGCGCAAACGGAATCACGGCGAAGACGATGAAGGCGGCGGCAACAGAAATATAAGGCGCAAACTTGAAGATATAGTTGTCGGCCTTATCGGGCGTGATGTCCTCTTTGGTGAGCAGCTTAATGGCGTCTGCAATCGGCTGCAACAGCCCCCATGGGCCAACGCGCATCGGCCCCAAACGCGCCTGCATGAACGCTGAAATTTTACGCTCCGCATAGGTCGCATACAGCGCCCAAACGGCGACGGCCGTGACGACCGCGCCGATTTGGATGAACGGCCACACGACATAATTAATCGTCTCCTGGCTGAAAATTTTGAGCAGGAGGTCGTTGACGAAGTTAATCGGCGCTAAGTATGCGAACATGCCTCTCATGGCTGCTAAAGCTCAATCTCGAAAGTAGTATTGCGCGTGGCCCGTAGGTCAATCAGTTCCCAATCGTCATCGAGCGTGCCGCTGCGGTCAACGACCAGAAACGAGGCCCACTCCTTTAACGGAAACGGCGGCGTGTGCCAAGTCCCACGGTGATAAGCGTAGGGCAGTTTGCCGTCCACCAAGAACGCCGCGACCCTTTCCACGTCCGGCGCTGGCCCAACTGTGGGCGGCGCAACCGCAATCACTGATTGCGACGACGCGAGCGGCGAAAAAACCTGCATCGTTCGCGCGTGCCGCGCCATAAAATCAAACTTGAAGGGACGCCACTCCGCAGTCGCCCCCGTCAAACTCGGCACGCCCTGTCCCAAGTCAATATCAACGGAGCCGCGACTATCAATCAACACCCCAAACGGCGCGAAGCTCGCGCGCGTCATCGGCTGCACTTTCAAACGGACGACGTTCATAAGATTTTAGATTTTTGACTTTAGATTTGCGATTGGTTAAGGCGAAAAAATACTTTCACAGATTTGAAAGTCGGATTCGCAGAATCCGGCCTTATCCAATCTAAAATCGCAAATCTAAAATCGCAAATCCGTTATCTATCAATCTCACCGAGCACAATATCCAGCGTCCCGATAATCGCCACCACGTCTGCGACGAGATGACCGATGCACATCTGCCGGAGCGCCTGCAAGTTTATCAACGACGGCGGGCGAACGCGGACGCGCGTGGGCATCGCCGTGCCGTCCGAAACCAGATAACAACCTATCTCGCCCTTCGGCCCTTCGATGGAATGATAATAGTCGCCAGCGGGCGGCTTAATGATTTTCGGCACTTTCGCCATCACAGGCCCGTCCGGCAGTTTATCAATCGCCTGCTGCACAATGCGGCGCGACTGTCGCCTCTCTTCCATGCGGACGAGGTA
>CAZEZJ010000290.1:0-6781 GCA_964516695.1 uncultured Blastocatellaceae bacterium
TGTCTATGTTGTCCCAGCCCTCTTTGTTGTCGCCGCGCGGCGGATAGTAGTTGATGCGGACGACGTGCGAGAAATCCTTGTACAGCTCGGGGTAGACTTCGGGCTGAAGGATGTATTCGAGGACGGAGAGCTTCGATTCTTCTTTGGTCTTAAAGGATTCCGGGTCGTCTAGGACTTCGCCGTCGCGGTTGCCCAAGATGTTCGTCGAGTACCAACCGTGGAGGCCGAGCATTCTTGATTTCAGTCCGGGCGCGAGGATGGTTTTCATCAACGTCTGGCCGGTCTTGAAATCTTTGCCGCAGATGGGCAGGTTATTGCGGTCCGCAAGCTGTAGGAGCGCGGGAATGTCAACGGTCAGATTCGGCGCGCCGTTCGCGAAGGGGATGCCGGATTTGAGGGCAGCATAAGCATAGAGCATGGAGGGAGCGATAGCCTTGTGATTGTCGCGCATGGCTTGCTCGAAAGATTCCAGATTTTTGTGAACGGCGTGGGGTTTGAGGAAAATCTCGGTCGAGGCCGCCCAAATCATCACCAGCCGCGAGCACTTGTTCTTGCGCTTCCACTCGGCAATCTCTTCGATGAGTTGTTCGGCCAACTCCATCTTGTTCGCGCCTTTTTTGACGTTAGTTCCATTGAGGCGCTTGACGTAGTGCTGGTCGAAGACGGCGCTCATCGGCTTGATTTTCTGAAGCGGCTTTTTGAGTTGCGCGAGCAGTTCTTTTTCGAGCACGCCCGCGTGCATCGCGGCCTCGTAGGCAGTGTCTTCGAAGATGTCCCACGCGCCGAAGACCAAATCGTTTAAGTCCGCGAGCGGCACAAATTCCTTGATGAGAGGCACGCGATTATCCGTTCGCTTGCCGAGACGAATCGTGCTCATCTGCGTCAGGCTGCCGATGGGCGCGGCGATGCCCTTTTTGATGGCCTCCACACCCGCGATAAACGTCGTGCTGACGGCTCCCAAGCCCACGAGTAGAACGCCCAGCTTACCTTTGACGGGTGCTATCTCCGCACCTTTTTGGACAGACATATATTGATTCCTCCGCTCATTGATAAAGAAATCATACACGGTTCGTGACGCGCGGGTCTTAGTAAATCTTGCCCTCTTTCATCGCTTGCTTGCTGCTTTTGTCGAAAATCAGCGAAGTTTGGCCCGAGTTGTAGGTTGAAGCCTCGTCGTTGGCCGAACTGCCTGTAAGTTAGTTTTGACTTGTGACGAACCGCTATTTCGTTTGCCAGCACGCGCGCCTTGCGGAAATGTTTTGACCGAAAAGCGCATTAGTATTTAAGAGGCAGTTCTATATTCAAAGGAGGATAAAAATGCCTGACCCCACTACTTTCCATTTCAGACTTCCACCATATAACGGCCCGCTCCTTCCCGAGCCTGCAAACGCATGGTATCCGGGCATTCAAGCTAGCTGGCCCAGATGCACGAGCGACCGCCTGCAAAGAAGCGATGGCCGGGTGCGCGCCTTTGTCATCCATGCCACGGATGGTTTTCGCTCCGTTGACGCGGTGACGAACATGCACAGCGGGATTTCCAGTTTTCACTGGTTGATTCCCGATGAGGATGAGCCGCAACACGGCAGCGCCATCTGGGCTTGCGTGCAGGAAAGACGTGCTGCATGGCACGTTCGCAACAGCCGCTCTCATCCAGATGTAAACGGCGGGAGCCGCAACATTAACTACTGGTCGCTCGGCGTCGAACTCGTCAATCGGGTGACGGGCGGCAGCGACCCCTACTCGGATTGGCAGATTGAGCAAGCCGCCGCTTTGGTGAGATACGCTTGGAGCAAGTATCCAGACTTGAGGCATGTCGTCAGCCACGCCAAGCTCGACCCGGCGCGACGCAGCGACCCGGGCAGAGGCTTTCCTTGGGAACGCTTCCGCCAAATGGTGTTGGATGTAGACCACACGCCGACCCCGCTGCTGCATTCGGTTTCGGCGGACGCGGTGGACGCGCCGGTTCGCATCATCAGCCCGCAAGGAGAACGCATCGAATGCGACGCGCGGTTGCTTGACGGCGTGACCGTTGTAGAAGCCCGCCCGCTCATAGAGGCCTTAGGATTCTCCGTTGAATACGATACGGAAACGCCGATGACAATGAACATTCGCAGACGCGCGACCGCCAGCGCCGCGCGAAAATCTACTAAAACTAAAGCCCGCAGAAAAGGAAGGTGAACGAAGAAAACTGGCTCTCGGAGATTCGCTGCGGCAGCGTTTGTGTCGAGGCGCTGTTTAGCAAACGGTGCGGCCCTGATTAGTTTCGGGCAACCTTGAACTCACCCATTCCGGCGCAAGATGAGGGCGGCGCGGAAAGAACGCGGCGTTAGTCCGGTTGCTTGGCGGAAGGCTTTGGCGAAATGGCTGGGGCTATCGTAGCCGACACGGGCGCTGACTTCGGTGATGGAGAGGTCTGTATCAGCGAGCAAGGCTTGTGCGCGGGAGGCGCGCAGGGTCGCCAGATAAGCGTGCGGGGTTGCGCCCGTTAGCTTTTTGAAGAGACGCGCGAAATGAAAGGTGGAGAGATGAGCGGCGGCGGCTATCTCTTCGAGCGGCAGGCTCTCTTCAAGGCGCGCGTGCATTAACTCGACGGCGCGACGGATGCGCCTATCAACAAGACCGGCGCGTGATAGTTCAAGCTCAGGCGAGCGGCGCATGTTTGAGTGGTGGCGGAGCAGTTGGACAACAATTTGCTCGACGAGCGCGGCGACGACCAACTCCTGTCCGGCTTCCTCTTGAATCAACTCTGCGGCCAGATTGTGTGCGAGCCGCGACAGTTGTTCGTCGCTGATTAAGTTTTCAGGGAAGATGACGTTGCTGCCCGCGCTAATGAGCCTCATGCGCGCAGCGCCGTCGAGCATCAGCGCGGGAGAGAGCGTGAGCGACAGTAAGTTGGTCGTACGCCCTTTGGCGGCGGCGGTCGTGCCGGGGTTCAGCAGCAAGGCGTCGCCCTCTGTGAGTTCAAGCGAGCGGTCTGGGAGTTGGCAGGAGAGCCGCCCCTTTAACAGGAAGAAAGCGGTGTAGTCAGCCCGCGCTTCATTCGTCCAGCGTGTGCGCGGCGCGCGGCTGTAATGAGCGACGTATTGAGGGCGCAGGAAAATCCGGTCGGATTGATTCTGAGTTTGATTCATCAAACTAAAGAGCAAACGACGGCGCTCGAACGGCTTAGCCGGGCGTTGCGAGCAGCCGGTTGAGCCGTGCGCGCAACTGCGCAGGTTTGTTTGTGATGAGAGCATGAATCCCTAAATCCAATCCACGCTTGACCCACGCCGCATTATCAACTGTCCAGACAACCACGTTTAGGCCGCGTCGCCGTGCTGCTTCGACCATGCGGCGCGTGGCGAGCGTGCGATGCAGCGCGATTTCGTCTGCGCCGTATTGCAGCGCCTGCTCGACGAGTTTACGCGCAAACGGCAAGGGGCGCGAGAGCTTCGGCTCAAAGAGCGCGGCGGTGCGAATTTCGGGCGCGTGGCGCTTGAGTTCAGCGATGGCTGCGAGCGTGAAGCTTTCGACGACGACGCGGTTAACCATGGCGTACGCGCGGACGAGCCTTGCTACTTCGGCGGCCAGAGCCGCGCTCTCAAGCTCTGTGCATTTCATTTCGACGTAGAGCACGGCTTCGCGTTCTTTCATCAATTCGAAGACGCGTTCCAAGGTGGGAATTCTCTCGTTGGCGTAATCCAGTTGAGCAAGGGCCGGACGCCGCAGGTTGAACCACGTTCCGACATCGACCTGACTCAACTCGATGGATGAGAGAGCGGCTATCAAGCCCTCTCGCAGGCCCGTGCGGCGCAGGCTGGCGTCGTGGATGACGACGGGAACGCGGTCGCGCGCCAGTTGCACGTCGAATTCGAGGCCGTCGGCATCGTCAGAGAGCGCACGCTCGAAGGCGGCCAGCGTGTTTTCAGGTGCGACGGCGGAAGCGCCTCTGTGGCCGATGATGAGAGGGAAGCGGTCGCCGCGTCGGGCTTGGACTTTCATCTGGAGCGATAAATTCGATAGTCGAGTTCGGGGAAGATGTTGTCGCGGGATTCGATTTCGGCCAGGCGTTCTTCGTCAAGCTGATTATTCTTGATGTCGTCTGCGAGCGCGTTGAAGCGGCGGATGTGCGAGCGAAAGCGGCGCGTGGCGTATTCGACCGTTGTGCCCTGGTAAATCTGAAAGGCCCAATCGCTCGATTGGGCGAGGAGGAGTTCGCGCGCGGCCTGATTGAGCGCGCGGCGCAGGGGCGCGTCCGGCTCCGTGTGTGAATCTGCGAGCGCGGTCATGCGTTCTTCGGCGGCTTGTTGATGCGGGTACATCCACGAGTTGGCTTCATTGAGCCAGACCTTGAAGTAGCCGTCTTCGCCCCAAGAGGATTGCGAGGGTTGCTGCGTTTGAATGGGGATGCCTGCATCGAGATAGTCGCCGGGCGCGACTGATTGAATCTCGTTTTGGTTCCAATGAAGCTTGCGGAAGACGAAATCTATAAACTGCGGGCCTTCATACCACCAATGGCCGAAAAGCTCTGCGTCGTAGGGAGAGACGACGAGCGGGGCGCGACCGTTGAAGGTCTGTCGGAGATGTGCGGCCTGACTGATGCGTTTGCTGACGAAGTCGCCGGCGTTTATCGCCGCACGCTCGCGCGCCCAAGCGGGATTGTAAGGCTCTTTGTCTTGCTGCGAGACATCGCGGCCGGTGATGCGGTGATATTTGAGGCCGAGATGACGGCGCTCGCCGCCCGCGTGAAGGTGCGGCAGCAGATAATCAAGCGGCGCGTCCCAGCCTAAGTCGCGGTAAAACTCGCGATAGTTGGCGTGGCCCGGGTAGCCGACGACCGAACTCCAAACTTGCTGGCTCGTTTCCAAATCGCGCGCAAAGACGGCGACGCCGTTCGGGCAGCGGACGGGCGCATAGACGCCGTAGCGCGGGCGCGGCTCGCCGTAGAGAATGGCGTGCGTGTCGGAAATGAAATACTCGATTCCGGCTTCGGCCAGTAGATTCTCAACGCCCGGCTCATAGGCGCATTCAGGGAGCCAGATACCGCGCGGGTTTTTGCCGAAGTGTTTGCGGTAGTTGTTGACGGCAACGATGATTTGCGCGCGTTTGGCTTCCGGCGTGGAGATTAAGGGAAGAAAGCCGTGCGTTGCGCCGCAGGTGATGATTTCCAGCACGCCTTCGTCTTGCAACTCGCGGAAGGCTTGAACGAGATTGCGATTGTAACGTGCCGTCCAGAGATGATGAGCGGCGCTCAAGGTTTCATTGTACATGCGCGCGACCGGATGAAACTCCGGCGCTTCGCGCTCTGTGCGTTCGAGTTCCTTCTGAGAGAGCGCGAGCAGGTTTTCGAGGTGGCGCGTGTAGCGTTCTTGGAGAAGCGAATCGCTGAGCATTTCGCAGAGCGGCGGCGAGACGTTCATCGCCAGGCGCGGGCGCGCTCCGCTGTCGTGAAGATTCTGGAAGACGAAGATGAGCGGCAGGTAAACTTCCGTAATCGCTTCGTAGAGCCAGTCTTCTTCCAGAAATTCAGGGTGCTCGGGATGACGCACGAAGGGAAGGTGCGCGTGAAGTATCAGACTGAAGAATCCTTTGGGCACAGAGACAAGCAGGGAAGAAGTGATTTAGTCATTTAATCATTGGCTCATTGATGCAATGGATAAATGATGACATGAATAAATGACTAAATTCGTTCCGCCCTCATCCTTTTGAGTCTTCCGGCTGTCATGCTTGGCATCCAGATGTGGAAGGGCCTGCGCGGCATGTTGACGAGGCTTGCTCCGACGACGAAGCGCGCGACGCGCCGCATGGCCGCTTCGTCAAGCTCCTCGAATGTGTCGAGGCTGGTCTGAATGCCGAGCGCCAAGCTTAAAATTTCCAGCAAGTACGCGGAGCGCAACGCCTCGCTGTGTTCGCGCTCCACCTGTTCGAGCCAACGGGCCAGCGTTGGCGACAGCAGCCCGCTCAATTCGTTTGGCCTCACCCCGAGCGCCAGCGCCGCCAACAGGCTGCGCAGTTCCGTTAATTCCGCCTCGTCGATGTGCAAGAGTTGGCCGCCGAGCCTTTCAGCAATGATTCGCGTCGCCGCGTCTTGGGTCGCTAGGTCGGCGGCTTCGAGCGAGACTTCGAGCGCATCGCTGGCGTAGCCCGCTTCGTCGAGCACACGCGCAAACTCTTCCGGCGTCACCTTGAAATCTTCCTCAATGGCGGCGGTGCGCGCTACCCCTGCGCGCGGCGCTCGCACAATGTTAGAGGAGAATAAACGTATGAAAGCGCGTCCCTGCGCGAAGAATCCAAGCTCCGCGCGGTAAGACTTATCCGGTTGCACGTCGAACCACTGCGAGCGCGACCGGGATGCTTCGTGCCAGCTTACGTCTCCCGTCTCGATGGCTGTGAGACGGACGACCAGCGTGTAGCGCGCGGCTTGCGCGCCGAAGGCACGGCGCAGAGTTTCCAAAGGGTTTTTAGCGAACTCCCAGTAGAGATGAAGCTTGCGGGGCGATTGCGCGAGCAGGCGAATGCGGTCAACCCGATAAGCTTCGGGCAGCGGCTCATCTTCGGAGAGCGCCGCCAGCTTATCGCTCACGGCGGCGGGCTGCGGCACGGGCGGCGCTGTGGCGAATTGTTCGGAACTAACGGGGGAGAAAAATGGCATCGTGCATTTCTTGAACCGGCCCACGCAAACGTTCCAGCACAGGACAGCGCATCACTTGAATTGTTTGATTAAAACAGGCTCAGTTTTACGGTATTGCAGGCGGAAAAGCAAGGATGAGGGCGTTCAGGCCATAATGATAAGAGCGTGGCT